>JAJDDZ010000044.1 GCA_029260025.1 Phycisphaerae bacterium | reverse complement strand
TGCTCCTGCCCATCCTTCAAGTCAACAATCGCACGCCGAACGTCACCCTCAACCGAAAGAAGCAACCGATTTCGGTCAGCCACCGCCTGCCCCCGAACTCCCTCAGCAGCACGAACTTGCGCGTCGCGTCGCCCACCGGTGTAGACCTCCCAACGAAGCTCAACCCCAAGGGCCGCCGACTGATCCTCTCTCGTCATACGGTAATTCGAGCTCCGATCGAAACCCCAAGATCCGCTCGCGTTCACAGATGGATAAAAAGCGCCATCAGCCACCCGCACGTTCTGCTGCTCACTGTCAATGATCCGTTCAAGCTGCGAGAGATCAGGACGATTCTCGATCGCCCGAGCAACCCACTCCGAAGCATCCGGAAGAGCCAATTCTTCCTCCGTCTCAGGTAGCAGAGGCGACAAGCTCAACTCGATCGGCAACATAGCGCCCGGAATCCCCATCAACTCAGCAAGAAGAACGCGACCAGAATCACGCAAACCAATCGCAGCAGTAACTCGAGCCTTAGCAGCAAGAACACGCACGCGAAAATTGTCAACATCCGACGACGTCGCCCGACCAGCAGCCCGCAGCTTCGTCGTCTCATTAAGTTGATCCTGCCCAAACTTCTCGTCAGCACGCGCAATCCGAATCTGCTCCTGAGCAAGCTGAACTTGATAGTAGGAAACATCGACCGCGCCAACGATCAACCGCCGAACATCAAGAAGTGAGTCCGACGACGCAAGATACAAATGCTTCGACGCTAGCGTCTGCGCATCACGAATGAAACCGTCAAAGACTGTCCAACTCGCCGAAAGAGCAAGCGAATGCTCACTAAACGGATTCGTATCCCCACTTACTTCGATCCCAAACAAGGGCGTCCGAAGAGCATTCAAAAGACTCGTCACCGCAAAATTGCTCGTACCTGTATCCGCAGGAACCAAAGTCGATGGTTGCAGCCCAGCAGATAAGCGATTGCGACTGGCAGGAGTCAAAAACGTCCGCGAGGCATTCATCGTCATCGAAACCGTCGGAAGATACCGAGATCGCGCCTGAGCAATACGCGCCGCCGCAATCTGCAACCGAGCATGAGCAGCATGAATGTCAGGATTCGCCCGAACCGCAATCGAACGACTATCCGCAAGAGTTAAAAGACCCTCCGGCAAGAGACTCGCAGCCTCTTCCATAATCACCGGAGACCCAATCGATGCATGGGCAGCCCGTGCTTCGTCCGGCAAAAGAGAGATCGCGTTGTGATGATCGTGCACCGCAAGCGCAGATCCCGTCAGAGGCAGACGGCACCCGCAAACCAAAACCAAATACCCAGCAAATAAACATCCGCCACCGAGAACACAATGCGACCCTCGACCATTCAATCCCCAACCCGAACGTGTCGTTTTGTTCATCATCATTCTTGACCCGCAGTCATCCACTGATCGTGAGCCGCATCCTCAACAAGCTCTCGAACCGGATAAGCCCCGCCAAATCGCAACCAGCGAAAAACCCGTCGTACGTCGTTCGTAATAAGAAAAAGAGAAGGAACCACAAAAAGAGTCAGAATCGTCGCCGCCAGCAAACCAAACGTCAACGAAACAGCCATCGGTTTAACCGACTGAGCCTGACTACTCTGCTCCAGAAGAATAGGAGCAAGACCAACGATCGTCGTAATAGAGGTCAAAACCACAGCTCGAAAACGCCGCTCGCCCGCCTCGAACACAGAATGAACAACGCTCTTGCCTTCTCGAACCCCTCGATTGATCACATCAACAAGGACCAATGAATCGTTCACAACCACCCCCGAGAGCGCAACCAATCCGAACATACTCATCAACGTAAGATCCATACCCAAAACCGTATGACCAAGAATCGCCCCAACAAAACCAAGCGGAACCGCCATCAAGATGACCAGTGGCTGAACGTAAGAACGAAGCATCCCAGCAAGAATCGCATAGATCACCAGCAGCGCCATCTTAAACCCCGCCGTCAAACTGCTCATCGACTCACCCATCCGCTCCCGATCACCGCCAAAAGTCCAAGTCATGTCGTTGTGGCTCGCCACAACCTCATCAAGGAATCCCACCTCAAGAGATTGCATAATCTGCTCAGCGTTCGCAACCCGATCATCGACATCCGCCAAGACTCGAACGCGACGACGATACGACTGATGCATAATCAGCGCAAGACCACGATCCCATTCAAGCTCCGCAACCTCAAGAAACGGTACCTGTTCCCCGTGCGCAGTCGTTATCCGCATATTCTCCAAATCAAGAATCGATCGCCGCTCATCCTCAGGAAAGCGCACCCGAACCTTCACTTCTTCCCGACCGCGACGAAGCGTAACAGCCTCACCCCCAAAAAAACCATGTCGCAATTGCGTCGCTACATCGTCAAGCGTAAGACCAAGCGTACGCGCCGAGGGCTTCAGAGTTACAAGAAGCTCACGCTTACCAGGGATAAGATCATCCCCAACGTCAAGCGTACCCTCAAACTCCCGAAGCTTGTCCTGAATCGCAAGAGACGCAGAAGCCATCTCGTCAAGATCACGACCCAAAAGCCGAATCTCGATCGGACGATCCGTCGGACCAAGTTGCCTCCGCGCAAGGCGAAACTCAACCGCGTCATGAACCTTGCCGATATGAATCCGCCAGCGATCCATGATCTCTTCGTCGTCAATTCCGCGCTCTTCCGCCGGCATCAGCTCCACGCTAGTCTCGCAAAGATTGTTCCCCCGAATCGGCAAAAACTCCGCGAACTCACCCATGATCGTATAAATCTGCCGTACAAGTAATCCTTTTGACAGCGGCACAAGCGCCGGATCGCCGTTAAGAAGCTTAGCCCCGTCTTCAAGTTGCTGACAAACCTTCTCCGTAACCCCAGCAGGCGTCCCCTCAGGCAAGCGAACCCGAGCCCGAACGATGTTCCCATTCTCCTTGGCAAAAAGAACCGTAGGCGTCCGCCCGCCGAGCACCAATCCAGCACACATCAACGCCAACATGATCGCAACGCTGAGCGTCACATACCGCGCCCGAAGCGAAGCTCGATACAACGGTCGATACCAATTCTCGATAAACCCCGCCACCGCAACATCCATCAGGACGCGCAACCGATGCGGCTCCCGCTTGACCTCCTTCACCCCCGGAGGCGTGCGATGACAAAGGTGCGACGGCAAAACAATAAATGCCTCAACCGCAGAAGCACAAATCGCACCGATCACAACCACCGGCAGAATATAGATAAACCGCCCCATCACGCCGCTAATGTAAAGCAGCGGAACAAACGTCACGATCGTAGTCGCCGAAGCACCTAGCACAGGCAGCGCAACCTCAGCAGTCCCGTTGATAGACGCAAGCACAGGCTCTTCCCCCGCTTTCCGCCGAGAATAAACGCTATCAGCAATAACGATCGCATCGTCAACAATAATCCCCGACACAATAAACAGAGCAAACAGGCTGATCATATTCAGCGTCGATCCCGTCAAATACATGATGATCAGCGCACCCGCGAAAGAAACGGGAATCCCCACCGCCACCCAAAGCGCTACCCGAAACTCGAGAAAAAAAGCGAGCGTTAGAAAAACCAACAAGACCCCCATGATCCCGTTCGAAACCAACATCTCAATCCGGTCATCGATATCACGAGAACCGTCAGCCCAAACCGACATCTTCAACGCTGAAGGCAACCCAACCTGACGAGACGCAACATACGACCGAACGATCTCAGCAATCTCCTTAGAGTCTTCCTCAGCCGTCTTAAAAACCTGAACAACAACAGCAGGCAAATCATTAAACCGACCCCTGACAACCGCCTCCTCAAATCCCTCACGAACCGTCGCAATGTCGCCTAAGTGAACAATCGTGTCGCCCTTCTCCAAGACGACAAGACTCTCGTAATCAGACGCGTAATACCGCTGACCCATCACACGAAGCGTAAGCTCCTCGTCAGCTGTCCGAATCAACCCCGCAGGCAAATCCAAACTACTCCGAGCAACAACTGACATCACGTCGGCAAGCGAAAGACGATAAGCATCAAGCGCCTGATCAGAAACCTCGATGAGAATCTCGTCATCACGAACCCCAGAGAGCGAAACCTGAGAGATCGCCACCTCAGTGGTCAGATCATCCTTCACCTCGCGCGCAACCGCCTTCAGCGTTCGCTCAGGAAGATCGCCATAAATCGCAACGTTTATCACGTCGCCACGAAGAAAAGTCTCACGAACAATCGGGCGCTCAGCTTCCGCAGGGAAATCAGTAATCTGATCAACCCGATCCTTCACTTCTTTCATCACCGCAGAAGGATCTTCAACGTCCCCCTCAAGCGCAACAAAAACAACCCCATAGTTCTCATTCGCAGAAGACGATACTTCGCGCATCCCGCGAAGTCCCTGAAGAATCTCTTCAATCGGGGTGCAGATAGAACGCTCCACGTCATCCGGACTCGCACCCGGATACGCAACCTCAACAGCGATATGATCAAGTTCGAATTCGGGGTAGGCTTCGCGAACCATCCGCCGCGCAGAAAAAAAACCGCCGGCTAAAATGCAGACCATCACCAGGTTCACTAAGACAGGATTGCGAACACCCCCCGCGATCAAACCGCGGAGCAGTCCCATGTTAAGAGCCTCCGTGGATCGAGGCACTTCCCAAAAGAGCGACCGACGATGAAACCAGCACGTCAGTTATAGAGGAATTGGAATCAGATAAAGTTGGCGAAACTGAAGCAACCGCAGCCGCCCCGCGAAGTCGAACACGCATACCAATGACAGGCTTACTCAAAGGCGACACAACCACCCGCTCATTCGCAGCAAGCTCGCACAACGAACCGTCACCGCGATCAGCAAAATCGACCAACACGTCGTTCCCGATCGAACGCAAGACCGGAATCTCACGACGACCAAGTCGACCAACAGAAGCATCTTTAGAATCCGCATCAGGCTCAAAAACGTAAACCCATCGACCATCGTAAACAGCGTGACGTGGAACCAATAACGCCTCAACAAGCGCTTTCGCCGGAAGCTCCGCCGTGCAGAACATGCCAATAGAAAGCGCCTGACCAGTCACAGCCCCTCCATCAAGACGAGCAACCATGTCAGCGTTTTGAACCTCAACAACCATCCGAGCAGTACGAGTCGCCTCATCAACACGCTCAAATCGCGAAACCCGGCCAGCCCAGGAAAAATCCTGACCATGCAGCGACCATCGAACCTTAACAACCGGACTCTTCTCAGGATCAAGGTTCTCAAGCGACTCAGGACGAATCGAATCAGCAAGCCATTTCAGCTCACGAGGGTCTATACCAACAGAAATCTCAAACGCCGCCATGTCAGTCAGCGTCGCAATCGAAAAATGAGCCGTAACAACTTCGCTCTTGTAGGCGCTAACCGCCTCAACCCGAGCATCAAAAGGGCAACGAATCTCTGTCCCCGAAAGATCGTGCTCGAATTGATCCAATTTCGCACGAGCAGACTCAAGCTTCGCCTCAGCCTCAGCAGTCACATGAGGAATCATCGCACGACGATTCGTGAACTCAACGACGACATCCTTCTGACGAAGATACTTCTGAAACGCCATATCGACATCGCGCTCACTACCGACATGATCAACGTCGTACAAACGCTTAGACGTATCGTAGTCATCCTTCTCAATCGTCAGCATCTGCTCTAAGTTAGCGATCCGAGCATCGAGGTTCGTCGCTTCCTGCGCATGACTAAGGACAGCCACCTCAAGCGCCGTCACCTCAGCCTTCGCCTGACGAACACGCGCCTCATAAACCGTCCGGTCAATCTCAAAAAGAACCGCTCCCTTAGGAATCATTTTCCCAGGAGCGAGATCCTCGTGAACCTTCGTAAGCTTACCAGTAACCTGTGGAATCAGATCGACTTGCTTCTTCGCACGAACAGTTCCATGACCAACAACAGGAATAGATTCCGTCGTAGGATGAATCGCAACCGCAGACACATCATGAGCACGGTCAAAACGATTCAAGCGAGGAGCGGCAGGCTTAGTCCAGATCAGACCAGCGCAAACCACAACCCCGACCGTCAACGAACCAAGAGCAAGACCAAGGTTCACCTTCCGCCGAAGAGATTCGAGATTTTCCAACGTGTGTTCCAACAAGGACCTTTCCATTTCGCACAACGACCGCCGCGCAGCAGTCATCACGCTCGCTTCACTAGGCAATAACAGCGCCCCGTCAAGGACGACAGCAATCACAAACTAGGCGGCGCCAAACGCCCAGAAGAGAAGCGGGGTATGATTCAGCCAAAACGCCCTCCTGTCAATGCGTTTGCTCAGGCAAATACAATCGAAAACGCACCAAAAAACCGCAAACCAACCCCCTCACCATTGATGATATCGGACAAACAGCCCAAATTAGCTAAATTCATATATCACATGGACGCATTAACGCAAAACTGACCATATTCCACTTAAAAGCGATATATAAGTCGCCGGGCACTAAGATTTCTCTCGCATCCCCACCTCAGCCTCGCTACTGCCATTGGTACTCGAACGTCGATTTCCTATAATGCCCCGACTTGCGACGAAGGCGGGCTTTCATGGCGCGAGTCCGACACCCTCGGGAAAATATTCACAAGCAGCGAGACCAGAGTGACAACGACTACGACCCAGAAACAACGACGACAACCCACACCAAAGACTCGTCCAGCAAAACGCGCAGCCGACAGATTCGATCGCATCAAAAAGTGGGACACCAGCGACGCAGAAACTTTCCCTTCAGGCAGCACCGCCGAATGGTTGCGATCGCTACCAGCCCCGACGCGTCTCGCCCTCGCCAAGCTCCACAAGCTAGACCCTGCAAAAAACATCGTCATCGTCGCCTACCCAGCCCTCTGGATCGCCACAGCCACGCTAATCACCCTAGTCCCCCACCCAGTTCTGCGATTCGCTGGCTACGCGATCATGGGCGTCGCCATCCACGCCATGGCAGTCCTCACCCACGAAGCATCACACCTCAGCATGTTCAGAAGCAAATTCCTCGACCGCTGGGTCGGTTTCCTGATGGGCGCACCCCTAACAGTCTCCGGAACCGCCTACCGAGTCCTCCACGCCTACCACCACAAGTACACACGCGACCAAGGCGACCCAGACGAATTCAACAACGCCACCAAAAACCGATTCCTGCTATCAGTACTATTCTATTCGTGGCTCGTCGTTGGAACCCCGCTCTATCTCATTCATGTATTCCTAACGGCCATGATCCGCGGATCATCGCGCGACCGCTTCGACGTCCTCGTAGAGTACGCCCTACTCGCAGGAATCTTCGCAGGCGTCTACGCAACCTTCAAACACTACGGACGTACCGACATCCTGCTTCACTGCTGGGCGTTCCCGATGATCATCGCCATGATCTTCGCCAACGTACGCAGTTGGGCTGAACACACCCAAACCATCCCCGGAGATCTTCTAACCCAAACACGTACCGTAACCAGCAACCGAGTCGTCTCGTTTCTAATGTGCAATCTCAACTACCACCTGGAACACCACCTCTGCCCGTCGATCCCGTGGTACAACCTCCCAGCCATGCACAAACTCATGCAGGACGAATACCGACGAAGAAACTCATTCATCTATACCTCGTACCTGCGATTCCTTTACGACGCATTCCGAAACGGTGTCCACGGAATCAGCGCTATGAAAATGCCCAGCATGTAGCAACCCCTTCGGAACCCGACCCGAAACCTCGAACACAAGAAAACGCACGAAGCGAAAGAACCAATGGCCAAGATACTCTACGCAGCAGCAGGTGACGGATACGGACACGCAGTCCGCGCCCACGCCGTAGGTCAAGGTCTGCTAGAAAGAGGCCACGACGTACAGTTCATCTCATGCAACCAGACGATCGACTACCTCAAACCACACTTCCCAGACCGAATACACAACGTCTTCGGCCTGCTCATGGTTTTCAACAACGGTCGAAACGCCCCAATACGAACAGCCATCTCAAACGTCCGGCGCGCAGCCACAGACCTCGCCCCCTCCAACCGTGCCGTCAAGACCCTTCTAAAAACTTACAAACCCGACCTCGTCATAACAGACTTTGAACCCTTCACCGCATTGTGGGCAAGACGCTACGGAATTCCCTTCGTCAGTCTCGACAACCAACACCTGCTAACCCACTGCCACCTCAAAAGACCCGCCGGCTTCTGGGCAGACCTCGCCAGCGCCTACGCGGTCATCCGACTATACTACGGCGGCGCAAAAAGATACCTCATTACAAGCTTCATCGACGCACCCATTCGATATCAACCCACCACCCTCATAGGCCCAATCCTAAGACCAAAAGTCTACGAGAAAAAAACAAGAGAAGGAGACTTCCTCCTCGCATACACCACAGGCGGCGACAACCGCGCAATGCGAGAACAGCTAGAACGCTTCGACAGAAGACCCATAAGGGCGTACGGCTTCAACAGAGAATCAAACGGCGGCAACGTCTCATTCAAAAAATTCAATGAAGCAGGATTCCTGGACGACCTCGCCGGATGCGCAGGCGTCGTAGCCTCAGCAGGCCACGGACTTGTCTCAGAGTGCTTGCACTTCGAAAAACCAATGATGCTCATCCCAATCGGAAAACAGTACGAACAAAGGCTAAACGCCCACCATGTCCAAGAAATCGGGGTAGGCATAACCCACGACAGACTCCGAGCAGGCCACATGGAAAATTTCGTAGACAGCCTGGACACCTTCAAAGAAAAATTAGCAAAACGACCAAAAGCAACCAGAACAGCAGCCTTGGACGCCATAGAACTAGAAATACCCTGACGCGCAATCCATACCACTTCATATGTGGCCCCGGCTAGTAATCGGGGCAGAAAAAAACGCTAGACCCAGTAGCTACATCCCCACACCCCCTACAATAAAAACACAATGCCAAACGAAAAAACCAACCCGATCATCCTCGCCCACGGCATCGCCCCCTTCGACAGAGCAAAAAAACTAACCGCACTAACGAATGACTCAGACGACCGCTTCAACTACTTCAGAAAAATCAAAAGCACACTCCAAGAGGCAGGCTTCTCTGTCTCAGCCCCAAACGTAGACTTCGCTGCAGGAGTAGAAAAAAGAGCCGCCAACCTAAAGGCAGAAGTAGACGCCGTCTTAGAAAAAACCGGCGCACCAAAGGTCCACATCATCGCACACAGCATGGGCGGACTAGACGCCAGATGGATGATCGCCAAGTTAGGCGGCCAAGAAAAAGTCAGCACCCTCACAACAATAGGAACCCCCCACAACGGCTCCCCCCTCGCCGACTTCGCCGTAGGCGGCTCCCGCATCGGCAGCAAAATCGTAGACGCCTTCCTTGCAATAGGAATCGACCTCACCGGCTTCTACGACCTGACAACCGACGCATCCACCGCAAGAAACAGAATCCTGGAACCAATCGAAATAGAAAACGGCGTCACCTACCGAACATGGGGAGGACGCGCAGGCTTCTGGTCAACATTCGCCCCCCTAAAGATGGGCCACCTGCTACTAAAGCAAACCTACAACGAACCAGAAAACGACGGCCTGGTCCCCCTCGCCTCAGCCCTCTGGAAAGAAGAATACAACGCCGGCGTTTTACCATGGGACCATTTCAACCAAACAGGATGGTGGCACCCAGACCGACTGGCCAAAGGCGACACAGACAGAAAAACCTTCGAAAACTCAGTAAGAACATTCTACCTGGATATTGCCAACCAACTAAGCAACCAACAAGGCTAGAGCAGGCGCCGTTCAATCGTACCGCCTGAACGCCCCTCTCTAGGCGAGGGGTTCGTTGGCTAAAACAGAGCCCACCCAAAAGCCACCCACAGATTCTCTTCTATCCGAATAAAAACGCGACCAGAAAGAATGGCAAAGAGGATAGCAAGAATAAAAACTCTGAAAACAAACCAAAAACTTCCATTGTACAAACCCCTTCAGTAAAAAGAGCCACGCATCACTCAACCCAATGATCTAGATGATCCTTCGATGTTTAGCCCCGACTGCTTTTCGACGGACCAACCAGTAACAAGCCCGAGAACAAACCACGCAAGGGCAACAATCCCCACCGCAAAAATCGTGTCGCCGATCACGCGTAACCATCGCAACGTACCGACCAGATCCGTCTGCAAGAATTCCGCAGAACGGGCATACCACATTCCATGCTCCACGCTCGCCCACGTCTGCATCAACCCCACCGGCAAAACACTGATCAAGACCATCAGCGCAAGTCCAATGTTGATAGACCAAAACGAAAAGGATAGAACGCCCGTACGCCAAACCTCACGCGTGTTCATCCCCTTGAGGCAAAAAAGCAGAAGCCCGATTCCCAGCATCCCATAGACACCAAACAACGCCGTGTGAGCATGGACAGCCGTCGTATTGAGACCCTGCATGTAATAAAGCGCGATCGGAGGATTGATGAGAAAACCAAAAAGCCCCGCACCAACAAGATTCCAGAACGAAACCCCCACAAAGAAATACATAGGCCACTTGTAAGCCGACACCCAAGGACGCGCGCGACTGAGTCGCAATCCCTCGTAAGCTTCAAATCCGATCAGAACAAGCGGGACAACTTCCAAAGCGCTAAACGTCGCACCAAGCGCCAGCACAGCCGTCGGCGTACCAGTAAAGTAGAGATGGTGAAACGTCCCTATGATTCCCCCGCTAAGAAAAATCGCAGTCGAAAACAAGGCCGCAGCAGTAGCCGTCGAAACACGCAGCAACCCCATTTGCGTGAAAAGAAACGCGATCACAACCGTCGCGAAAACCTCGAAGAATCCCTCAACCCAAAGATGAACAACCCACCAACGCCAATACTCTGCGATCGCAAGGTTCGTCTGTCGCCCCCACATCAACCCCGCACCGTAAAACAACGCGATCGCCGCGGAAGCAACCAGAAACAATCCAAGAAGACTGCGGTTCTCCCCAGGTTTTATGATCGCAGGCCACATCGCCCGAACCATCAGGGTAAGCCACAAGAACAGCCCAACCAGCAAGAAGATTTGCCAAAAACGTCCAAGATCAACGTACTCATAACCTTGGTGCCCAAACCAGAAGTTCGCCACAAATCCAAGTCGCTGCTGAACGCCAAGCCATTGCCCCGCCATAGACCCAACAACAATGACAAGAAGACAAACCCATAGAAAGTTGACCCCAAGACGTTGAAACTTCGGCTCATGCCCCGAAACCAAAGGCGCCATGAAAAGACCAGTACCAAGCCAAGCAGTCGCAATCCAGAAAATCCCAAGCTGAGAGTGCCATGTACGTGTCACTGAATAGGGAAGCCACTCAGCAAGCGGAATACCGTAAAACCCAGAACCTTCAACGCCATAATGCGCCGTAACCGCCCCAAGCAAAATCTGAACAAGCATCAGAGCAGTAACGATCCAGAAATACTTGAGAGTAGCCTTCATCGAAGGCGTCGGTGTCACATCCAGCATTGGGTTCTTGTCAGGATACCCATGCGGGGCTTCTTCCCTCCCACGAACCACCGCAAAAAACCAGGAAAGTCCACCCACCCCAGCAAGCAACACCACGAAGCTGACAACAGACCAAACCACGATCGCCCCAGTAGGACGGTTTCCGATCAAACTCTCAGCAGGCCAGTTGTTCGTATAAGTAATGTCCTTGCCAGGACGATTCGTCGAACAAACCCAGGAAGCCCAAAAGAAAAACGAATTTAGTTTCTCTCGCCGCTCAGAAGTCTTGATCGTGTTCGCCGGAATCGCGTACGCATCACGAAGTTCATCGAGACCCTTATCGTCCCCAAACAAACTAGCGTAGTGCGACCCAACAGCCACGATCGCCTCCGCTCTAACCGCGGAAATCAGCAAATCACCCGTTTGCGAATCGTACGTGTTCGTTCGAAGCTCGGTCTTGAGGCGCTCACGAAGGGACGCCTGCAATTCTCCCCCCAATGATCCATACGCGATCCCGTGCTCCTTCTGCGACCAATGATCAAGTAACCAAGTCGCCTCCCGGTGAAGCCAATCAGCAGACCAATCCGGAGCAACGTAGGCGCCATGCCCCCAAACAGAACCAACTTCCTGACCCCCCATCGATTGCCAGACGTTCTGGCCGTCAGATATGTCCTGCCCGGAAAAGAGGACTTCACCGCCCGCCACGACCACCCGACCAGGAATCGGAGGTGCTTGTCGATACAGCTCCATCCCGAAGTACCCAAGGACCGCAAACGAAATCACCACAACGCTAGCGAACGAAATCCAGTATTTCCTGTAATTCACGGATCTACTCCATAAAAAAACTAATTGGACCCATTAATCCTATTCCGTAACCCAGTATCGCGGCTACAATCAGGATGTCAAGGTCCAAATAGTCGAATAAGGAGGCGAATCATGATTTCTCCAACTGCAGAGTATGCTTTGAGGGCCGTCGTAGCCATCGCGCAGGGGGACGGAGCACCCGTCGTAACCCCAATTCTCGTCGAAATGACAAAGGTCCCATCGGGCTACCTGCCAAAAGTCCTCCAGACCTTGCGGCGAGCCGGAATAGTCAATTCAAAGCGAGGGTTCGGAGGAGGATTCACCCTGGCAAGAGACCCCGATCAAATCAGCGTCCTTCAAGTCGTCAACACAGTCGACCCCATCAAGCGAATCGAGAAGTGCCCCCTCGGCATCACCGCTCACAATGCAGCTCTCTGCCCCCTCCACAAAAGACTCGACCAAGCCGCGGAAATGGTGGAAAAATCGTTTGCCTCGACAACAATCGCAGACCTTCTAACAAACGACAAGAGCCCTAACGCCCCCCTCTGCAAACCAGCCAACCCCATCACCCTCAACCCGCCCCCCAGCAAAGACTAACAAGAGCAAGCAGCCCGTCGAAAAAGTTTGGCGCCGGCCTGTAACCAACACAAAGGTCAAGGTTCCGAAACGAATCACGTAGGCCACGGTGGTTCATCCGCCCCAAGGCGGAAGGTTCACCTGCCGAAACCATCAACCACCCATGCGCCACTCACCCCAACCCCGTCCGCTCATACCAAATATACCCCGCAGCCCCATCAGCAACCTCTTTTCCCAACTACCGCCCAACAGCTTCCCCCAACAACGCATTTATTCGGCGCTGCAAGTTCGAGTTCCGAAACCGCCCTGTGATGCGTAGTCGCCTTAAGTCCCTCTTAGAGACCAGCCTTCGCAAGTAGCAGCCGCCAATACAAACCAGCCCTATATCAAACGCTTCAAGAAATCTATCAGCCGACACTCGATCTAGTGCCCTCGCGATCGACGCATTCGTTCGTTCGCTCGCTCAAAGATCGCCCGTATAACCGCACCGTTTGAAGGCTCTTCGACCAGCGACTCCGGGTCCCATTGACTACGCTCAGTCGCGAAAAAATCGCCGCCATAAATGTGAACCCCTCCGGTGAAACGCTCGAGAGGATTAGTCACAGAGTGAATCGCATTCGGCTTAAGGGTCGCGACATCCCCAGCAAAAAGGCATCGCACATCTTTGGCCTCAAGCCCACCCTCACTCCTCTGCCAAAGAATATTATCCTCTCGGCCAGTATAAATCCCAATCGCTGCCCACATCAAATGGTTGTGCGGCATCAAGTTCATTTGCGGCGTCCACGACGCAGCAAAGATCGTCAACGTCTTTGAGCGATGAAAAACCTTCAGCCCCGCCTCAGTCGGATCGCCAACCGCCTTGAGCATCTTCGCCGGGTCACTCACTCCCCGCGCCAAAACTTCTTGTACCGCAGCCTGAGGATCGGATTCCTTATTCGCCGCGATACAGTCATCCACAAACGATTGCATTTCGCCAAGGTTTCGATCCGTCGTCTTGATGATCCGCTCCTCCGGCTCGTTAGGAGGACCAGCTATCGCTTCGGAGGTCATGACCGACGGAAGCGCGAGGAGCCCCAATCCCGCCGCCCCAATCATCTCGCGCCTAGATACCGTTCGATCACCACTTGGAATTCTCGTGTTCATCAAAAACGACTCCTTGACTAAGACCTTCATGAATTGAAACCGCCCGGCCACGAGCGCTTGTCTAAGCTTGGATCGTATGCTTTTGAAACGGGCCTAGCAAGACGTTCATAGCCCAAGAACTACCATATCCTGTCGTGAAAACCCTTCCCAAACAATCAACCATCGATTCTCTACCCCCTCACGACCTCTAACCACCTGATCAATTAAGAAATCTCCTTAACCGATCACCCCTCAAGTTATTAACATAGCAAGCGCGGGAGTTCCGCGCCAAAACGAGCAAGAAACAATGAACCCCCAACAACGCAGCCACAATCAAGACGACCCCGACCAAGCAAGGACCGACCCCAAAATGTCCCCTGCCCCCGCCGAAACAAAAAACATACAAACAAACCCATTTATCCAACCTCGCGAACCCCAATCAACGATCCGCACGAAAACGAACCCATCCCAACCCATTTTTCCCATCAAGATGGGCACCCAAAACCCAGCAATCCCCCCGCCTTCGGTTGGCACATTTCGACTTTTCGACGTTTGGACGATTCACAGCTACCATCCGACCAGACAATCATCCAAAACCAAGGAACCAAACAATATGAGCTGCCACGAATCCTGTTACGTCACCCACCTCGAAGCGGCTATCGACGGCACCAAGCTCCCCCACAACAAGATCCAGACCCTCCACGAAGGACGACCCCTCTGGGTCCGCTACGACCTCGAAGCAATCAAAAAAGACGTAACCCCTGCCATCATCTTCCAAAGAGAACCAACCCTCTGGCGATACCGAGAACTCCTCCCACTCCCCCAGGGTGCGATGCCCGTCTCCCTCGGCGAGGGCATGACCCCCATGCTCCCCGCCACCAAACTCGGCAAGATGCTCGGCACCCCCCACCTGTGGATCAAAGACGAGTCTCAGCTACCTACCGGTTCCTTCAAAAGTCGCGGCCTCTGCATGGCGATCACCATGGCCCATCACTTCGGCGTTAAGCGCGTCGCCATCCCAACAGCTGGCAACGCCGGAGGAGCGATGGCCGCCTACGCAGCAAGAGCAGGCATGGAGTCCTATGTATTCATGCCAAAAGACACACCAGTCATTAACCAGGCAGAGTGCGCCCTCGCCGGCGCAAAAACTTTCCTCGTAAACGGGTTAATCAACGACTGCGGAGCGATCGTCAAAAACGGCATCGAAAAAATGAACTGGTTCGACCTCTCCACCCTCAAAGAACCCTACCGAATCGAGGGCAAGAAAACGATGGGCCTAGAGCTGGCAGAACAGTTCGGCTACGACCTGCCCGACGTCATCGTCTACCCCACCGGCGGCGGCACAGGCCTGATAGGAATGTGGAAAGCGTTCAACGAACTCCGAGCTCTAGGCTGGCTGCAGACCGACACCATGCCAAAGATGGTCGCCGTCCAAAGCGATGGCTGCGCCCCAATACCGCGCGCGTTCGACGCCGGGCAGCGCTTCGCAACCCCCTGGGAAAACGCAGCCACCTGCGCAAGCGGTCTCCGCGTACCCGGCGCCGTCGGCGACTTCATGATCCTGGACGCCATCAAAGAAAGCGGCGGATACGCAGTCGCCGTCGAAGAAAATAAAATCGTCCCCGCCATGCAGCACGCCGTAAGAACAGAAGGCATCTCAATCTGCCCGGAAGCAGCCGCCTGCACGCTGGCAATCGAAAAACTAACAGCCGATAACCGAATCAAGAAAAGCGACAGAGTCGTACTCTTCAACACCGGAGCAGCAAACAAGTACCTGGAAGCAATCCCCAGAAACCTTCCAACCATCGAGGACCCGACCGCCATCGACTACGAAAACCTATGACCCCCGATAACATCCCGCGAAGCTCGCGCAAGTCCTACCATTAGCGGTCCTCTCGCCCGGCGTTTTTTGCGACACTCTCGCCAAAAGCGTTCCGATGAACCAGTCGCTGTTTGGGCAAGTGGAAAAAATAAACTCGTAACACAGGGGTGTTAGTATGGCTTCGCAGAATCGAATCTTTCGTTTGAGTGTCACGCTTTGTCTCTCATTTCTATGCGCTGGCATCTTCACCGGTTGCGGAGGCGCAGCCGCCAACGCCATCCCAGAAACCACCGTCGTGGAACTCCCAGACGGAACCACACAGGAAGTCACCCTGGGGGCAGGCGTAGCTTCGCTCGCAGACTCAACATGGACATTCAACCAAGATCTCGGCGGCGGCAGCTTCGTCCGATTCGCAACGGTTTCCTTCGGCCCAGAAGGAAACCTGACCTCCTTCGAAGACAACACCCTCGCCCCGGAAATCTTCGGCGACACCCTCTTCTTCGATGGCGAAGTCCACGCAACAAGTCAGCAAGGTTTGAGTTACACCGCAGGAACATTCGGCGCAGAAACCAACGACGCAACCGGATTCACCTTCGCAGGAATACTCGCAGCCTTCGCCGCTGGGTTTGAAGTTGCAACCGGTAACGCCGACGCAACAGGAACGTTCGACGCCGACAACCCCGATCGAATGACCGGAGCGATCTCGATCAAGACGAACGTCTCGTTCCCAGGCTTCGAAGAGGCCAACGTCGATGACACCTTCGACTTCTTCGGCGTCCGAATCGACGAACAGTAAACGAAGAAGTCATCGACAATAAGAAAATGCCGAGGTCTTGAACAGCTCAAGACCTCGGCATTTATATTTCTGGCAACTTATTGGCAACCCTAGAGCTTTTCCGTAATCGACTTACCCTGCATAAACAGCTGCAAGTAATCACGCCCGCCAGCCTTCGAATCCGTCCCCGACATGTTGAACCCGCCGAATGGCTGAACGTCAACAAGAGCGCCAGTACACTTACGATTAAAATACAAGTTCCCAACATGAAACTCCTGCCGTGCGCGCTCAAGTCTAAATCGATGCTTAGAGAAAAGAGCTCCCGTCAATCCGTACTCAGTCCCGTTAGCAATATCAAGCGCCTCATCGAAACCGTTCGCCTTAATGATCGCAAGCAAGGGCCCGAAGACTTCCTCCTGAGCAAGACGCGCATCGGGAGCGATGTCCTTAATGATCGTCGGAGCAACGAAGTAGCCCTTCCCCGGCACCTTCCCGCCTTCAAGAACGACCTTCCCTTCGCTCTTGCCGATCGCGATGTATTCATGGATCTTGTCGTAGGCGTTCTGATCGATGACCGCACCCATCGAGAGGTTTTCGCTGCCCGTCGTGTCGCCGATGGTCAGAAGTTTCGCACGCGCAACTACCTTCTCAATCAGCGCATCGTAAATCTCTTCGTGCGCAATCAAGCGACTACACGCCGAGCACTTCTGCCCCTGAAAACCAAACGCAGCCGCCACAACACCAGCGGCTGCTTCGTCAAGGTCCGCCGTCTCGTCAACGACGATGCAGTCTTTCCCGCCCATCTCCAGTACGGTCCTCTTCAGCCAAATCTGACCTTCCTGAACTTTCGCCGCTTTCTCGAAGATTCCAATTCCGACTTCGCGCGATCCAGTAAACGAGATGTATCTAGTCTTTGGATGACATACCAGCGCATCACCAACCGTCCCGCCTGGCCCGGGTACGAAATTGAGGGCGGTCTTTGGAAGTCCCGCTTCGTGGAGAATCTCAACGAATTTCGCGGCGATCACCGGCGACGCGCTCGCCGGTTTCAGCACGATCGCGTTTCCAGTAACCAGTCCCGCCGTCGTCATACCGATTGCGATCGCCAGCGGAAAATTCCACGGCGGAATCACGACACCTACACCGAGCGGGACAAATCGATAATCATTCTCTTCGCCCTCGAACGGAGTGATTGGTTGCGACCCGCCGAGTCGCATCATCTCGCGACCGTAGAAATCCAAGAAGTCAATCGCTTCACATGTATCCGCGTATGCTTCGATCCATGTCTTGCTCTCCTCGAAGCACATCCACGCAGAAAGCTCGTAAACGCGGCGGCGCATGATGGCTGCCCCTTTGATCAAGATTCGCGCGCGAACATCGGGATCAGTTCGACCCCACTCTTTGAACGCTTCTGCCGCAGACAAGACAGCTTGGTCCGCATGATCGGCGTTCGCCTTGGACATCACGCCAATGACAAGGTCTGGGTCTGCCGGACTGGTGGAAGTAAATGTTTCGTTGGACGTGATCGGTTTTCCACCGATCCAGAGGGGGTACGATTGCCCGAGCTGCCCGCGAACAAGCTCGAGGGCTGCGCGCATCTCTTGACGCGGGCCTTCCTGCGAAAAATCAACGTAAGGTTCTGGCTTATACGTGGTGTGCATCGATCCGTCCTCGTCATAACTCTGGTTGAAGAAAACTAGCCGGTAAGTCAAAGACCCAGCCGACCTCCGAGGCGCACTTTTTACACGAACCAGGCAGTTTCATCAAAGACGGGAGGAAAGAATTGCGCGTTTCCAGGGGAGAATGTAGAATCGCGTGCCCCACAGAGGACCAACTGAACTGACTCTGCGAGATTTCCGGCAAAGACGAAGGCGGGAAGCGAGCAGCACACGTTCGTGCTATGGGAGATTCGTCCCCGAGGCATCTTCGTGGAGATCGGCTCCGTGGAGCAGGTTCACGAGGGTAAGAAAGTCGGCCGGGGTGACCGCTCCGGACCAATCTAGGTCGGTTGACAACTCGGTGAGCCGATCGCCCACACCGAGGAAGTGATCCGCGAGTGCCTGAGCGTCCTCGTTGCTGACAACCCGATCAGCATTGACGTCGCCCGGAAGAAACCCAATCCGAACAATCCCTGTGTCGTGGTGGGCGACGGTGGTCCACGCAAGCGGTTCCATCGAGGCGGAGATGGTCACGCGAACAGTGTCGGTATCGAGAAGGCTCACATCCGTCACGATTGGTGGCACGAAAGCGCCTCCCTTTTGCAAAACAGAAAAGTCGTCAACCGTCAATAAAGACGCCACCTCTGGTGGAAAGTCCATGTCAACGTAGCTTATTCCGAACTCCATCGTGTCCAATCGGTCGGTATGCTGACGAGCATCGATCTCACCATTCGCGGGAGAACTTGCAAGAATCGTTGGCCACACTTGGGCGGCGAGTAACGCTTTGTGTGCGTTGATGCGTCCGTAGCCAACCTGGTCGTCCCAACCGGGGACGGATTTGTCATCGATGGTTGTCGTAATGATATCTTCGATATCGTCGATGCTGAAGTTGAGCGCGTTGGCATTGGAATACGATTTCAGAAGCGCCGCTAGACCTGACACATGCGGCGTCGCCATTGAAGTGCCACTCTTATATGTGTACTCGACACAAGGTGTAGGTACCCCCCCCCCCGAGAAGCAAACCGAGGAATAGACGTTGTCGCCCGGTGCCGCAACGTCCATTTCGACACCCTTGTTTGCGAAACCCGCTGGCAAATCGGTGAATGTCGTCGCACCGACAGCCACGCAACCTGGAAGACGCGCAGGATAGCATACGCCACCAAGAGAGGCACACGAATCGTCGTTCCCTGTTGCGGCGATCGAGATCATTCCCAAGCTCCGCCCGTAGTCGATCGCAAACTGCATGTTGCTGCGTTGAAGTTCGGATAGCGGACCGTGCTGAAGACTCATACTTGCGATATCTGCACCGTGGTCTGCCGCCCAAATTATCCCGGCGGTCAGAGACCCCGCCGCAAACGCGCATGGGGCGACGGCAGCTGGTGCGGTTACGCGTATGGGCATGAGCTTCGCCCCCCATGACACGCCGACGACGCCTGTGGTGTTGTTTCCCGTCGCAGCAGCGGTTCCGGCGACGTGCGTACCGTGGCCACAATCATCGAGCGTTACGATCGAGTTTGAAGTCGTATCCGAGTTGTACCCCGGAATGACGTTGGTCAAGTCTTGGTGGACATCGATTCCGCTATCAATAATTGCGATGGTCACGTCGCCCGCAACTCCGGTGTGTATGTCCCACGCTCCCGGGGCATCGATGTCCGCGCCGGGAAGACCTCCAAACGACCCGGTGTTGACCCCCGTGTTGAGCATACCCCACAACCGATCAAACTCCGTGTCATCGGGAAAGGTATCCGCCATTGTTCCCATGGCGTCGAGCGACGCCTCCTCGATGTCGTCGCTGCAGCCACTCAACGATCTTGCAGCGTTCGGAGTATCTGTTTCCTTTGGGAACTGAACCACATAAAGTCGATCGAAACCAAACTTTCTAGCAAGCTCTGGATTTGCGAACTCCCAATCCACAAGGGGCGTGATCTTTGATGCGTTCCATCGGGCGGCCTCTGTGCGAACGGCGTCGCCCATCCCCGGGAAAGAGTCGGACCTGATTCCTTTTGAACTGGCTGCCTTTCCTGCTGGGCGACGGGCTTTTTGCTGAGCGATCGCGCGGTCTTGGGCGGCGCGGGTTAGCTTGATAACGATACTCTGCGAGGAGTATCCGCCTGGGGTATCGGGTTGGTTTGCAGCGGTTTTTTGCCCGCCCGTGACCGCGATGGCTGCCCAGATGGGAGACGCGTCGGCGCAAAGCGTGCACGCCAGCGCGCACATCACATATCTAGAACTTGCTGGTCGTCGGTAAATCAAGAAAATCCCCCCAAGTCGAACACCCTATCCGCCCGCTCAAAACCCTCCCCCAACGAGGATTCGGACACACAACAATAGTAGTGGCGGGATCGGGCTGAATCAACCATCGTTGGACGAGGAAAAACGTCTATAGACGCGGTTTGAATGGAAAAACAGGCGTTTTTTCGGACGGCTCGATCCTGAGCTGTTCCTACGTGATCGATGCCGACCCAATCGATGCCTGCCCGAACGGTACTTGTCGCAACTAGCTATTCAAGACAGGTCGGGTGGCAGCTAAGAATTCCAGGTGGCGGAAAAGGAAGTGTCGCCGGGTCACCAGCTCCTGCAGACGCCGAAGCGAGTCCTCTGGGACCCTTCCGCCAAACTTCCAGCCAATAATGTCCTCCTCCAGCTCGTGCCAGCGCTGTGTTCCGCCCAGCCGGCGTTTACGACGACTATCGACACCCTCTAGTAGCTCTCGGACTTCATTTTCGATGCGCTTTAGCTCGACGACGACGTTGTGGGCGGACGGTTCAAGCTCCCATTCGCCGACGCGCCGGGGCGTGCGAGCGGTGAGGGTCTCAACGGGCTCATCTGAAATGTGGGCGACATCGGACAGGTCATCGATTTCGCCGAGCAGTTCTTCGCTTCCGTCTGGCTGGGCGGATACGTCTTCAGCCTCGTCTGATTCATCGCCGGTCAGCGAACGGGCAGCGACGTCGAGCTCGACTTCTGTTTCGTCGTCCTCGACAACGTCAGCGGCTTTTGGCACATCGGTTGCGTCTTCCAATTCTGGAATATCGCTGCCGAATGCCTCCTCGTATCGGTCGTTTGGGTCGCTCGTCACGATCGCTTTACTCCAAGAGCGCTGCCTGCATTGCGAGGACAGCGTAGGCGGTCACCAAGTGCGGGTTGCCTTCGTACCAACGGTCAGCCTCGTTCATCCAGCTTCCGTCCGATCGCTGCAACGTCATTAACTTTTCGCACAACTCAACCCGCCAGTGATGCGGGATTCCGGTCCCGTCCTCGATCGTTTCCTCGCCCCATGCAACAAGAGCGCGAGCGAAGACGTGATAATAATAGTACAAACCCTGCTTGGCGTCTTTAGCCGGCATGTTTGGATTGTGATCGAGCGTGTAATGCTTGCGAATCCACTTCAATGCAGAAAGAACGCGAGGATCGTCGCGATCGACGCTGGCGTACAGCATGCTCTTGAAGCCTGCGTAGGTCATTGACCCGTAACTTCGAAGGCGAGTGTCGGTATCAACGGTCTCAACGCCAGCCTTCGACTCGCCGCCGTTTGCGGCTGTATAAACGAAACCGCCGTCTCTTGAACCTCTCGCGAAATCCTGGTCGTTTGTTTCGCCGTTCAGCTGACATCGCTCGATGAACTTCATCGCCTTCTTGTAGGCTGGGTCATCCGCGGTCAGTCCGCTTTGATGCAACGCTTCGAGCATGAGCTGGGTATTGGAGAGATCGGGTCTTTTGTGCTTACCGTATCCTGCGCCGCCGTACCAGTTGCTGCTGGCTTCATGACCTTCGCCGTCGTCCCATTGGAGCTTCTTGAGAAAACGCTGCGAGCCGGTGATGGCAGACGCGTGCTCGCTTTTCTTCATGGACGAAAGTGCCATCAGTGCGACACTTGTATGATAATTTCTCATCCCTTCGCCCGGGACGTAAATTCCGCCATCGTCTTGGACGAATTTGAGGACGTAGGCTAGACCACGCTTCACGACGGGGTGGTCGCTACCGAAGCGGCGATCCTTCGCGAGCGCCTTGACCGCCAGGGCCGTGATGGCTGGGTGCGGTTTGCCGAACGCCTCCCACGCGCCGTCGGCTCGCTGCTGAGAAACGAGAAACGCGAGGCCTTTTTGGATCGAGACACCGGATCGCGTGGCGACATCGAGAGTCATCGCCGTCTTGGCTGGGATCGGTTTCGCTGGTGCGGGGCCTGCGACGACTACGCCTGATGCGCACAACATCATCGCAAAGCCATTGATTGAGCATGAGGAATTGTTTTTCATGAGAGAATCGTCCCTTGTTGTGCGCTATTTGTCGAGTCGATTATAGACGATGCGCGGTAGCGGTCCACCGAGACCGCTGGCGATACGAAGCGAATTCGTTTGAATATGTCAGGCGTCGTAGTACTTTCGCCGCTCTTCGCGACGCTTTTGGATCTCGCCCAGCACTTCTTCTGTCGCTTCGGTATGCGGCGGGGGTGGAAACCGTCTAAGAATATGCGAGCTGCGCAGGGATAGTAGAAAGAGGACAAACATCCCGACCGCCAAGACCATCGGAACAATTGCCGCCCCCCATCGCGACTCTTCAATGCCCAACAGGCACGCCACGATCGCAAACATGATCGTCAAAATGGCTGTGGCGATCACGCTGAGCTTCCCGCTTGATGCTCGCTCTCCCTGGAGCCCGACTCCGATGGCTGCTAGCCCAAGTCCGCCGACGAAACTGGTTGTAACACCCATCGTCCAAGCAACAGCTGATGTTCTACTGGAGAAATATCCGAGCCAAGTGTCAGGGGGTGTCGCGTCCGGGGTGACAAGGTGCCCGCTGATCGACCAAAGACAGCAACCACCAAAGAGTAAGATGCATCCGACCGACTGAAACACGACCCCCGTCCCCATCGCGAAATTGCGGGGGTTTGCGCTATCGTCTTGGGAGACATTCGATTGGACTGGTTGGTCGTCGGTTGACATCGTTACTGGTTTCTTAGGAAGATGTATTCTCAGCGGAAGGTGCGTGAACCGATACGTCCGTCGTCGTAGAATGCCCGTTTTTTTC
This sequence comes from Phycisphaerae bacterium, assembly GCA_029260025.1. Lineage (GTDB taxonomy): Bacteria > Planctomycetota > Phycisphaerae > UBA1845 > UBA1845 > JAJRUK01. Next base: position 22,718 of record JAJDDZ010000044.1, on the reverse strand, counting down.
GCCGGCGCGATAGGTTGTATTTCGCCATTTCGTGGTCGTCGCGCCCGTTGATTTCAAGAAGGCGCTGAACAGTATCATGAGCACGCCCGTCGCACCGAGCCCATACCCAAGGGACCAAACTTTGCCAAAACCGACCGCCCCGTAAAGTTGCAACATCGTTAACTGCATTAGGATCGCAGAAGCACCCCAAAGACCAATCGCCCAGTTCGCTGAATCCGCAAGCGAACCTCGCAAGATCAGACTGACGAAAAAACCCGCCCATGGGCCTACGGAAAACGTCCCCAGTAGCGCTAGAGCGATGAGTAACTTGCCGGGGCGAAGGAGCGCACCGGCGAAGATTCGACCCCACCCCCGAAGCGCCTGCCGCATCGATTCGTACATGCGCGTGTGGTACAAGCCAACATTTTCCTCGACTCGCAGTGATAGGCCCGCTACCTTCGCGACTCGCGCGAGCTTTGTATCTTCATTCACGTCGCGGCGAACGACCTCGTGTCCGCCGATTTGATCGAAGGCTGTTCGCTTGAACAAAATGAATGCCCCGTTCGCGTAGGCGACAGACGAGCGCGGATCGTTCACTTTGTCGGGCTGAAACCAGAACATCAATACGATGGCGCAGACGGGTTGCAAGATGTGCTCCCACCACGTCAGTGCTTCGAGTGCGGGGATGATCGTTAGAAGATCGGTCTTACGATCGATCGCGTGCGCGACGGCGATTGAAATCGCGCGCGGGTCGTCGAAAACGCAGTCCGCATCGGTAAAGAGCAACCAATCCCCGCTCGCCTGCTGTGTGCCTAGGTGCATCGCGTGAGGTTTTCCGAACCAGCTGGGCGGGAGCGCCTCAACCGTCACAACCGAGAATACTTCAGAATTTTGTGAGGCAATCTCTGCGAGAATCTCCCCCGTTCGATCCTCGCTGCGGTCGTTGATGGCGATCACTTCAAGCGACGGGTAGTCCTGACTCAGAAGAGTATTCACGCACGTCGCGATATCCCGCTCTTCATCCTTGGCAGCCACCAACACCGAAACCTTCGGGGGAGTGGGAGGAAGTTTTGACGTCGAGTTGGACGTGAGCGGATGACGCCGGCGCAGCATGGGCCCCATGACTAGCAGGCGCACAAGCCACATTAGTGCAACCAGCCCACCCAATATTACCCACATTGTCGCCATCACGCCCACCAAAAACCCTCGCACTAAACTCAAATCCACGCTGCATTAACGATTATGGACCCGGACCGGCCGCCCGCAAGGAGGCTGAATCGCGCCGGACTGTCATCATGCTACAGTCCCAACTAGAATCCGTAAGTCGTGATGCGTGGGGCCGTCGGGGGCATTCGGGGTAGGTCGGGGTGCGGCGGGATTGTCATCATGAGCAGCGAGACTAACAAACCGCCGATTCGCCTTTTGGAAACCGCACCGCTCTTTCCGGTCGGTCTGGGTTTGGCGATGGGAATCGTCCTCGACGACCTCACGACGCCGCCGGGGCTCTCGTACGTTTTCCCACTGGTCATCGCGTCGAGTTCTATCATCGTCGCGCCGATTCGCCGCCGATTTGGATTCGTTTGCATATTGGTAGCTTCGGTCGCGGTGGGCGGACTGCTTCATTTCTCAAGCGCCCGGGTCACGCCGGCTGACAGTATCGAACGATACGCCACTGAAAGCGGAAGCCTAGCCCGACTCCTGGGCACCGTTGTCCACCAGCCACGGATCCTTCCACCGTCTCGATCGCCGTTCTCCACCTGGACGCATCGAATCAAGCGAACAGGATTCGTTCTCGCGGTCGATTCGATCGCCGGGGACAAGGACCCAATCCCAGCAACAGGTTATGTGCGAGTGACGGTTCTGGAACCGGTCTTGGACCTCGATGAGGGCGACGAGATCGAAATCTTCGGAAGACTCTACGCCCTTCGCCCGCTCGATAATCCCGGTTCTTTTGACTGGGAGACGTACTCTCGAAGTCAAGGGATCGTCGCGCAAATCAAATGCAAACATCGCGAGGCGATTCGACAAGTCGGTCAACCCGGCGATTCGACGACCCAGAGTCTTCTAGGAACTCTCCGTCAGCGCCTGCGCCATTTGCTCGTCGACGGGGTCAGCGCCGAGGTAAGCGGGTCGACCGGTCTGCTTGAAGGGATGGTCCTCGGACAGCGTTCCGAGGTGAGTCGCATTGTCAACGATCTTTTTATCCGGGCGGGATGCGTTCACTTTCTCGCGGTTAGCGGCGTTCATCTGGTGATCGTTATGTGGCTCGCGCGTGCGATCGCGCGATTGCTGGGCGCAACCGGACGGACGCGGATTCTGGCGATGATGGTCGCGATCGTCTTCTACGCGGTCGTCGCGGAACCTCGTCCACCGATTCTCCGCGCGAGTATCATCGGGACGATCTATTGCATTGCGTGCCTGTTTCATCGACAGCGATCGCGCCTCAACTGGGTCTCAGCCTGCGTTGTTGTTCTGGCGATCATGCGTCCGGAGATGATCTTTGACATTGGGTATCAGCTCTCGACAGCGGCGGTCTTGGGCGTGAGTTATCTCGCGCCGGCGTTTCGTGCGCTGATCGCACAACTGTTTTGCCACGAATCGATGAATACCGAACACTCCACGCCCGCGTTGACTCGCTTGATCCGCCACGCGAAGTGGAAGCTCGTCCAGGGTCTTTCGATTTCGACGGCTGCCTGGTTCGCTGCTTTACCTATCGTCGCGGGCGTTTTCTTTCGCGTTCATCTCTGGGGGATCCTCAGTTCGCTATTATTACTTCCGTTCGTCACGATCGTCATGGCGCTGGGCTTCTTGAAAATGATGGTCGGCCTGGTTTCACCAACCGGGGGTGTGTTTCTGGGAAGCTTTCTTCAGTCTTTGAGTGGACTACTGTTGAGTTGCGTCGAGTTATTCGCGCAGCTTCCCGGTTCTGCAATTACGGTCGCGAAACCGCCGACGTATCTCGTTGGCCTCTACTATGTCGCCTTGATTATGTTCGTCCTTGCAGCACAAAAGCGTGTCCGGCTGGACACCGTCGAAGAGAATGAAAAAGACGAAAAAGATATGGCTGTTTCCATCGTTCCGCGGTGGACATCGAACATTGCCTTCGCGATTTTGGGGATCGGACTGATTGCCTGGTTTTTGCCCGCAGCTAACTCGGGCAAACTCACGGTGACGGTGCTGTCGATGGGACGTGGCTCTGCAACCGTAATCGAGATGCCAACTGGCGAAACGTTTCTCTATGACGCGGGCAGCTCCTACGCCTCAGACCCCGGTGCTTCGACAATCACGCCATTTCTACTGACGCGCGGAATCACAAGCATCGACCGCATCTTCATCACGCACCCGAACCTCGATCACTTCAGCGGTATACCCACCGTAACTCAGTCAATCGAAACCGGACCAGTCATTATCAATCATCTTTTTGAAAACCGGACCAAGCTTCGGTCTCCATCAAGAAAACTCCTGGCGCTACTTGGCGAGCAAGACCATCCCGTCGAGACCTTGTCGCCCGCACCTGCGAAATGGGCGTACGACCTCGTTTCCGTCGAATACCTCTGGCCCACCGCCGAAGGAAACGAAAGATACACAACCAACGACACATCGACAGTCCTGCGAATCACATACGAGGGCAAGAGCATTCTGATGACAGGTGATATCGAAATAGAATCACAACGAGCGCTATTGGACCGGGGCGGACTGGGCGCGGATGTTCTTTTTTTACCGCATCATGGGGGCGTCGTTCAAACAACACAGGCGTTTGTCTCCGCAGTCGATCCGTCGATTTTGATCCGGTCATCAAGTGAACGCATGAGCGAAACGATCAACGGCATCGACGAAATCGCACAACCGTACCGGCTGTTTAACACCGCAGATAGCGGAGCCATTGAAATAATCATTGATGCGGACGGAATAGCTGTCAAAACGATGCGCGATAGAATGGCTGGGCTTGATGAGAATCGAAGCGAACCTTAGCGGTTTCCGACCCCGAGTCACAGCCACCCTTAACCGAGACAAATTCGGACAGCGACGTCCCCACGCCGCTGCCGACCATCATTGCGTCCACAACGGCGCCGCGATATAGTCGAGGAGCATTTTGTCAGCGAAAACTGGAGTGATTTTTAGCATGATAGTCGGTATCCCCAAAGAAACGAAGACGCATGAATATCGCGTCAGTATGACCGCCGTGGGCGTGGACGAACTCGTCCGCCGTGGGCACGCCGTTCTTGTCCAGGCGGAAGCTGGGACGGGGTCTGGAATCAGCGACGACGAATACACAGCCGTCGGCGGAACGATCGTCGATTCGGCCAGCGACGTCTTCGCAAAAGCGGACATGATCGTCAAGGTCAAAGAACCGCTCGCCCCAGAGCGCAAGATGATGCGCGACGGCCAGATCATGTTCACCTACTTTCACTTCGCAGCGGACCGCGAGCTGACCGACGGCTGTATCGAGTCTGGTTCGATCGCGATCGCCTACGAAACTATCACCGATACCCAGGGTCGCCTTCCACTGCTGACGCCGATGAGCGAAGTCGCGGGGAAGATGAGCATTCAAGAGGGCGCTAAGTTTCTCGAAAAACCGATGGAGGGTCGCGGGATTCTTCTGGGCGGCGTCCCGGGTGTTGAGCCCGCTCAGGTACTCATCATCGGCGGCGGAATCGTCGGGACAAACGCCGCCAAGGTTGCGGCGGGTCTCGGAGCGAAGGTTACGATCATGGACGTCAACGTCGATCGACTTCGGTACCTCGACGATGTCATGCCCGCCAATGTCCACACGATTTACAGCGATAGGCTTGCAATGCACAAGTATCTCGCCACGTCCGACCTTGTCGTCGGAGCTGTCCTAATCCCCGGCGCGCGTTGCCCGATTCTGGTCACCAAACAGGACCTCGGCATCATGCAACCAGGCGCGGTGATCGTCGATGTCGGCGTGGACCAAGGCGGGTGTTGTGAAACGATCCGCCCAACAACCCACGAAGATCCGGTCTATATGGTTGACGGAATTGTCCACTACGGCGTTGCGAATATGCCCGGCGCGGTCGGGCGAACGTCGACTTTTGCCCTGACCAACGCGACGCTTCCGTACGCTCTGAAGCTAGCAGATATGGGGTACCATGACGCTTGTGCCAGTGACGCCGGACTCGCAGCCGGGGTCAACGTCGAACGCGGGAAAATCACGTACAAACCCGTCGCGGATACATTCGGACTAGACTACACGCCAGCCTCCGTCGCCAATTAAGGTAGCTTGAACCGATGAGAAATATCGTCATTGCTGTTCTAACGGTCGTGTTGCTCGTGGTTGGGTATGTGCAACTGACAAAGTTGCGACTTCCGACGCCGGGATCAGAGGGGAAAACGGCTAAGGTGATTCGTGGCGACCTGACCCTCCCCATCAATGCCACCGGCGAGGTTAAACCCGCCTATCGCGTCGAGATCAAATCAGAAGCGAGCGGCGAAGTGATCGAGATCGCTCGCAACGCAGGGGATCGCGTGAACGCGGGCGATCTGATTATTCGCCTTCAACCCGACGAAGAACAACGAAGCGTTGATCGGGCAACGCAAGACCTCGCGATCGCCAAAGCTCGCCTCGATACCGCCAAGCTTCGACGCAAACTCGCCAAAGGTGCGGACCTCAATATAGCGAAAGCCCGCGTGGGTGAGCTTGAACCGCTAATCGAATACGCCAAGTTTCGCCTGGAAAAAATCCAAGCCCTCGATGCGTCTCAGCGAAACGACGAAGAACTTCTCCAAAAAGATAGTGACTACCGCCGCCAGCTTGCGCAACTCGAAGCGGCTCGCGGTGCGCTTCAAAAAGCCCAGATTGCAATCCCACTCGCGGAAAACACCGTCGCCGAAGCAACCTCAACCTACGAGACTTCCAAGAGCACCCTCGCCGACGCCAACAAGCGACTTCGTGAAACCGATGTGATTTCGCCGATCACCGGCGTTGTGGCAGACATCAAGGTCCAGATTGGTTCGGTAATCCAAGGTGGAAAGACCACGCTCACGGGAGGCACTGTCCTGGCCATCGTCCTCGATATGGATCGCCTCTTGGTTCAGGCAGAAGTCGATGAGTCGGACATTGGTCGGGTTCTGGCGATCGCACCCGAGTGGGCACAGCCAGGCCACGAGAGCTCAGTTCAAATGCCAAAGGATCTCGCCGCGGCGGTCGCAGCCGTCAAGCATCCGCCTGAGATTACCGTCGAATCGTTCCGCGATGAAACATTCACCGGCATCATCGAGCGAATTTTCCCGGAACCAAGAACGGTGGGCGGTGTCGTAACTTATCTCGTTGATGTCGTAGTCACCAGCGAGAATCGTCAACTGTTGCTTTCCGGAATGCGGGCGGATGTTAGCTTCACGTCAGAGCACGTCACCGACGTGGTCCTGTGTCCCAACGAGGCAATCAAAGAAGGGCCTCTCGGGAAACTCGGGGTCTATGTCCCGAAGAAAGGCGCGCCCCCCAGTGAGCGTGCGACTGAGTTTGTTCCCTGTCGACTTGGACTAGACAACGGCGTCTACTCCGAAGTCGTGGAAGGTCTTACGGTCGGCAGTATTGTTTATACAAAGCAACCCAAGAAGCGCAATGAGGACGACGAGAGTTGACCGACGCTCGCACGCGCCGCAAATCGCAATCTACAGAAGTGCTTTCATGATCCAGACGGAAAACCTCCACAAGCATTACCACATGGGCGAGTCGGTCGTCCATGCGCTGGACGGCGTGGACGTTTCGATCAAACCCGGCGAGTTCGTCAGCCTCACCGGAGCATCGGGCAGCGGAAAAAGCACGCTGATGCACCTGATGGGTTGCCTCGATCGCCCGACATCTGGCATTCTACGCTTCGACGGAGAAATACTTGGCAGCCTCCCCGACAAGCAGCTCGCCATGATTCGCAATCAGCGAATCGGGTTCGTCTTCCAAACATTCAACTTGATCAACCGAACCTCGGCGCTGGAAAACGTGCTCGTACCGCTCGTCTACACGCGCAAGAATTTCTCGAGAAAAATTGCACGCGACGCACTAGAACGCGTCGGCCTTGGAAAAAGGGCATCACACAAACCCAGCGAAATGTCGGGCGGTGAATGTCAGCGGGTCGCCATCGCCCGCGCCATCGTCAATAATCCCAAGCTCCTACTCGCCGACGAACCCACCGGAAACCTAGACACGCGTACCGGAGAGCAGATCATGGGCATCTTCCACGATTTGCACGCAGCTGGAATGACGATCATCCTCGTCACGCACGAAATGGAAGTCGCAGCCCAGGCTGATCGAATGATTCAAATGCGGGACGGTAAGGTCGTCGAAGACACCGCGATCAACGCAGGCCGGCGCGAGGAAATGCTGGGTAGCGCCCAACATTCACAGCAGCGAATGCTCCGCGAAAAGGCGCCCCCCGCCCAATCACCCTTGACGGGAACCTTGGCCCCAAACCCCGAGCCACGAACGTAAGAGAGTCACCCATGTTCCACCTGAAAATCGCAATGATGGCCATCCGGGGACTCAGACAGAATCTCTTGCGCACGATGCTCGCGACCTTGGGTGTCGTCATTGGCGTCGGCGCCGTCGTCTCAGCGGTGTCTATTCTTGAAGGGGCCGAAAAAGAAATCCTCGGGAAAGTCGAGTCTCTGGGAGCAGACCGCGTGCTCATCTTCAACGGATCAGACAAAAAGAGTCACCGCGCGGTACAAGTCAGCTCGCTACTTCCGGAAGACGCCGAGAAAATTACTGACGAGAATCCCAAGCTCATCAAATCCGTCTCACCGCAATACAACGGCGGCGGGCAAACAAAGTATTTCCAAAAGAATGTGAGTGGATCAATCTTAGGAACCACCGAAAGCTACGCGGATATCAACGACTATCAAATTGCGCAAGGTCGGTTCATCACCCGCGAACACATTCGCGGAAGCGCCATGGTCTGCGTACTAGGTCATAAAGTTGCGCGTGACCTGTTCGGGGAACTCCCAGCGATCGGAAAAAACGTTAAGGTCAACGGCAAAAGCTTTGCCGTCATCGGAATCATGGAAGAACGCGGTGCCATCGGATTCGTTGAAGTCGACAACCAAATCATCATTCCGGTCACGACGGCCATGGGTCGCATGTTCGGTGCACGATACGTGACGATGCTCGTCGCACAATGCGAAAGCGCCGAGCTAGTTCCCGCGTGTATCGACGGAATCAAGAAAACGCTAAGAGAGAGTCACCGAATCCGCGCCGGCGAAGACGAAGATTTTCAGGTCTTCACACAGGACCAGTTTAAGCAACAACTCGGACAGGTTGCGCTGATATTCGGTGTCGTGCTCTACAGCATCGCGGGAATCTCGATCGTGGTCGGCGCGATCGGGATTATGAACATCATGCTCGTCTCTGTCACCGAACGCACCCGCGAGATCGGCGTACGCATCGCGGTCGGCGCAAGACGCTGGGACATTCTCAAACAATTCCTAACCGAAGCGAGCATTATCAGCTGTCTCGGCGGCGCGATGGGCGTGGTCTGCGGTTGGGCGATGGCGAACTTCCTCAGCAAGTTCACGCAAGTATTCAAGGTCTACACGCCGCCGATGATCATCGTCCTAGCGCTCGTCATGGCAGCCGTCGTGGGAATCATCAGCGGAATCTACCCCGCCATCCGCGCCGCCCGTCTCGACCCGGTACAAGCACTGCGGTACGAGTAGATGCGCATTCGCCACCACTGAGCGCGCCTACGGACCGATCCGGTTATTCCCCGGCGCAAGCAGCTCGAAGAGTATCTGATCGCCGGTTTCGGGAGTCACGACCACACCCATTAACGTCGCGGGCACTCCCGGGTCTTCTACGTAATCAATCCTCATTGTACTTGATATTGTAGCAGTCGCATTCCCGCCAACGGGTAAGTCAGTCAGAACTGACACAGAGTATTGATGCGTCTGACACGCGCGCGTCGCTGAAGAATGCGATGAGGCGGTACTACCCGGGTAGCGAAATCGAATCCATCTCGGGGGTTCGAGTTGCCACCGACTCACGGTGTGGGTCAGACCACAGTCCGCGCATGTGAACTTGGCGCTCGCGCGGAGGAGCCCTCGCGGAACAATCGCGAAGACAATCGCCCCAACAAGCAATACAATTTCGATCCGCTTCGCCCAAACCCATCTCTGGTCGAACACCCCGACTCGAAATGTCGATGCGTCAGTCGGATCAAACGCCTTCCCGCACTCAGGACAAATAGCGGTCGGCAGCCCGCGCAGTCTATACCCGCACCCAGAGCAAAATGCATCGTCCAGAGATTGAAGACTTGTCGACATGTTCGCCCCGCTCGCAAGACACACCATATCCCACGTTTCGAGACGAATCATCACTTCGAATCGGAGGCAAGTCAAGAAATCGAAATGCGTCAAAGACTACGGTGCGGACTTGGTGACAGCCGGCGCGTTCAGACGAATCAACCACTCTTTCGCCGCCTGGTTGCTTGCATCTCTCGTAAGCAGATCCTCAAAAGCAGCGATCGCGTCATCCTTGCGCCCAACCTCCGCAAGCGTCACCGCGTATCGTTCCAAGAGCGAAACAGGCGTGCGCGGTTTCGTCGCTTCGACCCCTGTCTCAAGAACCATGAGCGTATCAAACTTCGAAGCGCGCCGAGCAACCTCAGCCCGCTCCTCAACATAATTCGCAAGACGAATGTACTCGTCGCCGCTTGCCCCAGTAGCGGCGAGTTCGCTTTGAACGAGCGTAATAAGCTGCTCATATCGCAAGACCAACCCTTCAAGCGGCGCTCGAATGCCAGGCCGCTCTCTCGCGAGAACTCTCGCTCGTGCCACCGCGGATACCGCCGTGCGATCTGCCTCGCCCCATTGCTGATCCGTCGCCAGCACTCTCGCGAGATGCGCCAAGTGCGCAACGTCGTCGCCTCCGCCAACCTGCACGGCTTGTCTTGCTAGGCGAATCGCGTCAGTCCTCTTACCACCCCGAGATGCACAAACCGAAAGACCGTAATAGATACCCGAGTCTGTTGAGTTGAGTGCTACCGCCTTGGTGTAATACGACTCGGCCATATTGGGAAACTCGCCAACAAACAAGTCGCCCAACGTGCGAAACGCCAACCATTCGTTTTTTCCCTCTCGCGTATCAACGAAAGCACGTAGCTTTGTCGCGGCTTCACCCGTCTGGCCCATCAAGTAGAACGCACGACCGTACAAATACGGCAGCCAAACATTCCCCGGATCGTTTTCTTCAATCGAAACGATTCTCTCGTTGACAGTAGCGAGGGATTCACGCGAGACCGGACGTTCTGGAAGCGCTTCCGCGCGTTCCAATCCGTCTTTCGCCTCCGTGACAGCCTTTTCCGAAGAAAAAGAGACCGGTTTCGCGTCATCCTGCGCAACCGCAGCTTCTCCAATCGCGAGAATGGCTGCGCCTGAGATAACGAGGACCAATATAGCTCTTATTGGATTCATGGTGTCGTCTTCCTTTGGGTTACCCATGTATCGGCACGCCGATCACGTACGATCCAAAATGACTATAGCGCACCCAAGCCCCCCTAACCAATTCTCAGCAATTGGGAGCACACAGAAAACGGAATGGACCAGTCGGTGGAACCGAATGCAGCAGCAGAAAACGCCCTACCCCTCAGCCGAGAACCCGACTTCGACATCGACCTGATCAATTTGATCTGCCTCAGCCAGTGACGGTTTCGCGGGGATCGTGACCGAATCACGATCAGCCTGGCGAATCCGACCGACCTTCTCGACCAGAATCTGCCAAGTCTCGCGCTCAACCCGTAGCACCTTCACTGCGTCATCGATGCAAGACGTATCACGCTGAATATTCGCGTCTAACAGCTTTCGATAAAGAAAATTGTAAATCGATGCGACCCGCCCGCAAAGCTCAGGATTCACGTCATACCGAAGACCACTTTGCATCTCGATAATGATATTCTGAGCACGCGTGAGCTTTTCATGCGATGTCTCGTAGTCTTTCGCCGAGAGTGCGTCCTTCGCCTGAAGCGCGTAACGAATCGCCCCGTCGTACAGCATCAGATGAAGCTGCTCCGGCGTGGCGGTCATGACCGCATCACGGAGATATTGATTTGGCTGAGAATCACTCATGGCGCACCGTAATATCGGTCATGAGCGAACCGCGGATGAGCTTTCGCCAGGCATCGAACTCACCGAAGAGCGCAAAAACTGCGCCATCCGCCGAATGCGCAACCCTCACCGATGAGCACCGGAACAACCAAAGCGGGAGTGGAGATTATCCTTGAGCCGTGATCTGACTCAGAGCGTTCTGTTGGCCTTGAAGAGATGCAAGGGCCGTCTCCAATCCAGCGAACTGACGTTCCAATCGCTGCCGCTTCCCACCGATCAAGAAGTTTAGTCGCTCGATCCGATCGTTGAGCACTTCCTGCTGATCACCGAGCAATTCGTCCTTCCGCGTCAGTACGCCGTCGAAATCGTCCGTCAGACCGTCCAACGTCTCCTGAATCACCGCACCAAAACCCGTTTCCGGATGACCGAATAAATCTTCCACAAGCTCCGGCGACTCCGCGAGGGCCTTTCGAAAGCGGGCTTCGTCAAACTCAAGGCGACTACCCGCCCCGACGCGTATCCCCACCTGGAACATCCGCGACATCGATTTCGGAACGCCTTGAATCTGACCGGTCATCGTTCGTTGCAGGCGGTTGCGAATCTGATCGGGTACCGGGTCGCCAAACAGCGCCCCGCGCTCAAGTGTATCGCTGTTGAAACTCGTCGAGTCATTGATCGTGTCCTGCAGATCGTTGAACCCATCGACGAAACTCCGAATCCCTTCCACAATCCCGTCCACGTCCTGATCCGCAGTAATCTCGATATCCTCGTCGGACGTCGAAAGCAGGTCGATCGAAACGCCAGGAATGATATCGTCAAGAGTATTAGACGAGCTAGTCACCAAGCGAGACGATGCTCCTTCGCCAAGTGACACCGAAACGACCGCGTCCTGCGCCCGAGAAAGCGTATCAAGACCAAGATCCAGACCTGTCGAATCGATGACCAGCTCGCCGCGCCGACCCGTAACCCCCGACGTAATCGACAAGCTGAACGGATTGATAGACCCGCCGTCATTGAGAACTGACGCCGAGATGTCCAACCCAAGCGAATCAAGCTCAACCGCGAGATCTTCAAGGGTCGTCCCTGGCCCGGTTTCAACGCGGAATTCGTACGATCCGTCAATACTCGAGTCGCCGTCCTTAGCAGTACCCGCCAGTTGCAACTGAGCGGCTGTCGTACCGCCGTCGCGGTCCTCAATTTTCAGCGGAAGAGTCCCGTCTGCACTATCGGTGACAAGAATCCCGTCCCCGTTGTCGTTGATCCGCGCCGTAATCGTTCCACCGCCGGCGCCGTTGATCGCGTCGATCACACCACCTATAGTCGCCGTCGTCTCATCGATATTGACGATATGAAACTGACCTTTGGAGTCGATAAGCTCAAAACTCCCCGGCGCAATCCCACCACCGCCCCGAAGATCAGACAGCGGCGTCTGCCGCGAAATATATTTCCGCTGCAAATTCCCGCTCTCGATTGTGCCATCCTTGGACTCGTGTGTTCCGACAAGGTTCAATTTCTGCGCTAAGTTGCCGGACCGATCCGCGATGACAACCGAACCCGTTCCGCCTGACTCGTCGAGAAGCGAAATCCCGGTGCCCGATGAGCTAATCGACGCAACCAACCCGAGCTTATCCTCAGCATTGATCAGATCTACAACATCCTGAACCGTCTCCGCCGATGAAAAATCGATCTCCGCCGTCTGGCCGAGTCCGTCCTTGAACGAAATAGCACCAACCTCAGCACCGCCACCACCATTGAGCGTCCGAAGTAGCGTCGTGTTAAGACCAGAAACCAGCCGATCAGTGACGAATTTATCATTCACGGCGAATGTCGCCCCGTTAATCCCAAGGTCGATCGCAGCCTGCGAAACCCGACCCCCATCTGTTTTTCCTTGCGAGACGGTTACTTCATTTCCGAAACCAAACGTTTGCAGCGCGATCCCCTTGCCATCCGCAGAAATCGACGCTTCAACCAAGGCGTTGTTGCCTGGCGCATGATTGATCGCCCGAATGACATCGCCGATCGTCGAGATTCGCGACACGTCACGACCAGTGATCGCGCTATCTTCAGTTTCTTCCGCAATCCCAAAATCCGCAGCGGTGTAACCTGTGACATCCTCGATCTTGAATAGAGGAAGAGGCCTATCGTCACCATCCACGCGCGGCGGCACCTCCGTCAATTCAGTTATCTGCAAATGCGAGTTGACTGTCGTTGCTTTCAGGTTCAACCCCGAATCATTGATAGCGTCCAAAACTTCCTGCATGGTCTTCGCATTCGTCAGATCAATTTCGGAAGTTGCGCCCGTTCGATCCGTCATGCGGATAACCCCGGTGCGAATCCCGTCGCCGTTGTTCAGTGTGAGGAGATTCGCATCTAGCTGAAGTGCATCAGTCAACAAAACACCGAAATCACCCTCGCTCGTCGAGAACGAAATGTCGCTGCCGACACGCCCCAAAGAAGTAAGACGATCCACCCCGTTCCCATCGTTCAGCGAAGAAAGCAAAGTATCCATCGTCAAGCTAACAACATCGGAACCGTCGATCCGGCTCGAACCGACGCTACCAGCAATTCCCAAATCCCTCGCCGTCCGCCCGCCATCTACCTCCGCAACGATCAAACTCCCAACACCCTCCGACAGATCCTCGATAACCAGCCTGTCGCCAGTGGCGCCATTCGAGCCGACACCCGTCGCGCTCGCGCGTACGTTAATTGTGTCATTGGTATTAATGGCCTCGATCACGTCCTCGACCGTGAACGCCTGCCGAAGATCGATCTCCGCGCTCTCGCCCGAACGATCCGTAATTTCGATAATCCCGCGACGAACACCCCGGCCACCATTAAGCGCATCAAGGTCGGTCCCTTCATTCACTCGGCCTTTCCCAAGTTCGACCGATATCGTACCGACCCCCACGGAACTCTGATCGACATCCGCAAAACCGCGCGTCAGCAATGAGTGACTTGAAACCAACGAATGAACCCGAACACGAGCGGTACCGGGGAACGTATCCTCGCTCGCATTGGCGACCAGCACGCTCTCGTTGGAACTCGTAGCAAGAAACTGCTTGAAAAAGGAGGGCTGATCGAAGTTGCTGACCGAGTTGCGAATCGAAAGCAATCGCGCCGAAAGCCCAATGAAAGCGGTCCTTTGAACGTCGATCGCCTGAATGCGCTGCTGAAGCGACGCAACGGGGCGCTGTTCGATCGAAATAAGCTGATCAATCAACTCAGTCGTATTGATCCCGGAGATCAGCCCAATCCCGCTACTAATTCCACTCATATCAGTTTGACCTCATTCCAGCATTCGATTCGTTGTTCGCCGCGTCGAACGCGCTCTGCCAGGCGCGGTCATGGCGCACCAATCCGCACCCATAATTATCGGCCACTATCTACCCACCGCTGGACAGATCGAATTGCGCTCCGCAGGCGCAAGTTCCGCGTTCGCAGGCGCAACGGTTGACGTTTTGAGACATGACGGCGCGGTATGGGAGGCGAAATGTGCGCAGACGAACAAGAACACGCCAAAAGAAAATTCTAACCGCCAAGAAGTGAGAGCGCGAGACTCGGAAGCGAGTTCGCGATCTGCAAGGCGTTTTGAGTACCCTGGAGCAAAACCTGCACCCGCGTGAGCGCCGAAACCTCCTCGGCAATGTCAGCATCTCGAATGATCGACTCAGAGGCCGTTACGTTTTCCAACGTAATGCTCTGACTATCAATCGCAGGCTGAATCTGGTTCTTGTGAAGCGCGCCCAGTCGCCCACGATACGACGCGATTTGGCTGATCGCTTCGGTAACGATGGATTGAGCGTTCTTGAAATTCTTGCTATCAAGATCGTTCCCTTGACCCGACCGCAACGAAAGCAAACGCCCTGTATTCGGATTTCCAAGGTGCCCCGACGAGGTTGAGTTGAGCCCAACACGAAGCTGTCCACTCGGTTTGACTTCCGGACCCACTTGAAAAATCGACCCACCGCCGGTCACCTGAAACGATGCCGACGACATCGTCTGAGCGAAACTCCGTGTCAAGGTCAGTTGCGCGTCGATCCCGTTCGATCGAACGGTCGCGAAAAGTCCCCTCGCTGATCCGACCTGTCCGTCGATAATGATCTTCGCGTCACGCCCCACCTTGCGCAAAGACTGCAATGCGTTGTTCTCGACAAAATTCCCGCTGAGGGGCTCTACAGAAACGAAAGCATCTGCACCCAACGTCGTACTGGTCAAGAGTAGCGCGCTGGCAACCCCAGCAACCCCGGCAGCGGACACCACTGCCGAAATACCCGTCCCATTCGTCAAGCTGTTGATGGCCGTACGAACATCCGCCAACGTCGCCCCCGATGCGAACGACAAGACCTGCGCCCCAAGCGTTCCGCGAATCTCAACTGAAGTCGCTGAGAGCGTCGTTGTCCCCGAAGCATTCTTCCCCGTCAACGCGACCTGCGCCGTCAGAGCCGACTGCGTAACGCGAATATCAACCGTACGTGTCTGCCCTTGCGGCATAAGTACCGAAAACAATGATGCTTCCGTGACCGCCGTCGTTGGAAGCCCCGAAATGTTGTAAGATTGACTCCCGTCAAGGAGCTTGCGTCCCGCAAACCGAGTCGTGTTGGAAATGCGATCAATACTGTTAAGGATTGAATCAACCTGCAGCTGATTTGCTTCGACCTCCGCTTCCGTCAGTCCGCCCTCGTTCGCCGTCTGGATGACAAGACCTTGCAAGTCCAGAAGCAACGCGGAAGTCTCGTTCAACGCACCCTCAGCCACCGTCACAACATTCGCCGCTCGAGAGGAGTTCTCGATCGCCTGTTGAAGTGTGCGAATCTCCGAACGAAGACGCTGCGAAACGATAAGCCCAGCAGGGTCGTCACGACCCCGGTTAATGCGCAAACCCGTACTCAGACGCTCAAGGCGAACACCAAGATCGTCCTGATTGCGGATAAGACGATGCAACGCTTTCAGCGCGGGCACATTGGTATTGATTCGACTCATGGTGTCTTCCTTGACAGGCGAGCGAAGAAACATCCTCGCAAACGACGACGCCACCTTGCGTAGTCCACGCCCCAAATCGAGTCGCCCCGCGACTAGTGCACGGTGCAACTGTTTTTCGACCGATAATGCACCCTGCTTGAAGAGCCCTCGACGAGCAAGTTTCGCCCCAACGAAACAAAAAAGCGTGCCGAGCGTCGTAAAACGCCCGGCACGCCGGAAAAACTCATGTTAGGGGGGGCTCAAGGGCTACCCCAGAAGCGCCAAGGCGTTCTGCGGAATCGAGTTCGATAGCTGCAGAACCGTCGTCGATGAGTTCACCAAGATTTGGGCACGCGTCAGATTCGACGTCTCAACAGCGAAGTCGGCGTCACGAATCGCACTCTCAGCCGCGATCGTATTCTCACGTGCAACCTCCAAAGAGTTGATCGTTCGTCTCAGCGTATCTTTCTGAAACGTCCCCAATCGTCCTCGCAAAGTTGCAATCTGATTGATTGCCTCACGAACGATCCCTTGCGAGTTCGTGAAGTTTTTGCTCGAGAGGTCGTTCGCCAGACCTGATTTCAACGTCTGAAGGAACCCGATTTTCTTGTCGCCTATCTTGGCAGCAGAAACTTCGCTGATACCGATTGTCTCAAGACCAGCAAGCCCAACGGTTGGCGAAATCGCAAATCGAGCGCCACCGCCTGTGATTTCGAAGCTCGTCGTACCACCCGTGGTGCCGCCGAAAGTTGATGAAAGCTTGAGGTCGAGTGAAAGTGATCCCGCCCGAACGCCCACATCCAGACCGCTGACAATTGCGCTCGTACCGTTGATCGTTACGGTCCCATCGACGCCCTTGTCTTCGACGGTCGCTGCCTGCGACGTAAATGCTGTGGTGTTGTTTTGCAGAACATTCAGTGAAATGAAGGCATCTTTGCCGTACGTCGTACTCTGCAGGAGTAGCGAAGAAGATCCGCCCGTCGCCGCCGAAGCGGTCGCTGATACGCCCGTCAGGTCCTTCGCAGAGTTAATCGCCGTAACGATGTTCGCCGTGGAAGTTCCAGAAGCAAAACTCAAGACCTCAGTACCAAGGTTACCTCGTACTTGAATCGTCGTAGTAGCAGCGAGCGTTCCGTTGTGTTCGTTCGTGGTCGTTCCGGTCGTCCCGGCGAGCACCGTGCTAAGAACCGCAACTTCGGATCGAGCGACAACGTTAACAATGACATTTCGGAATGCGCCGTCGGGGATCTTCGCCGCATTGACCTGCACCTTGTCAAGATCAGTCAGCGCAGCACCAGTAGACTCCGTGACATTCACCCCAGAGGTAGTAAACGCCAGCGATCCGTTCAGGAGCTTCTTGCCGCCGAAAACCGTCCCCTCTGCGAGACGATCAATCGATTGAAGAATATTATCAACCTGGAGTTGGTTCGCATTGACTTCGCCCGACGTGAGACCCGCTTCATTGGCTGTCTGATCGACGAGGTTTTCCAGGTCAAGAAGCAAAGAGCTTATTTCCTGAAGCCCGCCCTCAGCAACCGCAACGATCGTGTCAGCCCGATTCGCGTTATCAATCGCAGTCGACACAGCACGGATGTTGGATCGCAGCGTCTCCGACGCGATCAAACCTGCTGGGTCATCCTTACCACTATTGATTCGCAAACCAGTACTCAACCTCTCAAGCGCAGTGTTGAGCGACTGGTTGTTAAGCCGTACGGCTCGCTGCGCGACGATCGCCTGAACATTCGTATTGATCCGACTCATCCTAGTCCATGCCTCCAAAAGCGCCGAAAATCGGCTCGCCGTATCCGAAAGGACTCCCCGTCCGTCGGCGACCCGCTTGCGGTACCGTGTAGCCGCTTCCTCATGCTGGCTACGGGCTTATTCTCGCGTTACGACTCACTTCCAAATCGAGTCGCCGAAACACTCGCGAAGTTCTTGTGTTCCGTCTTACAAAGTTACAGTTACAAACCGTTGATCCGCCCGTCTTGCCCCCGGTCGCCAATCCCCACCCATAACCGATTCCTCGACCGAGCGGATGCGACCGCCAAGGGCTCGATACTCAAGACCATCGACGCGCCGATAAACCGCCTTTAGTTGTTTCGGACTTACAAACCCCGCGTCGCAGCGCTAGCAGAGCAGATCAAAAGCCCTCGCCGTTCCGATAACTACGCCCCCCCGCTTCCTCCCCCCTGCTCGCGAATTCTTACCGGACATTCAACAAGAAACGTCCGATCACCAGCGAAAGAAAAAACTTGCCCCAAGCGATAGAAGATCGTACGAGCATCCCCCGAATGCGGCGATCGAACGAAATCAGGTACAAGCAAAAAAGCGTCCCCGGATCAAGATTCGATCCAGAGACGCTCTTAAGAATATCAATTGGCTCGCAGCAAAACCACCGCAAAATCGTCTAGTGTACGCTTTGCGAGACGCTCCAGCGCTCGGGTCCATGCAGTTATCGGACAAGAGCATTGAGACCCCGCTCGCCCTAACAGGCAGCCGCTCGAAGCTTGTCAGAAAGCGTTTGCGCCATCAGCGAGTAAACATTGCTGGGGATCACATCAATTCGCAACGCATCGGCCAGCTCCTCGATCTCCTGCTCGATCGTTGGAAGAACATCGATCAGAACTTGGATATCCACACCCGCAAAAGACACAGCATCCACACAAACCGCAGCAATCGTGTCCCCCTCGGGAACTTCGCATAGAAGCGTCGCGATACGATCCGAAGCATTCAGAATCCGTGCCACAGTCGCCGGATCCCCCTCACCAGGCGTATCAGACTGATGAAGATTCACCGCGTCTACAACTCCCTTGGGGAGCGTCCAGTGATTCATCACCATCGCCGAAACTTGCGAATGGCTCGCGCCAACCGCTTCGAGTTCCATCTCTCCAGTGACAATTCCGCCGTGCGGAGTGAACTTACCGGCGATCGGACCATATTGATCAGGCATCGCCTCAGCCAAGATTGGAACACCAATGTCTGCGAGCAAAGCTCCGATAAAAGCTTCGTCCTTACACCGGCGAATGATCTTTTCAGCGAAATTCGATGCAACCAAAGACGCCGTCAACGACCGACGCCAGAAGTAACTCATATCAAGACCGGAAACCTGCTTACTCGACATCGAGTCAACAAGATACCGACCCAAGAGCAGTGAACGAGTCCGCTTCGGACCCAGCAGCGTTAGCGCCTGATGCGTCGAAACGACTTTGTTGCGAACCCCGAAAAGTGCCGAGTTCGACAACCTCAAAAGTTCACTAACCGTACCCGGATCGGCAGACAAGACCCTCACCAAGTCAGCGTAATCGAAGTCCGGATCCTGCATGATCTCCAAAAAGCGGAGAACCACCTGTGGCATCGAAGGAACAGCTGCCGATTGCTTGATCGTATCCAGAATATTCGCGTTCATAACAGTGTTGTCTCCACAAGATCCAGCGCGAAGTCCACGCATCGGTCCCCGCTGAAAGTGCGCAAGCATTTCCGGACTGCGACCCCAAGACCACAGCCACCAGCGAATCTATCGACGGATTCCCAAACGACTATGAGGACCACAACGCCCGGAAAGATCGCACAAAACACCCCCTGTTTGACCACGAGACCACCAAGAGGTACAACGCGCTGGTCGCTGGGTGTGCTTGTCAACGCGTGAGTGCGAGACAGGCTGAGAAAACTGCCCTCGAACCTGATCAGGGTAGGCGGTTGGCCAAGTCGCCAACCGAAACCGGCAACAACTGCGTAGGGAAGCGACGCCCGCCATCAGCGATCATGTCGCCGATGGGCTCGTGCGTCAGCAGAACCCTTCCCAACGCTTCGACGACGTAAATCGAACTCATACAAGCGGAGGCAGCCACCCATGGCAACTCAAGACTCTTCAAACGACCATACATCTAACGCAACCATCCTCGAACAAATGGTCAAACCAATCACCGGCTCAACCAAGACGTTCGTCGCGGGTACACGCCACCCGACCGTCAACGTCCCAATGCGAAGAATAAATCTGACACCGACAATAACCAACAACCCCCAAGAGCCAGAAAACCAAGAAACAAACAGCAAGGAAACAGCATTGCCCGTCGCCGGCGAAGGAACACCAAACCCGCCCATCTTCGTCTACGACACCTCAGGCCCCTACACCGACCCCGCGGCGACCATCGACGTACGAATAGGCGTCCGCCCCCTCCGAACCGACTGGATCAATCAGCGCAATGACGTTGAAACCTGCCAGGGGAGAACCGTCAAACCAGAAGACAACGGATACAAAACCGCCGAATCTCAACTCGAAGTAGAGCGCTACCCCGACGCATCGCGCCGCCCAGTCCTCCGTGCCAAGACAGGCCAAAACGTCACACAAATGCACTACGCACGCCAAGGGACGATTACGCCCGAAATGGAATTCATCGCCATCCGCGAAAACCAAAAAATTGACGAATACACAGAGTTCGCAAAAAACCAACACCCCGGAAACAGCTTCGGGGCAACAATACCTCGGGAAATAACCCCCGAATTCGTGCGCGACGAAATCGCAAGAGGCCGCGCCATCATCCCAGCAAATATCAACCACCCAGAAATCGAACCAATGATCATCGGGCGAAATTTCCTCACCAAGATAAACGCCAACATCGGAAACTCCGCAGTCGCATCATCCATCGAAGAAGAAGTCGAAAAAATGGTATGGGCGATCCGCTGGGGCGCAGACACCGTCATGGATCTCTCCACCGGAAAAAACATCCACGAAACCCGCGAGTGGATCCTGCGAAACTCACCCGTCCCCATCGGAACCGTCCCCATCTATCAAGCGCTCGAAAAAGTCGACGGCAAGGCAGAAGACCTCAACTGGGAAATCTTCCGCGACACACTCATCGAACAAGCAGAACAAGGCGTAGACTATTTCACCATCCACGCCGGCGTACTTCTTCGATATGTCCCCATGACCGCAAAGCGCGTCACCGGAATCGTCTCGCGCGGCGGAGCGATCCTCGCAAAGTGGTGTCTCTCTCACCACAAGGAAAATTTCCTCTACACAAACTTCGAGGAAATCTGCGACATCATGAAAACCTACGATGTCTCCTTTTCGCTCGGAGACGGCCTTCGACCGGGTTCAATCGCAGACGCCAACGACGAAGCTCAATTCGCCGAACTCGAAACACTCGGCGAACTAACCAAGATCGCTTGGAAGCACGACATCCAAACCATGATCGAAGGACCAGGCCACATCCCCGTACACATGATCCAAGAAAACATGACCAAACAGCTCGAAGTCTGCGACGAAGCACCCTTCTACACGCTAGGACCACTCACCACCGACATCGCACCAGGATATGACCACATCACCAGCGCAATCGGTGCTGCGATGATTGGCTGGTACGGATGCGCCATGCTCTGCTACGTCACGCCCAAGGAGCACTTGGGTCTGCCGAATCGTGACGACGTCAAAGAGGGCGTCATCGCCTACAAAATCTCGGCCCATGCCGCAGATCTCGCCAAAGGTCACCCCGGCGCACAACTACGCGACGACGTCTTATCAAAAGCACGCTTCGAATTCCGCTGGGAGGACCAATTCAACCTATCACTAGACCCAGACCGCGCCCGATCCTACCACGACGAAACTCTCCCACAGGACGGAGCGAAGGTCGCCCACTTCTGCTCAATGTGTGGCCCCCAGTTCTGCTCAATGAAAATAACCCAAGACGTCCGCGACTACGCCGCCAAACTAGAAATCGCCGAAAAAGACGCCCTCGACCTGGGTATGAAACAAAAAGCAAAAGAATTCCACGAATCAGGTGCCGAGCTTTATTCGTAGCGGCTAGCGGAAGACGAGTTGCACGATGACCACAACCGTCAACACCGTAGGCCACAGCACAGCAACCATCGAACGGTTCATCGAACTCTTGCGCCAAGCAAGAATCGAAACCCTCGTCGATGTTAGAAGCGTCCCTTACTCTCGCCGCGTCCCCCACGCCAATCGCGAAAACCTCAAACACGCCATCGAGCAAGCCGGGTTAGACTACGTCTACCTGGGCGACAAAATCGGCGGCAAAACCGACGACCCAGCGATGCAACTGCCCAACGGCAAGACAGACTACCAGCTCGTCCGACAATCAAAGAGTTTTCAAGAAGGCATCGAAGAATTGCTCGCACTCGCGAACGATAAGAACACAGCCATCATGTGCGCCGAAGAAGACCCCGCCCACTGTCACCGAACCGCCCTCATTGCTCCCGCACTCATCGAACTAGGTTGCAACGTCCTCCACCACCGTCACGACGGAACAACCGAATCACAAGAGCAACTAGACCACCGTCAAACCGGCGGTCAACTTAATCTCTTCTAGTCGCCACCTTCTCCAGCCCCGAGAAATGCTACTCCGTGGACGCGGAGTTATCAGACTTGTACCAACCACGAATGCGCCTCTCAAGCTCGATCTTCGCTTTGGTAATACCGTTTTGAACAAAGAACCCCTCTGCCCGACATCGATCGATCAGCTCTCGAGGGGTAATACCGAGCTCGCGCGCCAAATCTTTGATTTTGATTCCATCGTTTGCCATCGTGAGCGACAGTCTAAGAGGTAACAGGAAAAACGATAGCGTAACTATACAGGGGAACCCCCGAAGTGAGGCAAAGGCCCGACAGCAAATGGCCCACAGCCAGCCGGACGGCGCGCGAAAAACTAAACCCATGGGGTCCAGAATAACGCCCGGCGTCCGAGGACCGCCGCCCGGCTGGCAGGAGC
>JAJDDZ010000043.1 GCA_029260025.1 Phycisphaerae bacterium | reverse complement strand
ATCTCGAGCGTATTTGCCGATACCTAGAAGTCAGCGTCGATGACATCGGCCAGTTGTCACTTCAAGCAGAAGATCCCCAGCCCATTAGCAGCGTATGCGCCGTCCTCGCCGAGTCAGAAATCATCAACCACGTTTCCGAAGGGAAAACAGTGGCCGACATTATTCGCGGTGCCCATGAATCCCTCGCCGGTAGAGCGCTCAGCCAACTCAGAATGGTCGGATTTACTGACGCGGCTGTTTTCATCGGCGGCGTCGTTCGACAAGAGGGGATGATCCACGCATGCAGGAATTGTTTCGAGGCTGAGCTTCTCATTCCCGAGTATCCGGCTCATGTCGTCGCATTCGGCGCTGCACTACTGGGTCTGTCGCGATACAAAACGCGTTCCGAAGATATCAAAGCCAAGAAAACCGACAGTTCGCTTCGCTGCTAATCGTTCCCAGCTACATTTGCACCGAGGATCTCGCCTCGACCATCTTCGCCGTGCTCATAGTGTCCAAGAACTCGAACCTACGTACGTGATTGCTTTGCATGGCGTTTCATCCGACAAATCAACGTTTGTAGAATAGGAAAACGAACTCAATTCGAGCAAGGTAGCTCCTTTTCGTGGCTTTAGATGGCTGGATAAAGCGACATCAACGGGATGTGATTGCGTACCTCCGGTCGTTTGTCCACCTTGCTATCCGCGGGGACAACTATGCTGCGCGATCTTTCGCCGCTCGCTCTGTCCTCAAAATCAGTCGTCTGACAGGCCAGATGTCTGTTTTGTGTCATTGAATCCGTGAGACTACCGTAGCGCCACCGTAACGGGTTTGAAGATCTTTCGCGTTTCTTGTTCTCGAATTTTTGGGTGCGGAATGGTGAGCTATGCCGTCGGCACTTGTGCGTTCTGGTTTGCGAGCCACTGCTGGTGGATTTTTGCGATTAAGGCTGTGCGGTTGATGGGTTTGGTCGTGTAGTCGTCGCAACCGGCTTCTATGCATTTCTTGCGGTCGCCTTCCATCGCGTGTGCAGTTAGCGCGATGATTGGGTTTATGTATCCTGCTTCGCGTAGGGTTTCGGTTGCTTCGTACCCGTCCATGACGGGCATTTGCATGTCCATAAGGATGCAATCGAATGGGTTGCCCGCGGCGTTTTCAGCAAGCGCTGTATCGAGTGCGAGTTTTCCGTCCTTAACCTTGGTGACGCATGCGCCGACCTTCCTGAGTAGGCCCGCGACGAGTACCTGATTGGTGAGGTTATCCTCCGCGAGCAGAATTCGACATCCTTGCAAGGTTGACGCCGATGGTACTGGGAAAGCGGAATCGGAGGGGGCAACGACAGTGGCCGACGTGGGGTCTTCGAGCATTTTCGTGTGGTTCCACGGTCCGGTTGCCACTGTCGCGCGAAACGTTGTTCCGGTGCCAATTCCGGTCTTGACGACAATAACATCTCCGCCAAGAAGTTCTGCGAAGCGTTTGCTAATAGCCAATCCTAGTCCCGTTCCACCGAATTCTCTCGTGGTTGAGGTGTCTGCTTGCATGAATGGTTGAAAGAGGTTTCTCTGTTGGTCCTGGGTCATCCCGCGTCCGGAATCGATAACATCGAATTGCAGGGAAGGGTCTTCGGTCGCCCCTACATATGTAATGGCGAGTCGAATCTCTCCGGTTTTTGTGAACTTAATGGCGTTGCCGACCAGGTTAATAAGTATTTGGCGGAGGCGGGTTGCGTCGCTTACGATAGTTTCTGGAATTTTCCCCACATACTCAACGATGAACGGTAGCCCCTTCGCGCCTGCTTGCGCGCTCATGAGAGAAGAGACTTCGGCGACGATATCGCAGGGTTGGCAGTTTCTGTTTTCGACGGTGATCTTTCCAGCTTCGATTTTTGAGAGGTCGAGTATGTCATTTATGATTCCGAGCAGGAACTCGCCGTTTTGTCGGATGGTATGGACGGATTGTAGTCTCTCTGGTTCTGATTGGTCGGGATCTAGCATGTTCTCCGCAAAGCCCAAGATCGCGGTCATGGGTGTGCGGATTTCGTGACTCATGTTGGCGAGGAAATCGCTTTTTGCGCGGTCCGCGGATTCTGCGGATTCTGCGGCCGCGAGGGATTTTCTCAGGGCTTCCTCGGTCCGTTTTTGTTCGGTGATGTCGGTGCGACACGCGACATATTGGGTGATGCGGCCGGCGTCGTTCTTGAAAGGAACAATCGTTGTGTTCAACCAATATTTTGAGCCATCTTTCGCCCGGTTACACACCTCACCTCGCCAGACGCGATCACCCGCGATGGTCGTCCATAAGTCAGCAAAAAACGCTCTTGAGTGATGCCCGGAATTGATGATCCGGTGATCCTGTCCGATCAGTTCCTCACGCGAGTACTTACTGATCTCACAGAACTTGTCGTTTGCGTAGGTTATGTTTCCGGAAGGATCTGTTGCTACGACAATAGAATGTTCGTTCATCGCACGCTTTTGTGATTCGATCTGTGCCAAGGCTTCGGTCAGCTCCTCGTTGTTTCGGTTTGCGACTGACGCATGTTCCTGCGCTTCGCGTGCTAGGCTTCGTAGCGTGGAATCGGTTTTCTTCGCACGCTGGGCGAGCCTGTACCCATACCAGACCGCCAGTGCGATCATGATGGCAATGAGCGCGGCGATGACGTATTCGACGCGTCGCATGGATACGGCGATGGCGGCCTGTGTCTCAAGTTCTTGGTGTTGGAGTCTCTGTACTTCATGGACGATTGATGCGACCGCCTCGGAGACTTCGCAAAAGGCGTGGTCCATTGCGGCCATCCGCTCACCCGCCTGCTGCAGGTCTCCTGTGCGGATATGGGTGAAGATGTCGCGTGCTTCTGCTACCTGTACTCCCATTGCGATTTCGGCGCGGTCGAGGTGTGGCGTGAGGTTCGAGGCGATTTTCTGTTCGAGTTCGTCAAGCAGGTCTTTTCGCGCGATCCTGATTGCGTTTGAGAATACGGCTAGTGTGATATCAAGCCTGGTGGAAGCCTCGTCCGGATTTCGTGATTTGAAGACGTCGTTTCCGGGCGCGTTGGTTTGGGTGGCCAGGGCGTTGAGGTTTGCGTATTTGGAGAGTCGGTCGGCCCATACGCTGTTTGTTTCGACGGACGAGGCGTACATGTCCATTAGACGATGGTTCATCGACATGCTGATGCAGACGGTGAGGATGTCGAAGCCAGCAATGAGGAAATAGAGCCGGTACCATCTTGGCTGACGAGGGGGATGCGGGCTGGTTGAGAGTTTTGCGGATGTTAACGTCATTCGCCGGATCTTTTCGCACACACTGAACAAGTTCGCTTTGAGGGAAGGCCCGACTTTCATACGCGGCGTTCTGGCACCGTGATCGTATTTCCGCCCTTAATAGTATCGACTCAGTTAAAGGGCTTCTGGAAGCTGTGCGGGAGGAGCCCAAGGATGGGGACTAGTCGTCCGATAGGATGGGACATATCGCTGAAAGGAGGAACGGTTAGGTACAGAGGCGCGATAACCGTTTTGACGTGAACTTTCTTCTTCGTGCGATTCGCTCTCTAATGTGGGGCGCTACTCGGGCCAGGCTGCTTCTAGTTCGTCAGCGATGCGCTCGAGTTCTTCGCTCTTTTTCCCGCCGAATGTCTT
The DNA here is from genome assembly GCA_029260025.1 of Phycisphaerae bacterium. Classification (GTDB taxonomy): domain Bacteria; phylum Planctomycetota; class Phycisphaerae; order UBA1845; family UBA1845; genus JAJRUK01. The sequence goes on along the minus strand of JAJDDZ010000043.1, from coordinate 34,116 downwards.
GCATCCGACCTCGCAGAATTTCGAGCAGAGCGATGCTTGATCGTCTTCGGTCATGACGTTGTCCCCGATCATATAGAGGATGTTATCTTCTTTGTTGATGTGGTCGCGGAGGAGTGAGATGTAGCTTCTGGCGGCTGCGATGAAGCGATCGGGGGCGCCTGTGTCTCCGGCGGAATGTGCGACTAGCGCGTGGTCCATTTCGATCACAAACCCGCGTGAGACCGTGTGCTCGTAGAGCATGACGCCGATGGGGCCACCCTCCCTGGGGATTCCCCGAGCTTCTAGGGCAGGGAATAGAAGGTCCTCTTCCTTTGCGTGGTGGCAGGCGTCGGCGAATAGCTTCAGGAATTCGACGGACTTTGCGAAGGCTTGATGTTCAAAACCGTTGCCTGCGTCGGCGCGGTTTACGAGTCTTTCCAGTACGACGAGGGTGCGGAGGATAACTTGGTGTTCTTTCTTTAGCGTCGTGGATGGGCGCTCGTTGTTAGATTCTAGTGCCATCGATAGTTCGTCTCCGTTCTTGAGGGAAGAAGTCGTAAGGCCATGGGAAGGCGCTACCTCTTGGGTTTTGTTTTGCTCGATTTCTTTAGGACTGGCAACGACATTTTCGCGGCGATATCTTGCACGCTGGTTTTCGCGAGAAATTGTTGCTGGGCTTCGATTACTTTTTTCCACTGGTCGTGGGCGTTGCAGGGATCGATTTCGTTGCATTTTTGGTTTCCGAAGGGGCAGCGGCGATTTGCAAACTGCTCGAAGGGAGTTAGGACCGCTAGAAGCGATGTCGCCTTCGGGGTCCGAAACATGCGGAAACCGCCGCTCTTACCGGGAGAAGATTCGAGGACGCCTACGCGGACCAGGTCGCCCAGGATCTTGGAGAGGTACTTGGGGGGGATTTCGGTTGCCTTGGCGATTCTTGGTCCGGCGATTGGCCAGTCCTTTTCGTGCTGAGCGAGATGAATCATCGCTCGCAGGGCGTATTCGCTTGTGCGTGTCAGCATGCTGTCTCCTCGTTCCTATCGTCTATATCTATATAGATGATAAGGAGTCATGTCAAGGGGTTGGGTGGAGTTTGTGTTTCGGTTCGAGCGGGGGCTACTGGACAGAATGCGTCGCCCCCCCCCCGACGATTGGGGGAAATGGTTTGGACGTGGTATGCTCTGCGCAACAGTTTATGGAAGGATCCACTATGGCCACCAGCATGAGACTTGGAAGCATTAAACTTGGCGTTGGCACGGATGCACCGCTACGCGTTCCCTATGCAGGAGTCGAGCTGCTCCGCAACCCTCAGTTCAACAAGGACGCCGCGTTTTCACCTGAGGAGCGTGTGCGTTTACATCTTGAGGGCCTTCTTCCGCATCGTCAACGGTCGATCGAGGAGCAGGTGTTGATCGAGATGAATCATCTCCGAGCAAAGAGCGATGACCTGGAGAAGTTCATCGGCCTTGCTGCGCTTCAGGACCGAAACGAAACACTGTACTACCGGTTGCTCGTCGAGAACATCGCAGAATTGATGCCGATCATCTATACGCCTACGGTTGGGCGTGCCTGCGAGCGGTATAGTCACATTCTTCGGCGGGCGCGCGGTCTTTGGCTTACGCCGGACGACATCGGTCGCATTCCCGAACTACTTCGCAATGCAGTTCATCAAGACGTTCGGTTGATTGTGGCGACCGACAACGAGCGGATTCTTGGGCTTGGGGATCAGGGTGCGGGGGGGATCGGGATTCCGATCGGGAAGATGGCGCTTTATTGTGCGGGTGCCGGGATTCATCCATGGAACACGCTTCCTGTGAGTCTGGATGTCGGTACGGACAACGCGGAGCTTCTCAACGATCCTATGTACTTTGGTTTTCGCGAGCGACGACTTCGCGGGCGGGATTATGAGGAGTTTGTCGAGGCATTTGTTGTTGCGGTGATGGAGGTGTTCCCGAGGACTCTGCTACAGTGGGAAGACTTCCACAAAGAGATCGCCTTCATGGTTCTGGATCGCTATCAGAAACGTCTTCCGAGTTTCAACGATGATATTCAGGGGACGTCGGCGGTTGCTCTCGGGGGCCTTTACTCTGCGCTCCGGATCACAAAGAAATCACTTGGCGAGCAGCGTATCGTGTATATGGGGGCGGGGGCCGCGGGGATTGGAATCGGGCGGCTCGTGAAATCCGGTATGGCTGCGGCGGGGGTTGACGCAGAAGTCTTCCGACGCGCGCATGTTTTTGTGGATTCGCAGGGGTTGGTGTACGAAGGGCGAGCGGGACAGAATGACGAGAAGAAGGCGTTCGCTCTATCGAGAGACGACGTCGAGTCGTACGGTCTTTCGCCGGAAGGTCAAATCGATTTTCTCGACGTTATCAAGGCGGTGAAACCGACGGTTCTGATTGGGACAACAGCGCGGGCGGGGATGTTTTCGCGTGCGATCATCGAGGAGATGGGAAAGCACGTCGATCGACCGATCATTTTTCCGTTTAGTAACCCCACCTCCAAAGCAGAATGCACGCCTGCCGAAGCGATCGGGTGGACAAACGGTCGAGCGATCGTTGCGACGGGAAGTCCATTTAACCCTGTGGATCATGACGGCGTGCGACATATCATCGGGCAGGGAAACAATGTTTATATTTTTCCGGGGGTTGGGCTGGGGTGCATCGTCGGCGAGTCTCGCGAGGTGACCGACTCGATGTTCTTGATCGCGGCGCGCACGCTGGCGGATTGCCTAAGCGAGGAGCGATTGGCGGTTGGGGCGATTTTTCCAGATCAAAGTGAACTGCGCGAGGTGAGTCGGCGGATCGCGTGCGCCGTCGTGCGCGAGGTGAACGCCTTGGGCCTTGGGCGAAGGATCCCCGACGACGCGGTCGAGGCGGCGGTTGATGAGGCGATGTGGTATCCGGAATATCGCGAGTACGTCTACGACGAAGCCGCTTCGGGGTGAGCGAGAGGTTCGGGCGTTGCGTTCTTCTTTTTCTCGTTGGTGGTGGGTTCCTGTTTCGAGGCCGTTTTTTCGGCTTTTCCCGCGAGTCTTGCTAGTTCCTTGTAGCGTTTCATGACGGATTCTTGCATCAACCCGGCGAATTCAGATGCTCGCGCCGGGTCAGTTTTTGCCAATTGACGGAACCTGTTTTCGCTGTCGAGGTAGTTGGCGATAGGGAGGGTGGGTTCCTTTGAGTCGAGTCGAAGCGGGTTGAGGTTCTTATCTGAGCGTCTTGGGTCGAAGCGATACAAGGGCCAATGTCCGCATTCGACCGCGAGTTTCTGTTGGGCGAGTCCGTCACGCATTTCGAATCCGTGGGCGATGCAGTGGCTGTAGGCGATGACGATGGATGGACCTGGGTAGCTTTCCGCTTCGACTATTGCCTGGACGGTTTGGTTGTCGTTAGCGCCCATCGCAATGGTTGCGACGTAGACGTTATCGTAGGCTATGGCCATTTGTCCGAGATCTTTTTTGCCACTGGGTTTGCCTGCGGTAGCGAACTTCGCGACCGCGCCGCGAGGAGTTGATTTTGACGCTTGTCCGCCGGTGTTTGAATAGACTTCGGTGTCCAGGACGAGGATGTTGACGTCTTGTCCTGATGCAAGGACGTGGTCTAGTCCTCCGAATCCGATGTCGTAGGCCCAGCCATCGCCGCCCATGATCCATATGCTTCTTTTGATGAGCGTGTCGGCGACGCTGATGAGGTTGAATGACGTCGCGCAACCAATTCCTGATAGTTTTTGCTTTAATTTTTCGACGCGATCGCGTTGTGCGATGATTCCTGCTTCGTCGGATTGGTCGGCGGTTAGGATGGCATCAGCAAGCGCAACGCCGACCTCGTTCTTGAGTTGCTGGAGAAGGTCTTGTGCGAAGCGTTTTTGACTGTCGATCGAGAGTCTAAACCCGAGTCCGAATTCTGCGTTGTCCTCGAAGAGTGAGTTTGACCATGCGGGGCCTTGTCCTGCACTGTTCTTTGTCCAGGGGGTTGTCGGGAGGTTGCCGCCGTAGATTGAGGAACATCCGGTTGCGTTGGCGATTATCGCGCGGTCGCCGAAAAGCTGACTGACGAGTTTGACATAGGGCGTTTCTCCGCAGGCGGCGCACGCACCTGAGAATTCAAAGAGCGGTAGCAGGAACTGCGAGCCTTTGACGGACCCTGTTTTGATTTCGCGGCGGTCTAGCTCTGGCAAGTCGAGAAAAAAGTCGAAGTTTTCTCGCTCTTGTTTGCGGAGGGGGGGTTGGGGGGCCATGTTGATGGCGCGGTGGTCGGCGTTCTCTTTGCTATGTGCTGGGCAGATCTCAACGCAAAGGGCGCATCCGGTGCAGTCTTCTGGTGCGACTTGGAGAGAGAATTGCAATCCGGCGAACTCTCGGCCGCGGGCGTCTGTGTTCTTAAACGTTGGCGGTGCGTTTTGGAGGCACTCGGGATCGAAGGCCTTAGGTCTGATCGCCGAATGCGGACAAACTAGGGCGCACTTGTTGCACTGGATGCAAATCTCGGTTTCCCAGACTGGGATTTCCAGTGCGATGTTTCGTTTTTCCCATTTGGCGGTTCCGGTTGGAAAGGTGCCATCGCTTGGCATTGCGCTAACGGGCAAATCGTCGCCGTAACCCGCGATGACCGGGGCGAGGACGTCTCGGACGAATTCTGGGGCGTCGTAAGCGACGGTGCTAGGTCGATTACGCAGTTCGCTTTCGGATGTCGGCACTTGGACTTCATGCAAATTGGATAGGGCGGCGTCGACGGCGGCGAAGTTTTTCGCGAGGACCGCTTGTCCTTTTGATCCATATGTTTTTTGGATGGCCGTCTTGATTTTCTCGATGGCTTCCTCGCGGGGGAGAACGCCTGAGATTGCGAAAAAACAGGTCTGCATGATGGTGTTTATCCGTCGTGCCATGCCCGCTTCCTTGGCGACCTGGTAGGCGTCAATGACGTAGAATCTGAGTTTCTTGACGATGAGCTGCTTCTGGACTTCCGTCGGAAGCGTTTCCCAAACTTCGTCTGGACCAGTTTCGCTGTTTAGCAGGAACGTTGCGCCCTCCATTGCTTGGTTGAGCATCTCGAATCGTTCGAGGAAGAATGGCTGATGACAGGCGATGAAGTCTGCTCGATCAACGAGATACGTTGAGCGAATTGGTTTGGAACCGAATCGCAGGTGGGAGACGGTCATCGAACCCGCTTTTTTTGAGTCGTATACGAAGTATCCCTGGGCGTAGTTGTCTGTTTCCTCGCCGATGATTTTGACGGAGTTCTTGCTCGCTCCGACTGTCCCGTCAGAGCCAAGTCCGTAGAAGATCCCGCGGACTACGTCACTGTCCTCGGTGCTGAATGATCGGTCGTAGTCGAGTGATGTATGAGTGACATCGTCTTTGATGCCGATGGTAAAGTGGTTTCGAGCACGCGGGGTCTCTAATTCGTCGAAGACCGCTTTGACCATTGCGGGGGTGAATTCCTTGGAGGACAGTCCGTATCGACCGCCGACGACGCGCGGAAGCTCTTTCAGGTGACAATCGTTTTCGCCGAATCGTTCGGCGATTGCGGTTACGACATCTTGATAGAGCGGTTCACCGGCTGCGCCTGGCTCTTTGGTTCGATCTAGAACAGCTATTCGTTTTACAGTCGGGGGAAGTGCGGCGACTAGGCTTCTGGGATCCAAGGGTCGGAATAATCTTACTTTGAGGAGTCCGATCTTCTCTCCGCGCTCGTTAAGGTAATCGACGGTTTCATGGGCTGCTTCTGCGCCTGAGCCCATCATGATGAGGACTCTTGTGGCGTCGGGATCACCGACGTAGTCGAACAAGCTGTAGCTGCGTCCGGTCAGCTTTGCGAATCGGTTCATGGCGTTTTGGACGATCTTCGGGCAAGCATCGTAGAAGGGGTTGACGGCTTCTCTAGCTTGGAAAAAGACGTCTGGGTTTTGTGCGCTGCCACGAAGGGTTGGGCTTTCCGGGTTTAATGCTCGCGAGCGATGATGATGGACCATTTTCTCGTCGATCATTGCCCGGATGTCGTCTTCGGTGAGGGCCTCGATCTTGGCGACCTCGTGCGATGTCCTAAACCCATCGAAAAAGTGCACGAAGGGGACACGCGATTCGAGAGTCGCGGCGTGCGAGATGAGGGCGAGGTCCATGACTTCTTGGACGCTACCAGCTGCTAGCATCGCGAAGCCTGTACTGCGGGCAGCCATCACGTCGCTGTGGTCGCCAAAAATCGATAGGGCGTGTGTTGCGATGCTTCGGGCGGAAACATGGAAGACTGTCGGAGTCAGTTCACCAGCGATTTTGAACATATTGGGGACCATTAAGAGAAGTCCCTGGGATGCGGTGAAGGTTGTGGCGAGTGCTCCGGTGCTGAGCGCGCCGTGGATCGTTCCGGCCGCGCCGCCTTCGCTCTGCATTTCTGTCACGCTGGGTACGGTGCCCCAGATGTTTGGAATTCCCTTCGAGGCCCAGAGGTCGGCCCACTCGCCCATTCCTGAGCTCGGCGTGATGGGGTAGATTGCGATGACATCGCTGACGCGATGTGCGACGAATGCGGCGGCCTCGTTGCCGTCGATAGTGACAAGCGGACGGTCCATGCGATACTCTCCTTACTTGGTCCGGGGTCGGTGCACCGCTCGCGAACCTTGAAAGGAACACCGGGCCGGACATGCCCGCTGGGGTTGCTGCAGGATGCGTTCCACGCGCGAGGTCCGGTATCGGAAACAGCGGTTGCGCGGCAGAAAAGGGCTTTACTCGCGGTGGGGAGCACGGACCGGCGGATTTTTTTGTGACGGGTTGAATCGTGTCAGAGGTAGGGACGGACGGATATGCATCTGGCGATAGTTACACCAGCCGCTTCGGGGACTCGCAAGGGTAACCGAATTACAGCGAATCGGTGGGCGCGGTTGTTGCGCTCGTTGGGTCATCGGGTTTCGGTTCTGACATCATATGAGACCGGGAGGTTCGATGGTCTCATTGCCCTCCATGCTGTGAAGAGCTCATTGTCTGTGATTCGGTTTCACAAATCGCTACCGCAATCGACCGTTGTTGTTGCACTGACTGGGACTGATGTTTACGGGGACCTTTGTGCGTCGCGTGCGGCGATGAGGTCGCTTGAGGTGGCAAATCGTCTCGTCGTGCTTCAGCCTCTGGCGCTTCAAGAAATTCCCCGAACGCATCGCCGGAAGGCGTCGGTGGTTTTTCAATCCGTTGAGCCTGTTGCGCTTAGGGCGCCTCGCAACAAGAAGAATTTCCGGGTTGTGGTAGTGGGGCATCTTCGGTTGGTGAAAGATCCGTTTCGCGCTGCGATGGCTGCTCGGGGATTGCCTGCGTCTTCACGGATCGAAGTTGTTCACTTTGGCGCGGCCCTTTCTGATGCGATGCGGCGTCGCGCGCTCCAAGAGCAGGCGCGCAACTCGCGATATCGTTGGATGGGGGATAGGCCTCGTGCTGCGGTGCTGCGAGCGATGGGGGCGAGCGATTTGTGCGTGCTTTCATCGAAGTCGGAGGGGGGTGCCAATGCGATCGGAGAAGCGATTGTAATGGGGACGCCGGTGGTTTCGTCACGAATCGCGGGGTCTATTGGGCTTCTGGGCCGTGGGTATCCGGGATATTTTCCGGTCGGAGATACGGGAGCCCTTTTGAAGATGCTGGTTCGAGCGGAAGCGGATCGGCGTTTCCATGATCGCCTCAAGCTGGAGTGCTCGGAGCTCAAGGGGTTATTCGATCCGAAGCGGGAGCGCGCAGCGCTCGGGGCGCTCTTTTCGACTAGGAAGTGAGTTTGGTCGTTTGGGGCGAACAGGGGAGGTGGGGCTAGGGTTGACAGCGGGGTTGCCGGGCGATGAGATACCAGTAATTAAAACTTGGGCTTACCGCCGGTCCCTAGCGGGGTGCATCTAGTCCGATCGTCTTTTCCCACGACCGAGACGTACGAGGAGTTCTCACCGGTTTGCCCGACCCAATGGAGGCTGAGTAAATGTCGTTCGAGGATAAGACGATCCCATGTGAAGATTGTGGTACTGATTTCATCCACTCTGCTGATGACCAGGCACGCTATGCAGAGCGCGGGTTCACTAATGAACCCAAGCGTTGCCGTGACTGCCGAGCAAAACGAAAGGCTTCAAGCCCGCGCGGTGGCGGCGGTGGTGGGGGCGGTGGCTATGGCGATTCGCGCCCTCCTCGCGAATTCCACCCGGCGACTTGTGAAGCATGCGGCACGGAAACTGAGGTTCCGTTCAAACCTGTTGAAGGTCGACCGGTGTATTGCCGCGACTGCTATCGAAGCCGCAGTAGCTAAGTCCGCGAATTGCAAGAGAACTTTGAAGACCCTCGCGTTCATTCGTGAGGGTCTTCTTGTGCGCTAGTCGGTGAAGGTCGTGACGCGGAGTGCTTCTTCAAGCGTCGTTCCGCCTTCGCGGACCTTGGCCATGGTGTCGTCGCGCAAGGTGATCGCGCCATGTTCGAGTGCGTATTGTTGTAGCATCTCTGTTGTTGCTTTTTCTATGACAAGGTTGGCTAAACCCTGATCGAAGGGTACGTACTCGAAGACGCCCGCTCTATCATAGTAGCCACTACGCAGACATCGCGAGCAACCTGCTCCTCGAAAGATTTGCACGCCGGGGCGTTCTGGGGGGATGCCCATGATCTTTTTTTCTGCGAGGGTTGGCTCGTATCCTCTGCGACAGTTCGTGCAGATTTTCCGAACGAGTCTTTGTGCCATTGTTCCGATGAGGGCGCTCGCGACCAGATAGGGTTCGCACCCCATGTCTAAGAGTCTTGTCACTGCGCCAACGGCTGTGTTGGTGTGTAGTGTGGCGAAAACGAGGTGACCGGTGAGTGATGCCTCGATGGCGAGCCTTGCCGTGGACTCGTCGCGAATTTCTCCGACCATAATGATGTCGGGGTCGTGACGGAGGATGCTACGCAGTGCCAATGAAAACGAGACGCCATATTCCTCGTCAACGGCGACTTGGTTGATGCCCGGCATTTCGTATTCGACGGGGTCTTCAATCGTAATAATGTGTCGGTCGATGGTGTTGACTTGCTGAAGGGCGACGTAGAGAGTCGTGGTTTTTCCGCTTCCGGTAGGGCCGGTGATTAGAATGATCCCGTACGGGCGATGAATCAGTCGCTCGAACGCTTGTCTCAGCTCGATTCCCATTCCCAGACTTTCTAGGGAAAGGGCGGATCGGTTTTGGGCGAGGAGCCGCAGGGTGACGCGTTCGCCTCGGGCGCCGGGAATCACGGCGACACGTACGTCTATATTTTGATCAAAGCTGCGTTGTGTGAAACGTCCGTCTTGGGGTTTGCGGCGTTCCGTGATATCGAGGTTGGATAAAACCTTGATTCTCGACACTAGTGCGGCGGCCACCTCTGCGGGGAAGGCGCGGGCTTCGATAAGTCTTCCGTCGATGCGCAAACGGATTCGAACACGGTCGACTTCTGGTTCGACATGGATATCGCTCGCTCGGCGATCGACTGCTTCGTCGATGATACTATCAAACTGTTCGACGATGTTCACGCCAGTACCGGTGGACTCAGCCACTCGCGCTGAGGGCGGGGGGAGTGCGGTCATTCTTGCGCCCTTGGCGCGGGCTTCTGAATAGACCTCATCGAGAACGGCCCGAATTTGGAACCGGGGGCTTACGACGTATTGGATGGGGCGTTCAAAACGCGCCTGGATTGACGAACGGACCGCGGGATCGATGGGGTCGGAGACAGCTGCGACGAGTTGCCCCGATACTTCCCCAAAGAGCAAGCATTGGCGCTGTCTCGCGATGTTTTCGGGAAGGGTGAGCACCCATGCGTTTGTTGGTCTTCTTCTGGTGAGGTCTAGGAATCGTAGGCCCGACACGTCGGCGTAGAACTGTCCAACGTCTGCTTCGCTGACAACATCGTTGCGAATCAAGACCTCGATGAGCGGGACGCCGTCGATCTCTGATTCGCGCCGGTGGTTATCCAACTGGATCGCTGGGATCGTTCCGCTACTGATCAATTTGGATACGATGAGCTGTTCGGCTGCTTCGGCGGCGATCATGATGCGACCCATCCCCGCGCGACTACGAGAGCGGATGCGTCATCGTCTGGGATGGCGCCGGAAAGGTGCGTCGCCCAGAGTTTCGTGATTCGGGCGAGGACCTCTTCAGCCGATCCGAAGGAATCGCTTACTAGCAAGGCGTCGTGCAGTCGGTCGCTTCCCAGGGCTTCGCCTGCTGCGCTGGCGGCATCGATCAATCCGTCGGTGTATGCGATGAGCCTAAAAGCGTCGGGGAGATCAACGCGGGTTGCTTCGTAGGAATAGTCGGCGTCAACGCCGAGGACGAGCGAAGTCTGATCCATCGTAAGCAGTCGCCCGGCCTTGAGCATTAGGAGAGGCGGTACACCGCCGGCGTTGATGTAGGAGAGCTTTCCAATTGAGCTGTCGATCGCGAGGTAGATGGTAGGTACCACTTGTCTTGCGCTCGAGTTGGCGAGGGTTGTGTTGATTGCGTTGAAAATCGTTGCGGGGTCCATGACGGCGTCATCGTCAATTCGAACTGCTGTCGAGACAGCGCCGCGAATCAACGCAGCTTGCGCGAGTCCGGTCATACCGTGTCCGCCGCAGTCGACCAAAAGAATTGACAAACGATGTTCATCGATATGGTCAACCCAAATGAAGTCGCCGCGCCTTGCGCGACCAGGGAAGCACTTGTCGGCGACTTGGTAAGCTTCGCTGGATTCTGATGTCTCGGAAAGGGCGGTCTGGACGCGGCCGATCGTTGTCATCCAGGCTGCGCTCTCGCGTGCGGCTGTGTTGGGCAAACTACGAAGCGTACTCCCAAGCAAACTGCCGATTTGTGCGCCGGCGGCGGTGGCGTAGGCGGTGCTTGTTGCTGGAAAGGGCCTTTTTCCTCCGGGGCGATCGACGTAGAGCACGCCGATGATTTCACCGCGGTCGGTCAGCGGAGCGACGACGCCTGTGACGGCGTATCCGAGTTTCTTGTCCATTTGACGTGCTGTCTGCGGATAGCAACCGGCGACCTGCTGGAGTAGCGGGGCGATGACGAAAGCTTCGCTGACCGGTGTGAGTGATCCGCCCGGGGTCTGGGCAAGCCCGCGGTGGCTGATGGGTCGCAGGTCCGTTTTCTTGTCTCCGCGAAGGGCGATGAACCCGCGCTCTGCATTGAGATCGAGAATAACTCGACCGAGGGCAGTTGAGGCTACATCTTCGGCGCGCCCGGTGAGGGGTTTGTCCGCGCCGACCTGAGCGATGCGCTCGAGCTGGGCGATGGTCAGCGAAATGGGTTGTTTGATCTTGGCCCACTCCGCCCCTGGGGGCTCGCCCTTCTCCGGCGTGAGAAATCGCATGTCGAGAACTTCGGAGACGTTGGTTTCGTCGACGAATTCAAAGATGCGGTCGCCCACGCGAAGGATGTCTCCGGCGGTCAGAATCGTTTCGGTGATCTGCTCACCGTTGACGAAGGTCTTGTTGCGGCTGCCGAGATCGACGGCGCGAAAACGTCCGTCTGGAGTCAGCTCTACCCGGGCATGCTCCCGAGAAATCATGTCGGACTCGACCGTGACTTGGCATGTCTCTGCACGACCGATCAGAACCTGACCTGTGCTGAGCTTGTACGCCAGACATTGCCCGTTGTCGTCTAGGTATCGAAGTGTGGCCATCCCGACCTCGTCTCCATTCTTGTAAGCTATGGCGATTGCTTTTACGCCATGGCGATAAAGCGTTCCTAATCGTTAGCGTCTGATCTCGACTTTGGTTGCGAATGTATCGCCACTGCTCTCAAACGTAAATCCGACGATCGCGCCACAGAGTCCCGCCGAAGTCGCGTCCAGCCACCGTGGTTCCCCGCGTCCATTGAGTTCGCCGGTTTCATTGTCGAGGAATGTGCCGCCTGCGGTTCCGATGACCAGGTTTTCTGTGCAGGAGATCTCAAGGATGTCGGTTGCTCCTGGGATGAGCAACCCGGTTCCTGCTACGCCTAAGCTTTCCGACACCCGGTTTTCGTCAGTGAATAGCCCCTCGGGGAGGCTGACTTCCACCGATGTCACCGCATGGAATTCTACATCTACCGTATTGACAGTTGAGAGATTTCGGAAGGCGATGGTTACGAACTGCTCGGCAGGTCGTCCGATTTCGCTATCCGGCGTTGTTTCATCCGGTATCGCCAACTCGCACCCGCCGGAGGCGATCAGGATGATACCGAAGAGGGGGGCAGTGTTTCTGGATAGGGATTTCCATATTTTTCGCATCGAAGTACCTCCTTGTGCCAATAGAGGATGCCCGCTTCACGCTTTTTTGGCAAATGGACGATCTAGCGGTTCATCAATTGAAGTTTGATTCCCAGTTCTGGAGCTAGGTCCTATGGCGGCAGTTTAGGTAGATTGAGAAAACTGAGCTGTGAGGAGGCCATATCACGTTGTGCTGAGAAGATTGAATTGACGCATGAGCGAGGGCCATTACAATGGATTTCGCTCGAAACAGATTGTCTGCGTACTCTCGTTGAGTCGGAGACGGTGTGGTTCTGCGCCTAGCGTGCCGGTATCTGGGTACGGGCGTCAGGTTGAGCTATTGAAGAGCGTTCCCAGGATGAGCGGGGGCGTGTTTGGTGAAGTGATGACGAGATTCTCGCAACATGGTTAGGTCTTGCAAACATCGCAGGTTGTTTGTGCGGAATAGGGCCGACCAGCGGGTTCTGTTTGGATCATGCGGAGCGCGGTGATGCACTAAGATTGCCCCATCCAGGTCAAGCAGTTATTTGCCCGCGTGGGATCGCGTTTTGCGCCCACGTTTTTTTGTTGACTAGCAGCGGTCGCCTGATTTGGCGACGGCTGCTCGGAAGGAACAGACGTAACGAGATGAATACGGATCTGATCAGATTCATTGACTCGATTAGTCGAGACAAGGCGATCGACAAAGAGAGCGTCTTTGCTGACCTTGAAGCAGCGATTGTTTCAGCCGCGCGCAAGCACTTTGGTTGCGGCGAAGAGGAGGAAGCTTCCGCCTCGATCGATCGCCAGACTGGGGTGATTGAAGCCTTTGTCGCAGGAAAGCCGATCGATATGCAGTCGTTGGGTCGAATCGCCGCGCAGACTGCTAAGCAAGTGATGATTCAGCGGATCCGAGAAGACGAGCGCAATTCAATCTTCGATGAGTATTCGCAACTCGTTGGAACGATTGTGACCGGTACGGTTACCAGATATGAGGGCGGGGGGCTTACTGTAAATCTTGGGCGTGTTGAGGCGTTCATGCCCCGAAGCGAGCAGATTCCTGGTCAGATGCACCATCCTGGCGAGCGGATTCGGGGGATGATTCTTGACGTTCGCGAAGAAACGAATCAGGTGCGGATCGTTCTTACCCAAACTCACCCGGACTACATCCGTAAGCTCTTTGAACTGGAAGTCCCTGAGGTCGCCGAAAAAGTGATCGAGGTTCGGGCTTTGGCTCGTGAGGCAGGCTATCGCACGAAAATCGCGGTGTCGTCGATCGACATGAAGGTTGATCCGGTCGGCGCTTGCGTCGGCGTGCGCGGAAGTCGCATACGGAACATTGTTGATGAGCTTGGTGGCGAAAAGATCGACATTGTTCGATGGAACGAATCCTCCCAGGTGCTAATTAGCAACGCGCTTAAGCCGGCTGAGGTGAAAGAGACTTTTCTGTGCTTTGAGCTGGGTCGTGCGACGGTGGTCGTTGACGAGGATCAGTTGTCCCTTGCGATCGGGAAGCGCGGGCAAAACGTCCGACTCGGTGCTCGGTTGACTGGTTGGGACATCGATATTCTTACTCCAGCAGATTATGACCGCAACATGGACGGGATGGAACGAGTACTGAAGATCATTGACGGCGTTGATGATGTTCTCCTTGATAAACTTCTGGCGATGGGCGTGATTTCCGTTGCCGACGTGAAGGCTGTCGGCGCTGACCCGCTCACAAACGAACTCGGCGTCGATCCGGAGCTCGCTAAGACGATGGTCGAGGCTGCTAATGGTGCGGCCGATGCGCTTGCGGCGGAGGCTGCTGAAGCAAAAAAACTTGAGCAAGAATCCCGCGAGTCGATGCGGTCTGAGTTTGCGGGAGCGGGTCCGTCCCTTGCGGAGAAAAGCGTCGAGACCGCTGAGGCTGGGGCCACTGAGGTTGATGCGACCGAGATTGCTAGTGCCGAGATTCACGCCCTTGATGGCGGTACGTTGGAGACGGCGGATGAATCCCCAGTGACCGATGTCGTGGTTTCGCCTGAAGCAGAGGTTGGAGAGCCGGTCGTCGAGGGTAATGAGGTTAAGACCCACGCGACCGGAACGGACGAGGAGCTAGAAGAACAGCCCTCATAAATAGAAGCAAGCTCGCCCGATCGATCGGGTGTGCGTGAAAATGGTTGCCGCGATTAAGGCACGGAGATTGACGTTGGCTGAGAAATTGCGTGTTCACCTTCTTGCGAAGGAATTGAACGTCACCAGTAAGACAATTATCGAGAAGTGCAAAGCCGAAGGCATTGATACTGTGAAGAATCACATGTCTACGCTCAGTGCGGGTTTGCACGCGACGATTTCTGAGTGGTTCAGTGAGGGCGAGCACGCGACCGTGATGGAGACGTCGAAGCGGATCGATCTCAAGAAGGTTCAGGTTAAGCCAAAACGAAAGGCAGCCACGAAGAACGACGAAGTTGAGAACGCTGAGGCCACTGCATCGACTGCCGTTGCCGAACTACCTCCGACTGCCGCGGATGTTTTGCCGGTTGAAGAAATTGTCAGCCCACTATCCGATGAGCCTGAGTCAGTCGTGGTTGAGACTTGCGAGGAAGTTGTAGATTCCACGGCGCCTCTAGTTGAAGTTGCGGAGGTTGCACCAGTTTCGGATGAGAATTCTGTTTCATCGGTTCCGTCGGCGGATATTGTGACGACTGAGGTCCCCGAAGCGGTGGAAACTTCTGAGGCAACTGACGATCTAGAGGAAGATAGCAGGCCGCAGCCTGTCACCCCTGCAGGACCGCAAAATGTTCCTGCTGCTGCGAAGCTTTCCGGGCCTCGCGTTGTTCGGTACGAAGCTCCTGAGTACCACCCTGCGCCCCCTCGACGCGCACCGCGTCCTCAGCCCGGCGGTGGCGGTGGCGGTGGTCCCAGTTCCGCGCCTGGCGCTGCG
Source organism: Phycisphaerae bacterium (assembly GCA_029260025.1). GTDB lineage: Bacteria > Planctomycetota > Phycisphaerae > UBA1845 > UBA1845 > JAJRUK01. The sequence continues at coordinate 19,042 of JAJDDZ010000043.1, read as the reverse complement.
CCTGAGAGCGAGAAGGGCGGTCGGCGCCGTGGACGCGGTGGTTCGCGTGACGCTACTCCGAGCGAGAGACGCGATCGCGATCTTGCCGAACGTCGCGAGCGTTTGGCTGGCGCGACCGGTCGTCGAATTCATCGTCGCCGGGCGACACAGCATGGCGGACAAGGTGGTCAACAGTTTGACGTAGGCCCAAAGACAAATGCAACGGTACACGAACCTATCCGTATGAAGGAATTCTGCTCTGAGACGGCGCTGAATTTCATGCAGCTCGTTAAGATCTTGCGGGATGAGCACGGGATCCTTGGCAATGTCAACATGACGCTGCCGACAGAAACGGCGCAGCTGCTCGCCCTGCACTTTGGGATTGAGCTTGAGGTCATCCCGGCTAAGACGATGCTTGACGAACTGGTTGAGGAGTATCAGAAGCGCGAGCGGGCCAATCTGACGTCGCGACCGCCTATCGTCACGCTTCTTGGGCATGTTGATCACGGCAAAACGAGCTTGATGGATCGTATACGGAAAACGCGCGTGGTTGCTGGTGAAGACGGCGGAATTACGCAGCACATTGGGTCGTACCATCTTCTGGCGGCACATGGGCCTGTTACGTTTCTAGACACGCCGGGCCACGAAGCCTTTACGGCGATGCGTCAGCGCGGTGCGCAGGTTACGGACGTGGTAGTGCTTGTGGTCGCAGCGGACGACGGAATTATGCCTCAAACGATCGAGGCGATCAATCACGCCAAGGCTGCTGAGGTTCCGGTGGTTGTTGCGATGAACAAGTCCGACTTGGGAGATCAGAACAAACTGCGAATCTATGGACAGCTCGCTGAGCACGGACTGACGCCGAGCGGCGACTGGGGCGGGGAAACCGATGTTCTTCCGACGTCCGCGATCACGGGCGATGGCGTCGTAGAACTTGTCGAGCACCTAGCGGATCTTAGTGATGTTCTTGAGTTGGAGGCGGACGCGACTCTTCCAGCGTACGCAACTGTTCTTGAGGCCGAGACGAAAGTCGGGGTGGGGTCGGTTGCGCATATTTTGGTTGTTGAGGGGACGCTTTGTGTAGGCGATTTCGTTGTCTGCGGGAACGCAGCCGGCAAAGTCCGTGCGCTTCTGGACGACCGGGGCAACAGGATGAAAGAAGCGGGGCCTGGGATTCCGGCGGAAGTTTGGGGGCTGGACGACGTTCCAGCATCTGGGGACAAATTTTTTGCGGTGGAAGCACTGACCCGGGCGAAGCAAATTGCTTCTGAGACGAAACAATATCGCCTTGATCAGAGCAGAGTGCAGTCGCGAAAGGTCATGTCTTTGGAACACATGTTCCAGCAGCGTACGAGCGATGAAGTTCCAGAGCTAAATATTATTCTCAAGGCGGATGTTGATGGTAGTTTGACTGCGCTGCGTGCTTCACTTGGTGATATCCCTTCTGACGAAGTTAGGTTAGGGATTCGCCACGCTGGGGTTGGGCCTGTCAACGATAGCGACATCTTGCTGGCAGCAACTTCAAAAGCGATCATCGTTGCCTTTCGAGTTGAGACGTCCGTTGGCGCTCGACGACTCGCTGAGCAGCATGGCGTCGATGTTCGCCCTTATCGCGTGATTTATGACGCTTGCGACGACATTCGGAAGGCGTTGTCTGGTCTTCTTACCCCAGACGAGAAAATCGAAGGTCGATCGGTTATCGACGTGCGGCAGATTTTCCGTATCACAAAACTTGGACCTGTGGCGGGTTCCTATGTAACGGACGGATTGGTTGACCGAACGCATTTGGCAAAAGTCATTCGTGACGGCGTTGTCATACGTGAAGGTTGCAAGATGTCGTCGCTGCGACACCTAAAAGATGATGTGAAGACAGTTCGATCTGGTATGGAGTGCGGCGTTCGCCTTGAAGGGTTCGACGACATCCACGCCGGCGATCGTATTGAGACTTACGAGATTATTCAAACCGCCAGAAGTCTGTAGGTCGCGCGGGATTGGTTGTCCGCGTAGAATGAACACGTCGAAACCGTTCAGCTGTGTCGGATGAGCACAGTCGGGGAGTGTGATGCGATGATCGAATTCAAAGCCGATTGCGGACATACGGTTAGAGCGAAGGACGAGGACGCCGGTGGCGTCGTGCGATGTTCTTATTGCGGTCGCAACGCTGGCGTTCCTGAGACGAACGATACGGATCTGAGTTTTCTCTTTCGCGATGTTGAGACTCCTGCGGAAGAGGCGAAAAAGGGCGGGTTCCTCGGATCGCTTTTTCGAAAGCCTGTCGGACGTAAGGATTTCAACCCGTTCGCGATCATTTTTCGACTGTGCTATATCGCCGGCGTTATCGTTGTGATTATTGTTGTCGCCCGTAAGTTCGTGATCCCGCTGTTCGACGAAGACGTCCGTCGGGATCGTTTTGCCGGCAAGAACGCGGCGACGGCACAAGCGTCGACTTCGGATGTGCGCCAGACGGAATCGCCAGGGCGCTTTGGATTGGTAACTTCTAAGGTGCTGCGTGGGCTGATGGTTGCGTCTATTCCTAATGGTGCACAGGTTTCTTGTATTGAAGAGACCGATTTGCCCGAGGGCGGGCGTGTTCGAGACGCCCCCCGGTGTGTTCAGTTTCGGGCGAACGATGCGCCGTCTCGCGTCAAAGAGGGTACGTATGTCGTCGAGGTTTCCTTTCCCTGGAACCATCCGAAATTGAGCGACCCTGGGCTTGCCCATTACGATAAGTATGTGGCGTTTCGTCGCGCGATTGAGCGTGCATCTAAGTCGCGGCGGCAAGAGCTTGCTTCATCTTTCTTTCTACCAGATGGGGCTGTTAGTACATTCGTCGATGAAACCGTTGATCAGATCTATCTCGTGAAGCAGTACCGTGGGGTGGCGGTAGGGAAAGATGGCCTCGCGGCGGTGCGGTCGTTGTTTCTTCCTCGCTTGAAGACTGCGGATAGCGATTCGTTTCTTCTCGAACCGCTTCTTCACGGATATACGGATCGGGCAAGAATGTACGGCTTTGATGAGCAGCATGTACGCGGCGAGCTTACTTTTTATGGTGTTCCGGCTTCGGATCAGCGTTTCGTGATCGACTTTCTATCACGCGTTGGTATCGCTCCCTACATGACAGCCGATCAGACGACGCGTCTTTTCAAGATTGATCCGCGTAATGGCAATGTGACCGCGCGAGTTCTTCACACGACAGAGCCATGATCGTCGGCGTCCTTCGGATCGATCTGGCGATCTTGGAAGCACGGTCGTTGAAGGACAAACGGCATGCCATCAAGGGACTTAAGCAGAAGCTTCGCGATCGGTTCAACGTTTCGGTCGCCGAGGTGGACCACCACGACGTTCACAAGCGGTGCACGATTGGGTTGGCGATGGTTTCGACCGATTCGCGAGCAATGCACTCGCAGTTCGACCAGATGGTTGACATGGTTCGCGAAGCTCGAATGGTCAGCCTACTCGATTATGAGCGGGAGTTTTACTAAAGAGGCATGCCTTGCGTGTGCGGATAGGTTTTGAAGATTCAATGAAGCAGTATCGAAGGGAAAGAGTAGCCAACGCCATCCGAGAAATCGTGAGCGAAGGGATTGCGCGTCGCTTGAGTGATCCGCGCATCGCTCCGCTAACGACGATTAGTCGTGTTGAGGTCGGTCCAGACCTCCTTACGGCTATCGTCTATGTGACGGTTCCCACGGGGGAGGCGGACGAGCGCAAGACGATCTCCGCGATGAAAAGCGCGCGTGGGTACTTGCAACGGATGGTCGCCAAGGAACTAAACTTAAAGCAGTGTCCCGAGCTTCGCATGGAGCTTGATGAACAACAGAAGCGGGTTATTCGTACACTAGAGCAGATAGAGGCGAATCGTGTCGAGCGTGACGAGACCGTCGTCGAGAATGAGGCAGTGGCCGGTGAGATTGCGGATCGATGCGATGAAAAACCCTCGGCTCCCGATCTCGAGCGCGACACCAACCCGACGGGCCAGGGTCCAGATGAGGTGAATCGATGAAAGATGGGACGCGATACGCGGGTAGATTCAAACGAGCGTACACAAAGCTGAAGCAAGGGGCAGCTATTCCGGAGCTTCCGGAGTGGCCAGATCCGATCGAGCGCCTGGCGACTGCGATCTTGGGGGTTGAGTCTGGTGATGGTCCGGCGTCTCGCGCGATCAAGAAACTCAATGAGGTGATGGTCGATTGGAACGAAGTTCGAGCTTCTTATCCTTCGGAAATTCATCGTGTGATCGGGAACCAGGTCGCACAGGCTGAGCTTCGCAGTGGTGAGCTGATTCGTGCGCTGAACGCGATTTACAATCAGGAGCATGTCGTATCGCTCGACCGTCTCAAGACGGTTGGAAAGCGCGAAGCGAGGCACTATTTTGAACAGCTCGACGGCATCGATGCATATGCTTCTGCCTCGGTCATTTTGTGGAGTTTGGGCGGACATGCGATCCCCGTGGGCGATCGCGTCCTAGCGGTTCTTCGTGAAAGCGACCTCGTACATCCGTCTGCCAATCGCGCGGATGTCCAGGCGTTTCTAGAGCGTCATGTCGCGGCCGACAAGGCGAAAGAAACCTGCTTGGTGCTAGAAACTCTCAAGGCGACTCCCAAGTCCGTGAAAACGTTGCGCAAGAAAGTTAGGAAAAAGACCGCTCCTAAGAAGAAAGCAGCCAAGAAGGCAGGATCAAAGGGGTAGCTCCGAGAGTTGGACTGAGGCGGTCAGACGGTCGATCTTCAGATAGAATCGCACGCTACAGATCGTCACGCATGATTTTCGGCGATTCCTAGGCGCATCGGGGTGTAGTATCTCCACAGGGCGAAATCGAGGGTCTACGGATGAAACTTTATTCTTTGAGTCACAAACTGGTGTGCCTGACGCTTGTGCACGGGTGTCTTGCGCTTGCAACTGTCGGCGCATGCGTTTCGGATGACGGATCCACTGCTTCTTCGGGGTCTGCAGTTCCCTTGGCCGGGCGACTTGCGGAAGGCGTTGATCCCGCGCGGGCGTTGGCGACGCTCAACGAACTGAAGCCACCGATCGAGGCACCAAAAAGAACCGCGGGCCTCGGTGTGCTTTCCGATCGATCGCAGCGGCAGGTTACTCATGCAACCGACCTTGTCTCGCAACAGAGATACACCGAGGCGTCGATCGCCTTGGAACGGGCGCTGCGTTTCGACCCGGACCACCCTGACGTTCATCGTGTACTAGCGACGTTACACTGGCGTGCGGGGAATATCGAAAGGGCGCGGACGCACGCGGCACGCGCTCTTGAGGGGAACCCAGATGATGCCGTCGCACAATACGTCTACGGTCGGTGTCAACTTCGTGACAATCTGGCAGAGTCTGCCCTCGTTGCATTCCGTACGGCGCTCTTATGTTCTGATTTTGGGCGGGATGCAGAAACGACCGCACTTACGCGATACCACTTGGCGGAGTTACTTCGAACATCGGGGTATCTCACGGCTGCCTTGTTGCAATACGATCACCTCGTTACCGCTGCTCAGACCCTCCGTTCGAGAGGTACGACGACAACCGAGCTCGCCGCCATTATTTCGCGCGACGGCGGCAAGACAGCAGACGCACGGGCATCGATTCTCGAGAAGCTCGGTCGACTTGCGGAGGCAGCTGCGAGCTTGACTGATCTGGTGACCGCGAACCCCGACGATATGGCACTTGGTCGTCGTTATGTCCGACTGCTTGCGGGGGCGGGAAAACATGGCGATGCTCTGGCCGCCGCGCGAAGAGTCCCGGCGTTCGATGATGAGTTTATTTCCCTTCTGATCGGTATTTACGCCAAGACCGGAAACCCGGATGGTGTTTTGGACGATCTTCGCGGGCGCCTTGTTGACCAACCGCACGTTCCGCGTTTGGCGATGACCCTTTCCGATGTCCTCGTTAAGACAGGTCGCCGTGGAGAGGCGATTGAAACGCTTTTGACGTTCGTTTCAGCGAACGAGGATGCTCACAAGGCGCGGTCGCGGTTGACGGACATGCTTCTAGCTGACTCGCGTTGGTCTGATGCACTTGCCGTGTGTGCGGATGGCATTCGCGTGGCGCCGGACCAATTTGACGTACTCAGCGCACCGATCCTTGCCCTTTCGTCGGATCCATTGGCTGTGGAATCGATACTCGCCGATGCTGCGAGGCATGCCGATCATCACATCGGTCACTTTCTCCGTGGATCTCTTGCGCTCTCGATTGGTCGAACCAAAGATGCTGAGGTTTTGCTGGAAAAAAGCAAGGCGGAGGCTCCCGAGTTTGGACCAACGCGCATCTTGCTCGGACGTTTGTATCTGAAGCAGTATCGCTATGACGAAGCGTTAACTCTCGTCGGTAACTCCGATGAAGACAAGGTTACGGACAACGCGGCCCTCGCGATGATCCGAGCGCAAATCCATGATCGCTTGGATGACGTACCCCAGGCGATGCGTAACTATCGCGCTGTTACTCAACTCGATCCAGAGAAAACAGAGGCGATTCTGGCGATGGCAAGACTGCACTTAAGAGTGCGCGAACCCCTCAAGGCGCAGCAGTTGCTACGCAGCTTACTAGACAAAGAGCCCGATCGAGATGATGCTGGCGAACTGCTAGGAGAAGCGTATATTCGCGGCGAGAAGAACGACCTTGCCACTGAGACTTTCAAAGCATTGCAGGCCCGCACGAAGAGTTTGACGGTGGCTGCACGGTGCCGCGTGAGATTGGACAAGGAGATTGCTGGCGACTTGGAAGCCCAGCGCGCAATCTTGCTTGAGGCGCTCGACAAGGGGACGCCAGATGCGGAGACTTGGATCGCCATTGCTCAAACCTATCCGACGCACGAACGAGACAATCGTCGTTCGGCTTTCGAGAAGGCGCTCGCGATTGAACCGACACAGGTCGATATTGCCTTTTGGTTGGCGATGGCAGAGCGGAGTTTGCTTGACTTTGAGTCTTGCACCCGCCGCCTAGAAGAGCTATTGCGATATCATCCGAATCGTCACACTTGGCGGCATGAGTTGATCGGTATGCAAACGTTGCTGTTTCAGGATGACAAAGCGCTTGCCCTTGCCCGCAAACCGCTTGAAAACAAGGAACTCTCCCAGCTTGATCGCGAAGCTTTCCGCAACGACGTCGAAGATGTCCTCGCCCTTCAGGAGACCGACGACGAGTTGCTCAAGACGCTACGCAATTGGGTGGAAAGCGATTCCGATGATTCCGATTCAAAACGCCGGTTGGCGAGGGCGCTGAGTCGATTGAAGCGGTACGCCGAGGCGGCGGAGATCTTCAATGAGCTGTTGAAAACTGATCCGTCCAATTTGCAATTTAATAGGCAAGGCGCTACCAGTAGCCTGCGAGATGCTGGTCGTGTTGATCGGGCAGAGCAACTGATGCTGGAATGGTTAGAGGATGACCCGGCGAATGATCACACGGTTTCTCTTCTCGCCTTGCACTTCGTGTTGCTGGACAGGTTTGAGGAGGCTTCGGCGCTGACGCAGACGCATCTCGTGCAGACGCGGAATCGCGGCTGGTATCAGGGGTTTTGGGTTCGGGCGCTCAACGCGGAAAAGCGATATTCCGATGGCGTCGAAGTGGCGGAAAGGCTGCTAGACGCAGCCATAGGTGTGTTGCATGGCGGGGTCGAGCGTCGGGGGCCTCGTTGGCGCGATGACGTGCGCGACGAAGATCTTATTTACTTTCCCGATGATCCGTTTCGAAATGAGGTTATCCAGAACCGAGTCTCGGTGTTACAGCTTCAGCTTGTAACAGAACTGATCTTCGACAAGCAGTATCAGCGAGCCGAGCAAGAGCTATCGGGATGGATTGAGGCGACGACCGAACCTCGTTTGCGAGCGAGGTTCTTGTTATTGTTGTCCACCTGTTACACCCGGCAGGGGCATTTCGACAGAGCGGCTGATGTGATGCAGCGTGTCCATCTTCTGGCCCCAAATGATCCAATAAGAAATAACGATCTAGCGTATCAGTGGATCGATCGCGGCATTTATCTTGACAAAGCGGAACCGTTGGTTCGTTACGCCCTGGGTCGAATTCCAACAAATGCAGCCTATCTGGACACGTTCGGTTGGTTGCTTTACAAGAAGGGTGAATTTAGTGAAGCTCGAACTTGGTTGAGACGTGCAGACCGAGCCCGCACGGGCGGCGATTCGGTGATTATGGATCACCTGGGCGATGCTTGCTGGCGACTCGGCGCGGTTGAAGAGGCGATCGGGTATTGGTCCAAGGCTGTTGAGTCGATCGCTGATCGCGAAGGCGATGATCTTGTCAATGATGACGAACGAAGAGTAAAGGTAGAGACGCCTTCTAAGATCGAGGCTGCTCGTTCAAAAGGTTCGCCGAAGATTGCCCCGCTGGCGGTGAAGCGGGGAGAATCAAATAACAAAAAGGGCGACGATGACGCCTAAGGAGTAGTAAAGTGTCCGGTCACTCGAAATGGTCCACAATCAAGCACAAGAAGGCTGCGACGGACAAAAAGCGCAGCAAGGTTTGGAGCAAGCTTGCCAAGGCGATCACTATTTCCGCAAAGATGAGCGGTGGGAATATTGACGACAATCCGCGCTTGCGCCTTGCCATCGACAAAGCAAAAAAAGAGAACATGCCCAAGGATACGATCGAGAAGGCGATTCTAAAGGGAACCGGCGAACTGGACGGCGAGTCGTACGAGGAGATTCTTTACGAGGGATATGGTGCGGGCGGCGTCGCGATCATGTGCATGGCCACGACCGACAACCGGAATAGAACCGGCGGTGAGGTCAAAAAGATTTTTGAAAAAGCGGGCGGAAATCTCGGATCGCCCAACTGTGTTGCCTTTCAGTTTGCCCAGAAGGGCGTCATCGTTCTCGAATCGGATGCGGTTGAGGAAGACCGCCTGATGGAAATCGCGCTGGAAGCAGGGGCGGACGATGTGTCTTCATCTGAGGCGGCGCATGAAGTGATCAGCAGTACCGACGCGTTTGAAAATGTTCGTAAGGCGATCGAGGAGGCAAGTCTCACGATTCAGTCTGCCGAGCTTGCGATGATCGCCGACAACACGATTGAACTTGACCTTCTCACGGCGAAAAAAGTATTACGTCTGGTGGAAGGCCTTGAGGACCAGGACGACGTTGACGAGGTTTACTCCAACGCCGACATTCCCGACGACGTCGTTGCAGAGCTGGCGAAGGGCTAGTCGCGCCGCAGAAGTCCAGCGATATGTCCGAGTTGCGGGATGATCAGCGACTCCATCGCGAGCTTCACCGCTTTTGTCGACCCAGGCAGGGCGAAGATGGCGGTATTGTTGCAAATCCCCCCGATCGCACGCGAAAGCATCGCGGCCGCGCCAATTTCTTCATAACTGAGCATTCTAAAAAGTTCGCCGAATCCGTCGAGTCTTTTTTCGAGGATCGGCAACACTGCTTCGATCGTCGAATCGCGCGATGAGATCCCCGTCCCTCCTGTCAGAATCACGACTTTACAGTCTTCGTTATCACATGAACTCCGTACCCGTTGTCCGATTGTGTTGGTGTCGTCGGGGACGATTTCGTAGTTGCTTAAGTTGTGGCCGTGTCCAGTGATGAGGTCGCGGATCGTCATGCCGCTTGTGTCGGTTTCGAAGGTGCGTGAATCGCTGACGGTAATGATCGAACAAGAAACCGCCGTGGCGTCTTTGCTATGATGATGCTTGCTAGACACGTGCTCTATTGTAAGCGTATCGCGATCGTTCGTCCAAGACCTGAAAGGTCGATTGATTCTTGCACTAGCGAAGTGGCTTAAGGTCCGCCGCCTGTCTTTGTCGGTTTACTTCGCGCAAGACGGACGGGTCTCGTAGGAATAAATCTGACATTTGCGCGGTGGAGATGCCAAGTTTTTCGGCTGTGTCACTGATGCGTAGGTCGCAACTATGTAGAACGTCCATAACCTCGCTGATAACGATTGGATAGGCGTCATTTACTTCCGCGATTCGCAGAGCACCGTCTCCGGTAATGTATTCACTCATCGTTTCACTCGGCGCGTAAGACTCCGCGTCGATGGTGGATCTCACGTCGAGCGCGATCAGAAGTCGAAGTCGTCGAAGCGCGCGACGCTTGTTGACGTGCTGCGATCGATCCTCGTTGGCGATCGCGGCGATGGCGGTTGGAAGGTGGCGGATTCGAACAGCCGAGTCAGTCTTGTTCCTCTTTTGACCGCCCGGACCGCTTGCCCGGTATTTATCCACTTCGCATTCTCGCAGCAGCGCGGCGTCGTCGAGCAGAAGGTAGGCTGGCGCGTTTTTGGTCATAGTTCTAGGCATCACACGCGTATTGGTTGAGTCACGGCGACGGTACGCAGTCGCCGAGGTAGCCCGTTGCCTCGCAGGGAGACCGCACGCGCACACTATATCGGACTTTGGCGGATTTCGTGGATCGCGATCAGGAATTTTTTGGGCCTGAAAGTTCCCCGGCTCTGCCGCCGATAACGAGAGTGAGATAATGTAGTCGTTTTCGGTCCAAGTGACCGGTATTGGGAGTTTGTGATGAACACTGGGGTGCATCGATGGGTAGTGGCGGGCGCTGTTCTGCTTGGCGTTGTGATCGGCTGTAGTACGGTCATCGATCAGGTCGCCGACGAGGCGGGCACTGGAGCGGATGTTGGCGACGCCGATAGCGGATTCTCTGATGCTCCGGTCTCACCTGGCGGAACGGGCGGGACAACCGATCCGGTCGCCGGGGGCGCTACCGAAGGCGTTGAACTTCCCTCCGAAGATACGCGGAGTTTCTTCACCGCGTTTCAAATTGACCCGGTTGAAGAAGATACTGCTGGTCCCAAGTTCGTCGTCTCTGGCGATGTAAACCAGGACGGTCTGCTCGACTTGGTGAGCGGTTGGAACCAATCTCAGCCTATCCAGTTGCACCTACAAGAACGCGACGCCGACGACAATATCTCATTTCGAACGGTGACGATCGCCGGTACGAGTCCCGTCGCGGTTGTCGCCGGTGTAGAGCTTGGTCAAATCAATGACGATGGGTGGCTGGATATTGTGGTTCTCGTGAAAGCAACAGGTTCGGCGGGTATGTGTCCAGCGACACGTTGCGTGACCTCGGGCGATTGCAACGGAACGTCGCTCTGCATCGACGGATGTTGCGATGGCGCGTGCAACGACCAGCAAGTGAGCCGCCTCGACGGCGACATCGTCATTTACTTCAGTCCGGGTGGCGCAGCGAATATTCCCGATGGTGACCTCTGGTCGCAGACGATTCTTATCAATCCTCTCGTCGTAGATTCGCTCGGGAACCAATGGAGCAACCAGTTCCCCGGAGCCGAAACTCTCCCACTTGAAGAGGCCAAGACCAAGCCAGAATTCTCGGGCTTCGTCTCGCTGATCGTCGCCGACATTGATGGCGCAAACGGCGATGACATTGTTGTGGCGGTCAATCCAGCCGCGTGTGAGGAACTTGGTCAAGCCCCGCCGGTCAACACCGTCGATCTTTGGGTCAACCCGGGGGGCGCCGCGTCGATGACGTCCGGCGGGTGGGGGGTACCAAACGCGATTCACTCCGATCTTCCGCAGGTCAAAGACATCAAGGCGATGGACATCGATAGCGATGGTGATCTGGACATAATCGCGACTTACACCAACGCCATCAGTCGCAACGTCCGCTGGGCAAGAAACCCAAGACCAGCCGCTCCCGTAACCGGTTCGTGGGAAAATCGCCCGATCGGGCAGGTGGATACCGAGGCTGACATCCTTGCAATCGGCGACGTGGACAACGACGGTTTCGACGACATTCTCGTGCGATCCACGCTCGGAAGTGTCGTGCAGTGGTTCCGCCGTCCCAACGCTCAGGCCATCGAGCCAGAGTTTCCTCCATCGGACACACTTCCGGCGCGTTTCAACTTCCCTTGGCCAGTCTTCACGCTGACTGAGTTCGGCGGACAAGAGCCCGGGGCGATCGCCCTTGGTGATGTGACGGGTGATGGTCAGGTCGAAGCGCTCGTCGCGGTCGAAGGCGGCGTGCTCTGGTACGACGCACTCGTAGGCGACACGGTCTTCGATCCTTGGACAGGCAACACTGTCATCCAAGACGAACCAGATGACAGCGGTGGAACTGCGAACGAAGCACCCGGAGGTAGCGGCGTTGGCGTCTCCGGAACAGATTCGACGACGGTCATAAACGATCTTCTCATCGTCGATCTTGATGGCGATGGTCGAAACGACATCATCGGAACCCTTGACCGCCGAGCGGGATCTGGACTCAGCGACGATAGGCTAGTCTGGTATCGAAACACCCGAACCGACAACTAGGGGCACTTTCGCGTATCGAATCGAATAAACATCGCCGGAGTTCGGAATCTTCCGATCTCCGGCGTTTCTTCATGCTCAGATGTTATCACAAACCATCGGGGTCACGGCGCGGCGAGAGCGACATAGAGAGGGCCAGCAGCGCCAACGACATCCCCATGACCACCCGCCGCGTCTCTTCATCGCAGAAGACACCGTCATAGTTGAGTTGCGGAAGGTACCGCTCGCCAGCCGTTACCCACGCAGGTGGATTCACGGGATGCGGTACAAACGGAGAAGCACTCTCGGTTGCCCGGAGGGCACTGGGGACCCGAACTCGCGTCTCAGTCGGATCGTGGTATCGCAGGTCGCGTCGGGCAAGCCTCGCAACAACCGCCGGGTCAGTCTGAATCGCGACAAGGGACTTTCGCTCTCGATCAAGCGCAGATTCCATTTCCCAAAGGCGGTGCTCTTCGCGCTGCTGGGCAACTTTAAGCGCCTGAAACTCTCGCCACTCGGGAAGAAGGATGCACGGAGCAAACGTCGCCAGCCCCATGAACATCAAGATCCAGCAGACCCATCCCCCACCAGCGATGCGTGTTTTCTTTGATGCAAGTGATTGCGAGATAGGAACTTGCGGTGGAGAGGACTTCAGCATGAGGTTACTTGTTCCAGAACTTCGCGCCGTAAACAGCGGAGTCGGTTAGGTGACTTTCGATACGAAGGAGTCGGTTGTACTTCGCAGTTCGATCGCTACGACACAAGCTACCCGTTTTGATCTGACCGGCGTTCGTTGCGACCGCGATGTCGGCGATCGTCGTGTCTTCGGTCTCGCCGCTTCGATGACTGATCACCGCGGACCATCCGTTTCTCATCGCAAGATCGATCGCGGCGAAAGTCTCCGTGAGCGTTCCGATCTGATTGACCTTAATCAGGATTGAGTTCGCACTTTTCTCATCGAGCCCGCGCTGGAGTCGTGTCGTATTCGTAACGAAAAGGTCGTCCCCAACAAGTTGTACCTTGTCGCCGAGTCGTGCCGTCAGCTTCTTCCAACCGGCCCAGTCATCTTCCGCGAGACCATCTTCGATACTGCGGATCGGGTACTTATCGCACCACGTCGCCCAGCGATCGATCATCTCCTCCGAAGTCACCAGTCGATCCGGGTCCGACTTGAAAAAGCGGTAGTTTCCCGACTTCTTGTCGAACATCTCAGAAGTCGCCGGATCTAAGGCGATGAACATGTCCTCGCCCAGCTTATAACCCGCAGCCTCAACGCACTCCGCGACCACCTCGATCGCTTCTTCGTTGGACTTCAAGTTCGGTGCAAACCCGCCCTCGTCGCCGACGTTGGTATTAAGACCACGCTTCTTAAGCACGTCCTTCAGAGCCGCGAAACACTCCGCACCCATCCGAAGTGCCTCAGAATAAGATGGAGCGCCCCATGGCTGAATCATGAATTCCTGGAAATCGACGTTGTTGTCAGCATGCTTCCCGCCGTTAAGGATATTCATCATCGGAACAGGGAGAACATGCGCATTAGGACCACCAAGATACCGGAAGAGCGGGAGGCTGGACGACTGGGCAGCCGCCTTCGCCGTCGCCAGCGAAACTGCAAGAATTGCGTTCGCCCCGAGGCGACTCTTGTTCTCAGTCCCGTCCAATTCGATCATCGCATGATCGACGTCTTCCTGATCCGTCGCGTCGAGTCCGAGGACCGTTTCCGCAAGCTCAGTATTCACGAAATCGACCGCGTTGAGCACACCCTTTCCGTTGTAACGTTTGGGATCCCCATCGCGCAGCTCGACCGCCTCGTGTTCACCCGTTGACGCACCAGACGGGACGGCTGCCTCGCCCGTGCTTTCGTCGCCGAGGACGACAATCGCTTCGACGGTGGGGAATCCGCGCGAATCTAAGATCTCACGGGCTTCGACATGTACAATCGTTGAATCTGCCACAGGACCTACCTCCATGCTCGCTTGGCGCCGGTCGTATTGGGTCTATCGGCCTGGCGGCGCTCGCCGCTCTACCCGCTCGTTGGGCACTCTAGGCTGGCGGAGGCGCCAGTCAAGGATGCCAGATACGAACTCTAACTTTCTCAGAGGCTGGGATAAGGAGGCATCTTGCTCCGGCGATCACGGCGTGCGAAATTCCCGTGTTCTGGTACAATTTCCGATGCGTTTGTCTAATGTCACTAATATCCGCGGCGCAATTTCTATGCTGATCGCTACCGAAGGGTTCAAAGAGATCGGGATTGCCACTGTTGTCCTCGGGGGGGCAGCGTTTGGGGCTTCCCTGATCGCTTGGCCACTCGCAATTCCGTTCGCCGTTGTATGGATCTGGGTTCTGGCCTTTTTTCGAGACCCTCCCCGGCGAGGAACCTTCGGGCCCGGTGAGCTGTGCTCGCCCGCAGACGGAACGATTACGGAAATTGTCGAGCTCGAAGATCACCCGTCGATTCCCGGCCCGTCGATACGAATCGGAATGTTTCTGAGTCTCTTCAATGTTCACATTAATCGGTCACCCTGTGATGGTATGGTTCGATCGCTTTCTTATCGTGAGGGCGAGTTTCTCGACGCGCGGCATCCCGAATCCGGTCAGCGAAACGAGTCAAATTCGGTTGTCATCGACCCAGCCTCACCGTTGCCCGGTCCCGTTGAAGTCCGCCAGGTAGCTGGACTGGTCGCTCGTCGAATTATTTGCCATGCGAAAGCTGGTCAGAATCTCACGACGGGTGAGCGCTTTGGACTGATCAAGTTCGGATCGCGGACGGAGCTGATTATTCCCCGCCTCAAGGGTACCGAGGTCACAGTTGCGATTGGCGACAAGGTCAGTGCAGGTTTGACTCTGCTCGCGCGACAACCGATATCAATACAAGATGCCAAGCCCGCATCAAAAGAAGTCGCGACGGCAAGGGAGTCGGTTTAGTGAGGTCAGTCTCCGAATGAAAGTCGTTGGTACCAGATCAGACAGTGACGATCATCCGCGCCGGCGCCGACGAAAGCTCCGTTCGCTCGCGTTCATGCCAACCCTGATTACGCTCGGGAACTTGCTCTGCGGATTCGCCGCGATTCACTTTTGCATGCGTTCGATGTACGGATTCGGGGCAGGGGCTGCTCCGGTTTTGACCGGCGCTCTTGGACATCCGATCTTGGAGAGAATGCTTCCGTCGTTCTTGTCGGTCGGCGCAAGTCTTGTGTTTGTGGGGATGGTCTTGGACTGTTTTGACGGGCTGGTCGCTCGGATAACTCGCAGCACGACAAATTTCGGTGGGCAGCTCGATTCGCTCGCCGACATGGTCAGCTTTGGTGCGGCGCCGGCGGCGCTGATGATTGCTTTCATGACCAAAGAACTCGCCGGGGACTCGATTGTCCCGTCGCCGATCAGTGACCATTTTCTCGGTCGCGCCACGTGGATGGCAGCCGCGCTTTACGTCGCGATGGCGGCGGTTCGTTTGGCGCGGTTCAATGTCGAGCATGCCGACGCGGACGCAGATCATCGAACCTTTCGGGGCATGCCTTCGCCAGCAGCGGCCGCGATTCTCGTCGCCCTCATCTTGTTCCAAGAGCAGTTCCGTTTTGAAGAAAACAGCGTCATGGCCTGGTTGCGCAATACGCTTGTCGTGACGACTCCGATCTTGACGGTGACGATTGCCGTGCTCATGGTTAGTCGCATTCCCTATCGTCGTGTCCACCGCGTCTATCTCGCGGGGCGGCAGCCTGTGTGGCAAGTTCTTGTGTTCATGCTTGTCGTCGTGGTCTTTGTATCCTCTCCATCGATCACGCTTCTTGCATTGACTATTCTGTATGGAATCAGCGGCCCGCTACAGCTCGTCATGCGCCGTTTCCGCGGTCGTTCGGGTCATGTCGCTTCTGACTCCGACGAGCATCGACCCAAACAGGCGTCCGGCGCTTAGCAACGATCTTCAAAGCGTTGTCCAACCCCGCTGTCCAGGCTCAACCGCTCGTGTTACGATTGCTTCTTCCGAAGTGACCCTGGTGGCTACACTACGGGTTCGAGTTTGGCGAGGCGTCTTGAACGCGGTCTTTTCTGTAGAAAGAAACAATGACAAAACTTGAGGGCACGAAGGTACGCGTACGATTTGCACCGTCTCCGACGGGGTATTTGCATATTGGAGGGGCGCGGACCGTTCTATTCAATTGGCTTCTCGCTCGCAAGTCTGGTGGAAAGTTTATCTTGCGCATTGAGGACACCGATCGATCGCGACACGTCGGCGACTCGGTCGCAAAAATCCTCGACGATCTTCGGTGGTTGGGGATGACCTGGGACGAAGGACCAGAAGCTGGCGGGGACGCGGGTCCCTATTTTCAGAGCGAACGGCTGTCTCTTTATAACGAGCATCTTGCACGAATGCTCGAATCTGGCGACGCGTACTACGCTCTCGAAACTCCTCAGGAGCTGGAAACGATGCGCGAGAATGCTCGAGCTGAAAAGCGCATCCTCAGTTACGATAGGCCTAGTCCGATCCCGACCATCGAGGAAGGCGAGGCTGCCAAGCGCGATCGGAAAAAGGTCGTTGTACGTTTCAAAATGCCTGACGAGGATATCACGGTGTGCGACGACATTCTTGGCGACGTAACCCTTAAGTCCGGACAGATCGAAGACTTCGTCATTCAAAAGAGTGACGGTTTTCCGACGTATCACTTCGCGTGCGTGGTTGACGATGAGCTGATGAAAATAACGCACGTCCTTCGGGGGCAAGAACACTTGATGAACACTCCCAAGCACGTAGCGATGCAGAGGTCGCTTGGGTTCACGACTCCTCATTACGCACACATGCCCGTGATTTTCAACATGAACGGGTCCAAGATGAGCAAACGCGACAAGGAGAAGGCTCTTAAAAATGGCGACCCGCCTCCTGAAATCGACGTTAACGATTTTCGCGTCGCGGGGTATCTTCCCGAGGCGGTAGTCAACTTTATCTCGCTTCTCGGATGGAACCCTGGCGACGACCGAGAGCACTTTTCCCTCGGCGAGCTGGTTGAAACGTTCACGCTCGATCGCGTGGGGAAGACGAACGCGAAATTCGATCGCGAGAAGCTACTGGCGTTCAACACCAACTGGGCTGCGTCTTTGGATTTCGGCCTATTATTTAAGGCGTTTTGTGATTTCCTAAGTGCTTCGGAAAACATTCCGCAGGAGATTCGGGACGCCGACGAAAAGAAGCTTCGCGAGGCGTTGAAGGCTTGTTCGGGCTTTCGAATCTTCCCCGACGTTATCAAGAAAGTTGGTTTCGTTTTTGCTTCTGACAATGATATCGAGTTCGATCCGAAAGCTGTCAAGAAAGTGCTCGCCAAGAATGAAAACGCCGGGTATGCGATTTTGGACCACATGATAACGAGGCTTGAGGCGCTTGCGGATTGGTCTGTTGGATCGATCGAGCGGCTCATCAATGACGTTTGTGAAGCAAGAGATATAAAAATGGGCAACGTCGCCCAGCCACTTCGCGTGGCTGTCAGTGGTTCAACAATTAGCCCGGCCATCGGCGATACGCTGGTCCTCTTAGGAAAAAAAAGCACGCTGGCGCGAATTCGAAAGTGCTTGATGAACCGCGAGCCAAAGTGAACGCCATGAAATTCACCAAGATGCATGGACTCGGGAACGATTACGTCTTTGTCGATTTGCACACCGAGACCGTCACAGATCCTGCCGCGCTCGCACCAATCATTGCTGACCGAAACACTGGGATCGGCAGCGACGGGCTGATTCTCCTGGGTCCGTCGGAGATGGCTGACGTTCGCATGGAGATGTTCAACGCGGACGGGTCTCGTAGTGAAATGTGTGGGAACGGTATCCGCTGTGTCGCAAAATATGCGGTTGAGCATGCTCTAGTTCCGGGACCGGAGCTTACCATCGAGACGGATGCTGGGGTGCACGCCGCGCTTTGCAACATGCGGGGAAGCATTGTTGATTTTGTGCGAATCGACTTGGGCGTGCCTGTTCTGACTGCTGCCGATGTCCCGACGACGATCGAAACCGATCAAGTGATCGACCATCCGATTCATGTTGGCGGCGAGTGCTTTGAAGTTACGTGCGTTTCTATGGGGAATCCTCACGCTGTTGTTTTTGTTGGTAATCTCGGTGCGATCGACCTTGCGACGATAGGGCCTGCGTTTGAATGTGCTCGAGAATTTCCGAATCGGATCAACGTTCATTTCGTATGCGTCGATGGTCGCGATCATGTGACGATGCGCACGTGGGAGCGTGGGAGTGGGATTACGCGGGCATGTGGGAGCGGTGCTTGCGCGGTTTGTGTTGCGGGGGTGCTCACCGGGCGCATAGATCGAAAAATTGTGGCGACGCTCCCTGGGGGGGACTTGGCGATCGAGTGGAAAGAGGGGGGTTCGGTTTTCATGTGGGGTCCTGCTGTCGAAGTTTTTCCGGGGAGCTGGCCTCACTCTTTGAGGTGACTTCGTATGCGGTTGAGATCGGGCGACCTTTAGATTGTGCTCGAACTGAGGCTAACTCACAGGGGCCTTTGCGGGTGTCTCTGACTCCCATGAACAGGCCATATGGTTGACAGGATCAACATTCCGGGGATCATGTGGCCTCGATCTTGGCGGATCGTCCGGGCTCATAGCTCAGTTGGCTAGAGCGCGTCGCTGATAACGACGAGGTCCCAGGTTCGAGTCCTGGTGGGCCCAGTTTCATTAGTCAAACCGAACGCATAGTTAGCCTTGTCCATAGCAAGAACTCCATCCAGAGCCGTTGAAGCGTTTCGCCGACCTTGAATAGAATGGCTGGTACGAGGAAACGACTTGGTGGAGAAGATCCAATGGTCCCATTTGAGGACAAATCCAACGGTATGGATCCGAACGC
>JAJDDZ010000042.1 GCA_029260025.1 Phycisphaerae bacterium | reverse complement strand
TGCGATTCCGCTGTCGCCGATTAACGTGCCGGATCCGCCGGCGACTCGCCAAGACGCGACGGATTCTCGGCAGGTGACACCGACGGTAGATCCTGAGAAATCTGTTGAGGACTTGATCGAACCTAGCGCGATGAAAAAGCCTGATTATTCGGTCTTGGGAATTCGTGCTGCGAGTGGCGAGGGTGGGCCTTGGTCTGGGGCTTCTGCACCTGGGGGCGAACTTGGTCCGGACTTTTTTGGGTTGGGGGGGTCCGCTCGGGGTGCGAGAACTGTAGTTTACGTGGTCGATCATAGCGGTTCGATGCAATCGAAACTTGGGATGGTGAAACTTGAGTTGTGGCGTTCTGTCTCGGCGCTGCGGCGGAGTCAGAAGTTTCATGTGATTTTTTTTGCTGGGCGAATGCCAACGGAGTCTCCGCCGAAACGGTTTGTGAATGCGATCGACGCTTATAAGAAGGAGTTTCGGGAGTGGCTTGATACCATTCCGCTTGGTTATCGAACGAACCCCAATGCGGCGCTTCGGCGCGCTCTTTCAATGAAGCCTGACATTCTGTTTTTTCTCACCGACGCGGAAGGATCTAGCTTTGACGACGGGTTGCGTCAGCGACTTGACGAGTGGAACAAGGATCGGCGAACGCGGATTTTCACGGTTGCTTACATCGAGCGAAGCGGTCAGCGATTTCTTGAAACGGTCGCTCGCGAACACGGTGGCGAGTGCCGGTTTGTCTCTGAAGATGATCTTCCGGATTGACCCTGTGATGATGACTGCCAAGACAATCCGTTTGCTTGCTGGTTCGATGTTTGCATTCTTGATGCTTGGTGCTGATGCGCGTGGGGATCAGATCGTAGTTCGGGGTGAGAATTTTAGGGATGCGGACGTTGTTAGCCTTACGAATGGGCTGTTGCAATTCCGTGGGAGCGATGGGACTGTGAGGAGCGCGCATCTTGGGGATATTGACCTCTTGATCGCGACTGGTGGCAGTCTTTTTGATGATTTCAATCAGGCTGAGCGGTTTCTTGATGCGGGTGATCCGAAGAAGGCTGCGATTCGATATAAGCGTGCGCTTCGGATGAGTACGGATTACTGGAGCGATCTGATTGCGGCGCGATTGGTTGTGGCGTACGACCGGACGATGGAAACCGATAAGTCTGTTCAGCAGTTGATACGAGTTACGCGAGGGAAGTGGGCGGGGCCTGCTGCTGGTGCTCGTTTGATACCGCAAAACCTACCTGACAGGCGAACTGGGACGCTTGCTCGGGCGGTTCGTGAGCTTGATGGGGCGCTGGCGGCGCATCCTCAGCTTGGGCAGTCTGTTGTCTTCGAGGCTACGCGGTATGAACTTTTGCGGCGGATGAAGGATGAGCTTGCCGTGTCGGCGGCGGTTCGCCTTTCTGCCACACGCATTCCCGCCGAGGTCCGCACGGAGCAAGTCTACAACATTCTTGTTTCGGCGATGCTTGTTGCGACTAGCGGTGGTGATTCGATGAGATTTGTTGCGGATCTTGATCGGGCGATTGTTGAATGTCCTGCGAAGCATCTTCCTGACTTTTTGTTGATGAAGGGGGAGGTTCTTTTTCGCTCTGCTGGGGATCGAGATGATCTGATTCGGGCGAGTTGGCCTTTTCTTCGGGTGGGAATACAGATGGCGGATGATCCTCGGGGGGCGCGGGGGTTGTTG
Organism: Phycisphaerae bacterium; assembly: GCA_029260025.1. Lineage (GTDB taxonomy): Bacteria > Planctomycetota > Phycisphaerae > UBA1845 > UBA1845 > JAJRUK01. The sequence continues at coordinate 9,418 of JAJDDZ010000042.1, read as the reverse complement.
GGTGCTGCTAAGGTACTTGTGAAACTTGAGGATGGTGCTGGGGCGCGAAGACTGTTGGGCGAATGTATTGCTTTCGCGAATGCGGATGGTTCTGTAGTTGCTGAGGCGCAGCAGGTGCTTGAGGGACTTGCCGCTAACGAGAATTCTAACGACTGATGACGCCAGTCGCGATTGACGCGACTGAACTTGGTGGAGAATGATGTGGGCACACGAATCGTATCGCTGGTTGCGATGTTGACGTTGGTTTTAGTTACGGTTCTATCGCCGCCGGCCTGGTCGCAGACGGGTGGTGGCGAGGTGGCGGTGACGACGGCGGATTTGAACTACCTTGACTTTTTCGTCGTGAAAGGTGGGTGGATCGCTTACATCTTGATCGCGCTTTCGGTTGTAATGGCTGCTCTTGCTATTGAGCATTGTCTTTCGATCCGGCGATCGACGATCGTTCCGGCTGAGGCGATTGCGCGGGTGCGGGAGCTAATCGGCTCGAAGAAATACCTCGAAGCGATTCAGTTTACGGCGGAAGATCCGAGCATGATCGGGTATGTTCTTAACTGCGGGCTTTTGGAGTCGTCTAACGGTTTTGAGGCGATGGAGCGTGCTGTTGAGGACTCTCTTGAGGAACGGTCTTCTCGGTTTTTCCGTAAGATTGAGTATCTCAGCGTGATTGGGAATGTTGCGCCGATGATTGGGCTGTTTGGGACGGTGCTGGGGATGATTCTTCTTTTTGCGGAGATTAAAGCGGCGGACGGGTTGCCGGGTGCTGGGGTTGTGGCTGACCGTATGGCGATTGCACTGGTTACGACATTTTGGGGACTTGCTGTGGCGATTCCTTCGCTGAGTATTTACGCGATCTTTCGGAATCGGATTGACGTTCTTTCGGCGGAATGCGCGTTGACTGTTGATCGGATGCTTACGGTTTTTGGGCCGGGTAACAGCGCGATGGTTTCTGACGAAACACCAGTGCCTAGCAAGTAGCGGAGACGGTTATGCGACATCGATCACGGCGAGAACCGCCTGGGCAACTTGGGTTTAACGCGACTCCGCTTTTTGACATGATGTTTACGCTTACGATTTTTTTCATGCTGGTCTGTCGTCTTTCTTCTGCGGAACAGGTGCGGATGGAGCTTCCCAAGCCGGCGGATAGTCAGGCGGAGATTGCGACACTTCCTGAGCGGGTGATTATTAACTGTCGTCTTGGTCGCGATGCGCATAGTGCGAAGTATAGCATTGGGCCTAACTCTCCTCAGCGATTGGACGAGATCGGCGAGCGACTCTTGCGGATGAAGCGGAGGTCTCCGGACATCGAAGCGGTGGTTCGTGCGGATAAGCGACTCCACTATTGGCATGTGCGGGCGGCGATGGGGGTGGTGAGCGATAGCGGGATTAGGGTTTTGAACGTTGTCGCGCACGTTGGAGAGGTTGAATAGGGTGAGGGAAACAACCGGTTCAACCCATACACACTTTCGCGAGAAAGAAGCTCGGCGCGAACGGAAGCGATCGCGCGAGCAACGGCGGCGCGGGAATGCGATTCGAATCAACATGGCCCCAATGATTGATATGACGTTTCTGCTTTTTAGCTTTGTGATTGTGACGAGTACTTTCGAGCGTCCGGAGGGTGTTCTTGCTTCGCAACTTCCGGAGCAGTCTGGCGGGTCTACCGTTGCGCTTCCATTTAGTCCGATCGTCATTCGCTTGACGCAGACGGGGGACGGTGAGAACGATTATTCGATTGCGATCGATCGGGTTAGGCAGGCCATATTAAGCCTTGACGGACTTCCACCTGTGCTTCGTCAGTTGCGCGGTCAGCCGGGATTTGATGAGACGACACCGGTTGTGATTGTGGCTGATGATGAAGTTCGGTGGGATCATGTGGTCGCTTGTTGGAACGCGGCGCTCTTGGCGGGATGCGAGAATATTGCTTTTGCGCAACCTTAGACATTCCATTCCATGTCTTTGTTTCGTTTTTCTCTTTGGGGATTGTTATGCGCTTGACGGGACTCAAGAAATTCCTGCTGAGCAACGGCGGTTGGGGTCTGGGCTTTTCCGAGAGGGGCTGAAGCAGCGGGGACTTACTGAGCTTCTTGAGCTGCATATGAAGGATTTTCCGCCGGATAACCCGGTGGCAGTTTTGTTGATGCGGCGTGAGGTGAAGCTTTCGGAGTCTCGCAACACGGCGATTGATTCGGCGGCGCGCAAGGCGGCGCTTGCGGAAGCAAACGATCTTCTTCGACAGATTATTGAGGAATCGCCGGGGGACTTGCGGCGGTTTGATTGGCTTTTGGCGCTTGGGCGGTCTCTGCTTTATGAAGAGGCTGCGCCTTACTCTTCTGCGATTCTGTACGTTGGGGGAACGGCGAGTGATCGGGAGACGCTTGGGCGGGTTACCGAGCGGGCGGTGAAAACAATTCGCAAGTTGGAGCGTGAGCTCGAGGGCGAGTATGCTCGGGTTGACCAGATGAGTGCGGCGGAGTTTGAGACGCTGGAGGCGAGCGGGGTTCTTGATACTTTGGATCGGATTTCGCCGCAGGCTGACTATCTCTTGATCTGGGGACTTTTTTACGATGCGGTTGGGCGCGACGCGGATGACGCGGTACGGGTCAGTGAGCTGAACGAGATTCTTTCTACACTTACCGCCAGGCCTGCGATTCTTACGACGCCTCAGGACCAAAACCCTGTGCAGATTCCGGCGCTGCTTGTTGCGGGGATGTCTCAGCGGCGTTTGAACGATCATCATCGTGCTCGGGAATATTTTGACCGGGCGCGTGCAGCTTTTGAACGGGTCGCGAACGCTAGCGAGAAGGATCGGATTCGGGAGTTGATCACGCTTGGTGAAATCGAAACCGTTCAGAATAACCGGGATGACGGGCGGTTTCCTGCGGCTGTATCGTCGCTTGCTCGATTTGAGAAACTGATTGAGGAGACACCGGAGAATCGTTCGGTTGATCCGTTTGTGCTTCGGATGTCGCATGCGCTGTTGTCGCGGTCGCTGCATCTAGCGCGTGCGAGGTTGGCTGTACACTTAGGCCGCAAGGAAGAGGGCGAGGAACATCGGGGGAAAGCTTGGAAGCCTTTGGCGGCGCTGACGCTTGGCTCGCCCGAGAAGCGGAGCGAGCTCTACTCGACGGTCTATCGTCAGCTTGCGCCGGGGGTGGACGTTGCCACGATGGATCCTTTTGAGCGAGTCGCTTGTGTTGTTGGATTGGTTAGTGAGGAGAAGTTTGATCTTGCGTTTGAGGTTGCGGATGCTTTTCTTGGTAGCGTGAAACCTGACGAGCAAGTGCTTGTCCCCGAAGTACTCTATCAGGTTGGACTTGGTCATTATCGCCTGAAGAATCTAGCGAAGGCGGCGGCGTCTTTCTTGCGGATTGCTGGTGATTATCCTTCTTGGCCTGGTGCGCTGCGGGCGGGTGAACTGGCGGTCAAACTGAGTTATGCGGAATACAACTCGGCGAACGGATCGACGAAGTCGAATGCTGGGGCGATGTATAAGTCGGCGATTCAGACACTCTTGGAGAAGTTTCCGGATTCATCGCAGGCGAAGTACTGGCGATTTTTCTATGCGCAGATACTGCTTGATGAAGGGAATGCGGATGGGGGTGCGGCGTCCTTGGCGATGGTTGGGCGTGAACATCCGCATTATCTGGAGAGCTTGGAATTGAGTGTGCGGGCGATTGCTCGTCAGCTTGAACGGGGCGGTATTTCAAAGGGAAACGGATCGTCTCCTTTGTCGAGTGCTGAGGGATTGATGCGTGAGTACGAGCGATTGATCGCGCACTGCGACGAGGTCAGTCTTGGCGGTGCTGACGAGGCGACGAAGGATCGACTCGATGGCGTTCGTGCGGGTGGGTTGGTGACGACTTGCGAGGCGCTCATTTTGCCATCTGTTGGCAAGTATCGGGAGGCTGTAGATCTGTTGTCGGGGTTTGAGAAGAAGTTTCCAAAGGCGGGGACTCTTTCGGGGCGACTTTGGCGCGTACGGTTACTTTCTTTTGAATCGCTCGGGGAACTTGAACACGTTGCTCGTTCGATACCGGAATATGTTGCTTCTGATAGTCGGGGCGCGGGAGAGACGCTGCAATCGCTTCACGATGCAACGATCGGCGAGTTTCATCGCCTTCGTGAGATGGGCGAAATTGTTGCTTCGCGGAATAAGGCGATGACGGCACTAACGCTATCACAGCAACTGTCGGCGTGGGTGAAGAGTCACGGTAGCTCGGTATCTCCTGCGGGGAAGCGACTGATCGCGCTGCAGCTGGCGGAGGCGAACCTGTACGCGGGCGATGTTGATCGGGCGAACGAACTGTTTGGGATACTCTCGCCAGAAGGGGTTGCGATTGCTTCGGAACTTACAAATGTGGAGGCGCGAACACTCTTTGGGAAGGCTGAGGCGCTTCGTCTTCGCGGCGATTGCGGGCGGGCGCTATTGATCTTCAACCGACTTGCTACGGGACTATCTCCGAAACTTCCACTGCGGTGGGAAGCGCTCTTGGGTGACCTTCAATGCCGTACTACGCTTCTAGAGGACGCGAGAGGGATGGTTAAGGTCATTGAACAGCAGGCGTACTTGTATCCGGAGATGGGTGGAGCGGTTCTTGCGAAGCGTTTTGTGGAACTATTGAATCAAAACCGAGAACGAGCGAGCGCCGAGTTGTCCGGTGCGGGTTTGCAACCTTAGTCGCGAGATCGAAGAAAAAAACGACGGGCCGAAAGGCTTTCGCCCTCGGCCCGTCGCATTCAAACCCGTCTGAATCAGGCGTCTCCCCCAAGGCGCCTGGCCCCCTCCTCTTTTACGGTCCGTCGACCGGGATTTTAGAGTAGTGACAGGATCTGTCCGGCGCGCTGATTGGCGACGCCCAAGAGTTGAATTGCTGACTGCACTAGTACGGTTTCTCTGTTCAGCTGTGCTGTGGCGAGTGCGAAGTCAGTGTCGCCGATGACGCTGGTCGCTTCAGACAACCCTGTCTGGGCAGCTTGAAGCGAGTTGATCGAACTTCCGACTTGGAATTTTTGGAAGCCGCCGATTCGCCCTCGCACGCCGGCGACTTCTGAAATCGCTTCGCGGATTGCGTCGAGCGCACCAGCGACGTCTGTCTTTAGTGCCTGAGCACCACCGGACTTTAGCTCGGTGAGTTTGGCGGTTCCGTTTCCACCTCCTAGATTGTACGACGCTAGCGAGTCGATCCCAATTGTCTGACGAGTATCGCTTGTGGTTCCGAGCTGGAATGTTGCTCCACCCGACGCTTTGACCGTGAAGTTCGTGGACGTTGTTGCGCTGGTATTGCCCGTTCCGAAAGCGGTGGAAAGGGTAAACTGAGTGCTCAGCCCGTTGGCGCTGTAGCTGACGTCTAGCCCATCTGCCCCGGTCGATTGGCCGTTGACGGTTACGTTGGCGTCTACGCCCTTGGTCTTGACCTGGTTTCTCAGGTCGTTTGCGGTATTGCTGTCACCTGTGGCTGTTGCATAGCTGCTATTGATAATCCCTCCGGAAAGCACGTCTACGCTAATATATGCGTCGGTCCCATACGTCGTTGAATTGAGTTTGACGTTGGTCGAGTTCTGGATTGCTGACACGCCGGTTTGTCCCTTGGCGCTATTTATTGTGGTGACGACCTGTGCCTGTGTCAGGCCACTGGTCAGGGTAACGGTCGCTGTTCCAAGCTTTCCGGTAACGGCGATCAGGGACGTTCCAGAAGTCCTGGCGGTCCCGTTCATGAACCCGAATGAGGCTGAGGCGAGCTTGGCGGAGGCGACTCGATTGATCGTGAGCGTGGTATCGGTGGTTACCTGACTTCGTGAGAACACTCTTGCGTCGGTAAGATACTGGTTTCCAGAAACGTTGACGGTTCCGATGGAGAAGTTGCCGTCGAGGAGCTTTTTTCCATTGAAGTTTGTGGTTTTGACAATCCGGTCGATCGCGACGAGTGCGTCATCTATCTGGGACTGGTTTGCTGAGACTTCTGAGGCGGTGAGGTTTGCATCACTTGTCGACGCCACGACCAGCCGCTCGATCTCCCCGAGTAGCGAACTAATCTCGGTAATCGAGGAGTCGGCGACGGTGAGCATCGAGTCGGTGCGTTGGTTGTTGGTCAGTGAAGCGTTCACGGCAGTCAGCTCGGCGTTTAGATTCTCCAGAGCGATTAGCCCCGCAGGATCGTCCTTGCCCGAGTTGATCCGCTTTCCAGTTGACAACTGCTTGAGCGTATTCGCCTGTGCTGCTGAATTCTTGTTCAGAATATTCAGCAAGGTGATCGTGTTCGTATTTGTTACTGTCAGTGCCATGGTTCAAGAACCCCCAGTTCACACGCATTTATCCGAAGCGGCTTTCAGGACCGCCCGGTTACGAAAAAAAGAGTAGGATATAAATTTGCGAGTTGCCAAGAGAAAAGTTCCTGGGTCCTATACAAAATGGGGTAGGGTGCGGGATCGCCGAGAAAGAGGTCAAGTTATTTTTGGTCGTGGGCGAAATGGTATCGGGCTTGACTCTTTGGGCATTTGAATCTTGCTTGACCTTAGTTGGCGAAGACGTGAGGATGTCGGCGGCAACTGTCCGAATTGTTTTCTGGACCTTTTTTGCAGTGCGAAATGATCGGACGTATTCACGAAACGATTGTGGCTATCTCTTCTCCGCCGGGGCGCGGAGCTGTGGGGATTGTTCGCCTTAGTGGGCCTTGTGCGATTTCGATTTGTTCGAGGCTAATCGATCGGGATTCGGCGGATGCCCTTGAAGCATGCGCTGGCGGTGAACGGATCGAGTGTGAGGTCTACATTTGTGATGACCTGTCGCTTCCGGCGGGGCTTCTGGTTTTCAGGGGTCCGAGAAGTTATACGCGGCAGGACATGGTCGAGATTCATACCGTCGGGTCGGCGCCTGCGTTAGAGATGATCCGCGAACGAGGTGTGGGGCTGGGTGCGATTGCTGCTTCGCCTGGGGAGTTTACGGCTCGGGCGTTTTTGAACGGGCGTCTTGATCTTGCTCGGGCGGAGGCGGTGGGTGCGACGATTCATGCGGAGTCCGATAGTCAGTTGCGGGCTGCTCGTCGGATGATGGATGGAGTGCTTTCTAAGCTCGTGAAGCGGACGTGCGATGAGCTTGCTGAGATTCTTGCCCTTGTGGAAGCGGATATCGATTTCGCGGAAGAGCCGATTGATTTTATCAGACCGGATGTTCTTCGTGATCGATTGGAGTTGCTTCGGACTTCTCTTAATGAGCTGATTCAGGCGGGGCCTACCGTTGAGCAGCTTGGGGTGCTTCCGCATGTTCTGCTTATGGGACCCCCGAACGCGGGGAAGAGTACTTTGATGAATGCGCTGTCGGGGATTGATCGGGCGATCTGCTCGGCGGTTTCTGGGACGACGCGGGATGTACTTTCGGTGCCTATGCGGTTGGGGCGAGGTGAGGCGATTCTTTTGGACGCGGCTGGGATCGATGCGTCGGTTGATCCGGTCATCGTTGAGGGTCGGAGTAAGGCGTTGTTGGCCGCGGAGCAAGTGGATGTGGTTTGCGTGGTTGTTGATGTGTCATCCGAGCCAGGAAACATGGTCCGAGAACTGATCGACGGGCTCGAGCTTCCTACGGTGATCGTTGCTTTGAATAAGACTGATCTGTTGGATGAGGCGGAGGTTGCGACCAGCTTGCAGGAATTGGCGGCGGGTGGAATTGGGCGTGTTGTTGGGATTAGTGCAAAGACGGGGGATGGTGTTGAGGAATTGCGTGAAGCTCTTGGCGATGCGCTTGGTTCTTTGACGCAGACGGTGGGCGGAGATGTTGCGATGCTTACGGAACGACAGCGGGAGGTGGTTGTTGAGGCGTCGGGGGCGCTGGGTCGGGCGGCGGAGCTTGCGGGTGGGGCTGCCGAGACGATTGACTGTGCGGATTTGCTTGCGTTTGAACTTCGTGAGGGTCTTGATGCGCTTGGTCTTGTTACGGGTGAGGTTACTACGGAAGACCTTCTCAGTCATGTTTTTGCTAATTTTTGCGTTGGGAAATGAGGGGGAAAACAGAATTCAGGAGAGCGAGTTTAGATAGAAGAATTGGGGATGTTGGTCTTGTACCTGACTTGTTTAGACTCTTTGGTACCGGGTCCGCCGGAAGGCTAGTTTGGCTGTGATTGCCAGGAGGAGGGTGAGGACAGCCAGGCCCCAGGTTGAGACCGTGGGGATTGGGAAGAATTCGACGCAGTCGGGAACCCCGTTTGCGTCCTGGTCAACTCGGTCGTCGCGCCCGTCGCATTGGTCGTTGCAGTCTAAGACGGTATCGCTGTCGCTGTCAATATCGGGAGAGCCACATCCGCAAACGCCTTGAAACAACTTGAAAGGATCGTCGGGACAGACGTCGCCGCAAACTCCGTCAAAGCCATCGCCGTCAGCGTCGCCTTCGCAGAATGGCGCACTTGAAATCGGAGAGCCTCCTGATTCACTGCAACAATGCGCGGTAAGCTCCTCGCAGCCACCGCTGGAAAAGCAGCACGCGGCTATTTCTCCGCATTGCGCGCTCTCAGTGAACGCACCGCCCTGGCTCTGACATGTATCTGGATCCGTGACTGTGCAAACGGCATCTTCGCGACAGCACGCACCCGTGGAGCTGACCGTAAACGGGATGATATTCGTGGCTAGGCCGTCGCTGATTGTGAAGCTGGTTGTTTCCCCGATTGCCATAGGCCTGTCGAGTACGATCTCAATGGTTTGTGGATCGGCGTTCAGCGGGCGGCGGGTTTTGATGACAGTCGGTACATCGCCACCCGACACGCTGACCGCGATTTGATCGATGCGAACGTAGGCGGGGAGATTGTAGCGAATCGTGAATCGATCAAGGTTTTCGAAATCTGCCGAGCCGACGGCACCGGCTGGCGGGCTCGTTGCGACGACGACCTCGCCATCGGAGAGCGTTCCGTATCGCACGAAATCATAGCGGTTGAATGTCGGCTGTGAATCCAATGTGCAGCCACCTCCGCCGCTGATTTGTATGAAATGTGTACCACGATCATCAGGGTATGCGACCGTTTCGCAATGTAGGGTCCGTCCGTCTACAAAGAGGCACCAGTTGAGGCCGTCGGCGCTCTCGAAACGGTATGTGTGGAATTCGTTGATCTCAAGCCCGCCGAGTAACTCGATTGCTCCGAACGTCGTAGCAGCATCGCCAAACATGTGGAATATTTCGCCAACGTCCTTGAAGAGTACGATGAAAGTTCCGTCGCAAAACTCGTCGCCAGCAAATGCCTGGTTCGAGGCGAAGCTCCATTCCGTCCAAAACGTTTCTGGCGGTTCGGCCGGCGGCACGGTAACATACTTGAGTAGGTTTACACGGATTCCTCCGTTGTCCCACGTCATTGTGTAGACACCGCCATCAAGTGACGGCGTGCAGGGGGACACGCATGGTGCCGCGTCCCACCACCCAGCTGATGGATCCTCGGGAAGCACA
>JAJDDZ010000041.1 GCA_029260025.1 Phycisphaerae bacterium | reverse complement strand
AACAATCGAACCCGCCCCCCCACGCAACTCGCGCCGCGTCGAGAATAGAGTCTTCCAGTCAACCTGATAACTCGTCACCGGATCGCCAACAGTGATGTTGTCCGCCGCAACCACCCGATCGACAAGAACCCGCCCCTCATTACGCCGACCAATAAGAATCCCGCAACACTCACAAGGATACTCAGCCCGCGCGTGCCCGATCATCGAGAGATGACACCCGACTGTCGCCTCAATCGAATCGATATAATCCACGTCACCCATCTGACAAAAACCTTCGCACCAAGCTCCGAACCCCCCACCAACCATTCCCAAATCTGCCCGACAAGCATAACACCAACCAACCCCAAATCAAAAACTAGGCACGCCAACCACCTCCAGCCTTGCAACAAACCCCATATCACGCCATCATGCCGACCATGAAATGGACAGAATTCTTCATCCCAACGTCAAAAGAATCACCCGCAGACGCCGTCGTTCCTTCGCACAAGCTCATGATCCGCGCGGGACTCGTCCGCCAGGTCTGCGCTGGAGCTTATAGCTACCTCCCCCTCGGATACCGCGCACTCCGAAAGGTCGAAGCAATCGTCCGCGAGGAGATGAACAAAGCAGGCGCCATAGAGCTAAACATGCCCGCCATGCACCCCATCGAACTCTGGGAGCAAACCGGCAGAGTCGAAGCAATGGGCGACGTCTTGGTCCGCCTGGGCGGCGGAACAGGCGACGACTGGCGATCGCGCACAGTCCTAGGCCCAACCCACGAAGAAATCATCACCGAACACGCCAAGGCCTACATCAACAGCTACAAACAGCTACCCATCAATCTCTACCAGATCCAGACAAAGTTCCGAGGCGAAGCAAGACCAAAGTCCGGCGTACTCCGCACCCGCGAGTTCCTCATGAAAGACGCCTACTCCTTCCACGTCGCCAAGGAAGGACCAGGCGGACTCGATGAGGGCTACGAAAAAATGTACAACGCCTACCGCACCATCTTCGGACGCTGCGGCCTGCCCTTCGTCCCCGTCGAAGCAGACTCCGGACCAATCGGCGGCGACGCATCCCACGAGTTCATGGTCCCAACAGACGCCGGCGAAGACTACCTCGTCGAATCACAAGACAAAACCTACGCAGCCAACCTCGAAAGAGCAGAAGTCGCACCCCTTGAAGGCTCAGCTTCAACCGGAACCGCCGAACTAACAGAAGTCCCCACCCCCGGACTAGCCACAATCGACGACGTCTCAGAATTCCTAAACTGCAAGCCCCGGCAGATGATAAAAACAATTATCTTCAAAGCAGACGAAGAACCCCTAGTAGCCCTGGTCCGCGGCGACCACGAAGTAAACGAATCCAAACTCCGCCGAGCAGCCGGCGTCTCCTCATTAGAACAAGCGACCCCCGACCTCATCGAAAAACTAACCGGAGCAAACGTAGGCTTCGCCGGACCAGTCGGTCTAGAATGTAGAATCATCGCCGACCAGGCGGTCACCCTCATGCAAGACGCCATAACCGGCGCCAACAAAACCGACCACCACATCACCGGCGTAAACATAGGCAGAGACTTCGAAATCAAAGAATCCGCCGACATAAGAACCGCCGTCGAAGGCGACAAAGCACCAAACGGCTCACCCCTAACATTCAAAAAGTGCATCGAGATAGGTCACGTCTTCAAACTAGGCACCAAATACTCCGCCGCCCTGGACGCCACCTGCCTGGACAGCAAAGGCAAACCAAAGCCGTTCATCATGGGCTGCTACGGCATAGGCCTAAACAGAATCATGGCCGCCGCCATCGAAGCATTCCACGACGACAAAGGCATCACCTGGCCAATGGTCATCGCACCCTTCCAGGTAGTAATCTGCGCCCTCGACACCCGCGAAGAAGAGGTAAACACCCTCTCCCAAAAAATCCACGACGAACTAGAAGCCCTGGGAATCGACGTACTACTAGACGACCGCGACGCCCGCCCAGGCTTCAAATTCAAAGACGCAGAACTAGTAGGCTTCCCCCTCCGCATAACAGTAGGAAAAAAAGGCCTAGCCGACGGAACAATAGACCTACAAATAAGAAGATCGGGCGAGAGCGAAAAACTACCCCCAGAAGCAGTAGTCCCAAGAGTCAAAGACTTAGTAGAAGAAGCAATCAACTCCGAACGCACGGACCTCTAGAAAACCAGACCGCGCACGTAAGTAAATCTTGTAGATGGGGCTGACGCAATGGGTGTGGATGACAGGCCAGTTGAGCGAGTGGCCCATGTTTGGACCGCACTCATTCTCTTTGCCCTTGGTTCGGTGTACGCCTACGACCAAGATTCCTCAGAGGGGTGGGTACTTCGTGCCACCGTATTTGGGTTGCTCTTCGTGGCGGTCTGGGGTTTCGTTTGGCTCATTATGCTTATCCCGCGCCGAACGCCAGGTCCGATTCAGATCGTCATATTCTACGCCATCGAGGCCGCCGTCGCCTTGACCCTTTGGGCGATGTTCCTTTAGCCCCGTAAATGGGGATGAAAGCCCGTGGCTCCCTAGTTGCACCAATCCGACCGAGGACCTATGTTTGACCTCATGGCAAGAGCGATCGACACACGACCGGAGCCGCCATGTCCGAAGTGCGGGGGGCAAGACTTTAAGCGATGGGATAGAAAGCACTTCTTAATCATCCACTGGCTGCTGAATCCAGGCCTTTGCGTCAATGAACTCTTACTGGGCCAGCGCTTGCCCAAGGTAATGCTCATTTGCCAAAAGTGCGATGAACCTTTGGCGGATCGCTCTTATGTCCCTTGTTCGGAATGCGGCGTTTTGCACACAGGTCGGCTATGGGGAAAGCAGCTAGCTTTCGGCCACTGGTTCGGATTGGTTTGTCCCACCTGCGGAAAAGTTATACCCTGCATCTGGAACTTCTGGTCGCTACTGATTCTGATATTCATGTTTCCCATTTGGTACTTCCCTGCCCAAATAGCCAGGCCCCACTGGCTCGATTTCGAAAGGCATCGGATTGGCAGAGTTCTTGGAGAACCCATCACGCCTGCGAGCGACATCCCCTGGATTCGGCTCGGTATGTTCGCTTGGGGCGGAATCATGTGGGGCGTTTTCTCGGCAGGCATAGCGATCCACGCTGTTGTCGAGCGGGATTGGTATCTACTTTGGCCCATTCCAGCGATGATCCCGATGTGGGCTCTTGGGGGGATGTTTTGGGGCCTGCTCATTAAAACCTGGATGAACCGCAAGCCAAGTAGGTCAGTCCTGTAGCCGGGCGAGCTTTATTGAATCGAGGTAACCGATCGTGAGACTCAGTTGTCCTGTATGCGGTTTTCCAAGTCTGGAAGACCCACCAAAATCGCCTGACGGTGGAGGATCCTACGAAATCTGCCCGTGCTGTGGTTTTCAATTCGGATTCGATGATGAATCGGAAGGCATCTCGTACGATCAATGGCGCCGAGAATGGATCAAGAAGGGCATGGTTTTTGATTCCGGTCAGACTAATCCTCCACCCAACTGGGATCCTCGAGAACAGCTCAAGAACTTGTCGGATTGACTGACGGACGTAGCCAAGTAGGTCAGCCTTTTAGGGCACGTGGTTCTTTCGCCCCCGCGAAGGGGGCGAAAGGTTCACCTGCCTAAACCATATGCCGGCACACCAACCAACCACCAACAAAAAAAGGCCGCCCCAATAAAGGGACGGTCTTCCATTTTACTTAGCAAGCGTCAGCGATTAGTAACGGTCGCGACCACCGCCGCCGCCACCACCGCCGTAGCCGCCGCGACCACCGCCGCCGCCACCACCGCCGTAGCCACCGCCGCCACCACTACGCGGCTCACGAGGCTTTGCCTCGTTAACCGTCAGCGTACGATCGCCATTTTGCTGACCATTGAGAGCCTCGATCGCAGCATCGGCTTCAGCTGCGGAATCCATCTCAACAAAACCAAACCCTTTGCTTCGACCTGTCGCACGGTCACTAATGACCTCCGCGCTCAGAACCGTACCATGAGCCGCAAGGAGCGACTCAAGTTCAGAACTGGTAACATCGTAACTAAGATTTCCAACATACAATTTCTTGCTCATCATTTGCTCCTGTCGATGGCAATAAGCGACCCACGTTCTCACTTTCAGAGTCGCATTGAAAGCGGCCAACACATTGGCCTTGAAGGCACAAGAGACGATCCGGTCGCATCATTCGGAATTGGAATCCAAAGCTCTTCGACATGCTCGTTCGCAAACCTACCGCTCGGAAGTATGCACCTCAAGACACCCCTGTCAACCCGAATGCAACAACCACGCACAACGCCGAAACAACCATTTTCCACCCAAAAATCGGGTTATGACCAAAAAAGTGGCCCCACAGTCTCAAAACGAATCGCCACTGAAGGGTCACCCATTCCCCTGACCACAAATCCTAGCTTCGATATTGCCTCAAGATCGATACTTAACCGAACACCCATAAGACTTAGTAACGGCAACCTCAACCTTCGACCCAATCAGGACCGACCCAACCGCAGCCTCAACATAATTCTTCACGTCCTCCCCACCGCCGTAAGGATCATCATCCATCGCACCGCTATAAACCAGAATCCCCTTCGCGTCGATCACAAACATGTGCGGCGTACTCTTCGCCCCATAGAGCTTCCCAACCAAACCAGCCCCATCAAGAAGCATCGGATAAGTCATCTCGCTTTTCGTCATCCACTTCTTAATTTTCGCCACGTTCTCATCACAAGTCTTCGTCGAATCAATCCCCAACCACACGACCGACTTCCCCTCAAACTTCGCCATGACCTTCTCAGCCGTCCGCTTCTCCGCATGCCGACGACAAAACGGGCACTGATAATTCGACCATTCCAACACAACGATTTTCCCTGCATAGTCAGTGAGCAGGTGCGCCTTCCCGTCAACATCCGTCAACGAAAACCCAGGCGCCACCGCACCCACTTTAGCTTTTGACGCACCGCCCTCACCAAGACAAACAGCACCAACAAACCCAACCATCACCAACCCCAAAATCACCATCCGCATTCGTGTCATAAACCTCTCCCTTGCGATTCCAAGCTTCAACCACAAAACGCGTGCATCAAAGCAACAAGCAGGCTATCATCACCCCTCACCAATAGCGAGTAATAAGATGTCCGATACCAACAAACCAGCCGTAGTGCTAATCTCCGGCGGTTTAGACTCCGCGACCGTCGCCGCCATCGCAAAAGAGCGTGGGTTCGACATCCACGCGCTGACGTTCCTGTATGGTCAGCGCCACGCCATCGAAATCCAAGCAGCCAGAAAAGTCGCCAAAGCGATCGGCGCTATCCGCCACATCGTCCAGACGATCGACCTCCGGGCCTTCGGCGGGTCAGCCCTAACCGACGACATCGCAGTACCCAAGGCAGCCTCAGTCGAACAAATCCAAGAGGGCATCCCGATCACCTACGTCCCCGCCAGAAATACGATCTTCCTGTCCTTCGCCCTCGCGTATGCAGAAGTCGTCAGCGCATCAGACATTTTCATCGGAGTTAGCGCCGTCGACTTCTCAGGCTACCCCGACTGCAGACCAGAATTCATAGAAGCGTTCCAAACACTGGCATCCCTCGCCACCAAGGCAGGCGCCGACGGAAGCAAAATGAAAATCCACGCCCCCCTCGTCAACATGAGCAAATCAGAAACCATCCACGAGGGCACCCGACTTGGGGTAGATTACTCAATCACGCACAGCTGCTACGACCCAAACGAAACAGGCCGCGCCTGCGGATCATGTGACAGCTGCCTCTTGCGCCGCATGGGTTTTCAAGAAGCGGGACAAGACGACCCGGTTACCTCTTCATGCCCAGGACCGGACTAGATTCGCGGGGAAACCCCTGAAAACTCGAACAACCAGACCGATAATCATCACCTAAGCGTCGTAAGATCAAACCAAGACCGGTCCCAAACCGCATGAAAGCGCCACCATCCAAAACCCGATATACCGATAGGTCTGGGTGGTATCGCAGCCGCGTCAACGCAAAGGGAAATGATCGTGACCGATCAAAAAATACGCGCTCTCGTCGTTGATGACTCAGTATTCATGCGCACCGTCCTCAAGAGCGCCCTCTCCAGCGCCCCAAACATCGAAGTTATCGGCACCGCACAAAACGGCAACGAAGCCCTAGAAAAAATCGAACAACTAAAACCAGACGTCATAACACTCGACATTGAAATGCCAGGCCTAACAGGCCTGGAAGTCCTCGAACGCCTCATGAAGAAAAACCCGCTCCCAGTAGTCATGGTCTCCACCAAGACGCAAAAGGGCGCAGAGTTGACCTTCCAAGCGCTCGAACTCGGAGCCGTCGACTACGTCGCAAAACCACTCGCAGATAAATCCGCATCGCTCGCAAGCTTCCGCCAAAAAGTAGTCAATGCGGTCGAGGCCGCCTTCGCATCAAACCGCTCGCACCTAGGTTCCAAGGGCGTAGCCCGCATCATGCGACCCAGCGTCAAGGACATACGCCTGGACACCGTAGTCGCGATAGGAATCAGCGCCGGCGGACCTGCCACCCTCCACAAGCTGATACCAAAACTCCCAAAACACTTTCCGCCAATAGTCCTAACCCAGCACATGCCCGCAGACTTTACCGGACCTTTCGCGAAAAGACTCAACCAAGAATCAGAATTAGAGATACAGGAAGCAAAAGGTGGCGAACAGCTGAAACCAGGACTCCTCCTCATCGCCCCGGGCGCAGCTCACCTCAAAGTTATAAAACAAGGGTCAATCTACATCACCACGCTAGACGACGGCCCAAAAGTCTCAGGATTTAGACCGTCGGTCGACGTACTCTTCAACAGTGTCGCAAAAGCCTTCAACGAAAATGCAATCGGATTGGTGATGACCGGAATGGGATGCGACGGAGCAGATGGAATCAGAGCGCTAAGAGCACAAGGTGCCCAAACACTTTCGCAAGACCAGGATTCGAGTGTCGTCTACGGTATGCCCAAGGCAGCAGCAGCCACCGGATGTATCGATCGCGTCGTCTCACTTGCAGAAATCCCAGACGCAATCGCAAGATGCCTCGCCCCCACAAACGCGAGATAGGGCGTTTGGGTCAATAGCAATAAGACCTGAACAACCCAACCCGTGAGGATTGTGAAAGCACGGCGCTAACCAGCAACAACACGCTGCATCGCCTCTTCAACTCGCTCTTTCTCAAAAGGCTTGACCACATAGTCCGCCGCGCCGAGCTTTAACGCTTCCATCAGCGGCTCCTTCTGATCGATCGCGGAAATCATAACGCACTTTGCGTTCGGATCTGACGTCCGGATCGCTTTCAAAGCGTCAATCCCACTAGCCTTGGGCATTACGATATCGAGAGTCACAACATCAGGCTTGAGTTCGTTGTACATAACGACCGCCTCTTCGCCATCACACGCCTCGCCCACGATCTCCCAACCCATCTGAGCCAAGATATTCTTAATCATATGACGCATAAACTTCGCGTCATCCACAACCAACACCCGAGTAGCCACCGTTATTCTCCTTCGCGCAAATTGCACGCGTTAGATCGTCTGGGACGCTTCGCCGATAACCTCAACGCGCACTTCGCCGTTCAATGGCGAGAGAAACATCTTTCGGCCCTTTGTTCCACCAACCGCTTCACCCGTAAGCGGTACACCGCACGCCAAGAGCTTCGCACGAACAGCCTCAGCATTGCGATCACCAAGCCCCCCCCCAGTAGCAGGACCAAACATCGCAGCCCCACCGCCGATCTTCGCCTCAAGATTCGAGCGCGATGCACCCGCAGATATCAAGTCTTCGATAAGGATTTCGATAGCCGAGTCAGCGAACTTCTTCGGATCACCCGTTCCCATCGAAGAGTCGGGTAGGATCACATGCCCAAGACCTCCGATTCCCGCACGCGGGTCATAAATCGCGATCCCGATACACGATCCGAGAACAGTCCGGACCCGATCAGGAGAGTGAGCTACTTTCAAGCCCGCAATTCCAATGGAGTATTCCGTTCCGGACGAGTGATCAAGTTTCCTCGACGGTCTCGCTGCCGAAATTGATGTCGTGGGTGCCATTCTACCTCTTCCTACCGACAGGATGATTCAATCAAACGCATTGCAGATGGAGCAGGAACAAAAACAAACATCCACTCCAAACACTTCTCCCCAGAAAAAAAATCGGTCTTCGCCATGAAAACCTCATCGCTGATAGCCGCCTGCTCCGCAACAAGACTATCCAGAATCGCTTCCGGAAGATCCATCGCATACTGCGGAGGACCAGGCGAAATCTCCATGTCCAACCAAGTAGACCATCCGTTCATGAACGAGCTGGAAACAATGTTCCCAGTCTCTTCCAAACAAGAACGCTCGATCTCTCCGATTTCAGTTGCCGTCCCGGATGGCTGCTGCATCAACATATCGCAAAGCAACAGCGCGTTCTCCTCAGTCATCGCCAAGAACGAATGACCATGAAGACGATCGGAAAGAGGCATGCGAACGGCCACGATCGGAACATCAGCCGAAAACATCGAACTGACGTCGCAAAGCGGAGTTCGCTCGAATCCACCAGTGGAGAGCTTCACACCACGCTTCAACCATTTCGACATCGAACGTGACGCATTGAACGAGCCATTCACCGCAATCGTGCGTAGAGCGTTCTGCCGAACAGACTCGTTCTCGCAGCGACTCTCCATCAGCGACCAAGACTCTGCCGAAGGAAGAAGCAACAAACCCCATTCCAAACGCTGAGAATCAAGAAGGAATTCTGTATTCGCCACAAAAATCTCGTCATATTCCGCTGCCACCATCTCCAATAGTGGTTCCACCAGCGACGCCGCCATGTCGTATGCAAAAGTCGGAACACCAGGCTCAAACGAAAGCTCAAGCCACTTAGCAAGACTATTCGCGTAAGCGCTAGCAACGATGTTCCCCGTCTCCTGAAGGCACGACTGCGCAATCTCGTCGAGCTCCGTCGCTGTCCCAGGAGGTGCCATCATCATCATATCAACGAATTGAAGAGCAACATGTTCTGGAAACGTGAGAAGCATATGACCAGACATATCGCCCATGAGCGGCATATGTACCGCCGCTATAGGTTCATCTTCCCCACCGATAGAAGAGGCAACCTCTCCGATCGGCGTCGATACAAAACCCTCGCTCGTCAGGCGAACCCCCTTCTTCAACCACTTCGACATCGCGCGCGAAGCGTTGTAAGAACCGTTCACTGCCACCGCTCGAAGCGCCGACAAGAGTGATGAATTGGCTGTTTCTACAATCACGCCGGCACACACTCCTCACTCACTTGGCTCGTTGGTTCGCCCACTGGGGGTGTCTCCGACTTCCCCGCCATGTCCATCATCGCGTTCACATCAAGTATCAACGAAACGCTACCATCACCGCGGATAGACGCCCCAGCGATCCCGTAAACGTTTCGATAGTTCTCCGAGATGGACTTGATAACAACGTCCTCTTGCCCCAGCAGCTCATCAACGATTAGCCCGATCTTCTTGCTCTCGAAACCAACGATCACAAGCGTCAATTCATCTCCACCGCGCGACGCCGTCCGAAGGCCCTCGAGTTTCGTCCCGAATAGATCCTCAAAAACCGCAATCGGGATCACCCGATCTCGAACCCGAACCACTTCTCGACGCTGAATACACTGAATATCGCTGCGTCGAACCGTAATAATCTCCGCAACCGTCTCAAGCGGAATCGCATAGACATTACGACCAACACGAGCGACAAGAGACGTGAGAATCGCGAGCGTAAGTGGAAGATTGATCGTCACCTTTGAACCAACACCAGGCGTGCTATCGACCTCAACAGACCCGTTCAGCTTGTCGATTTTGCTGAGCACAATATCCATGCCCATACCACGACCAGAGAGATCCGTCACCTGCGGAGCAGTCGAAAAACCAGGCTTCATGATGTACTGAGTCAGCTCGCGGTCAGACATCTTGTCGATCTGAGCCGGCGTCGCCATCTCCTTCTCCAAGACCTTAGCGCGAACACGTTCAAGGTTCACGCCAGCACCATCGTCCACAACCTCGATGCAAATGCTGTTACCGCGATGAAGAGCTTCCAGGGTAACAGTTCCAACCTCAGGCTTACCGGCGGCAACTCGAACCTCCGGCAACTCAAGCCCATGATCAACACTGTTTCGAACCATGTGCGTCAGCGGATCACCAAGCTCGTCGATCATCCGCTTGTCGAGTTCCGTCGCTTCGCCTTTGAGAACAAGGTCAATCTGCTTCCCGCTCGATTTCGCAATATCGCGAACAACCCGTTTGAATCTCGTAAACAGCGGACCAACGGCCACCATGCGTGTACCCATGATACCCTTTTGGATACCATCAGAAACGCGCGTCAGACCGTGAAGCGCCTCATCGAAGTCAAACATCGACGTACGCAATTCATGAACCCGCCCAACCAATGAACGAACTTGTTGGAAACTCGCAGTCAGATGCGTAAGATTCCCATTGAGTTCATCGAACGCGCGATTCTCGGTATCAACCGCCTGCAAACTCGATACCGTCTCAACAACCTGCGAGACGCGATCGCTCATGTCTTCAACGAGATAACCAAGATTCCGACCGTCAAAGACCGAACGAAACTGACCATGAATCTGGGCGAAACGAGCACGATTGATCACCAACTCGCCGCCAAGGTTCATCAGTTGATCGAGCCGCTCCAGATCAACCCGAAGCGTCTCACCAGTCTTGACCGTTGCAGACTCCGACTTCTTCGCAGCCCCCGCTTTCGCGGGCTTTCCAGCGCTTGGCGCAGGCGCAACTTTCGCACGCGGTGCAGGTGCAGGTGTAGGTGCTGGTGCAGGTGAAGGTGTAGGGGTTGTCGGGGGAGCAGGAGGTGAACTCGCCGCAACCGCAGGTGAAGCAGTCCCAACGACGGCCGCAACAGAATCAGCAGCTGCATCCGTTGGAGTAGGCGTAGGCGTAGGAGCGGCAGAAATACAATCCGCGCGCTCGGCAATTGCGCCGGAGCTTGAAACCTCAGAAGAGCCTTCGCCGGTCGAAACCGAAACCCGATCGACAGAGTACGCCGAGAGAATCCGTTCAAGTTCTGCTGGTTCAGAATCGCTGACGAGTACATACGTTACCATGTCGAATACGGCGTCGCCCGCGAGATCGTCGATGTCCGGATCCGTCGACTTCACCTCGCCGAACTCGCCAAGTTTGTTGCAAATTAAGAAAGCTTGAATCGCGTTCTCATCGCACCCAGCGGGAAAATCAACCTTGACCGCAAGCTCGCCGTCATGAAGATCCAATCCGCAATCCTCCGTCCCCCCAGAGACTTCCGTTCCGGTTTCACATCCCCCAGTCGAACCAGGTTCCGAATCAATCGAATCGGTCCTCAGCGACGAACCGTCCGCATCGATCCAATTCACGAAACGCCCCTCCACCGAATCGGCTTCGATGTCAGTGATCTCACCCTCTCTGATGCAGTCGATCGTAGCCCGAAGATCATCAACCACCGCGAACACAGCCGTCGTCAAACCTTCGTCAAGAGTCAATTGCCCCCCTCGCAACAGATCAAAGACAGTCTCCATGTTATGCGTCAGGTGGTTAAACCCGGTTAGTCCCGCAGCACCAGATGCCCCCTTGATGTTATGAGCGCAGCGAAAAATCGTATTCAATAGCTCCGCGTCCCCAGGCGACTCCTCGAGCTTCAAAAGACCGTGGCTCATCTCGTCGAGCGACTCAACCGTCGTCTCAACAAAAATAGCAGCAAGTTCCGGGTCAGAGAAGACTTCCCCTTGCGACAATGTCGCCGCATCAGCAGAAACGACACTCCGCACGCTCGGTTCGACTGCGCCCCCGACAGCTTCAGATGCTTCAACAACGACCGGAGAGCTGCTCTCCGCTGCAGCACCAGGCGGCTCAGCAGACTCGTCACCAGCAGGCGCTTCAAGAATCGCATCAAGCGCCTTCAAAACGTCGTCGATTTCGACATCGCAGTCGGTCTCCTCGCTCAGCTCAGAAACCAACGCTTTCAGACGGTCGAAAACGGAAAACAGAGTCTCGAAACTATTGGCACTCAAGGACCGTTTTCCCATCCGAACTTGATCAAACAGCGTTTCCATGCGATGTGTCAACTCTTTGATTTTCTCGAACCCAAACGCCGCCGCCAGACCTTTAAGGCTGTGCGCAGCACGGAACATCGTGTTCATCTGCTCCTGAAGCTCAGGCGTATCCAACGAGAATGTCCCGTTGCCCGCATCCTTTTCAAATTCCATGAGTCCAGCATCGAGCATATCAAGATACTCGGGTGCTTCGTCAAGAAATCCCGCAAGAAGCTCAGGTGTAATTTCGATTGATGGTGCCATAGTCGTTTATTACCTACTTGCCTTCGCCAGCCCCAACAGTAACGGGTAACGGTTTGCGATAGAGGTTCGGACCCTGATAATCCATCGCAACAATCGCCCTGAGTTCTTTGTCATTACGAACAGGATCAACGTCCCCGATCACCAGGTATCCCCCAGGCGCAACAGCGTCAGAAACATTCTTGAGGACCTGCCGCTTCATCTCAGTATCGAAGTACATCAACACGTTGCGAAGAAAAACCAAATCAAAATCCCCCGGCTTCATCGCATCGCGAAGATTATGAAACTGGAAAGAAACTAGCTTCTGAACATCTTGCTTGAGAGTGTACGAGTCCTCGTTCTTCGTAAACCACTTCGAAAGAAGCGGTTTGGGCATCCGCGCAACCGCGTACTCGCCGTAAACACCCCCACGTGCACGCTCCAAAACTCGATCGCTGATATCGCTCCCCACAATCGAGACGTTCCACTTCGCGAAATTTGGAAGCTTCTCCCGTAGACAGATCCCCGACGTGTACGCCTCTTCACCGCTACTACTCGCAGCACTCCAGATACGAACCGAGCGCTTGGGCTTCTTCCCACGAGTCTCGACGATTTCAGGAATCCACTTCTCCTGAATGAAATTCCAAAGGTTTGTATTCCGGAAGAAATAGGTCTCGTTCGTAGTCACAGCCGAAAGAAAATGAGGAAGCTCCTCTTCATATTTCGCCTCGACGCGAAGAAGATCATAATAGGCACCGAAACTATCAAGCTTGAGCTCGCGCAAACGCCGACGAAGTCGATTCCCAAGAAGCGTCGCCTTGCTATCAGGCAGATGAATCCCCGTTTTCTCATAGATCAGCTTGGCAAGTTTCTTAAACTCATCAGGCGTTAGTTCGATCAGCTTTACCATTACACAGATCCTTCAGTGCCCCATCCCGAAAATCGAAACTACACGCGCTTCGTCACATCGAGAAAACTATTCCGTCAAGACCCCTTCTTCCTCACGAAGAAGCGCCGTGATGTCGAGCAGCACAACAAGTTTGTCCTCAAACTTCACTAACCCTCTTACATAGGACTGACCCGCACATGCGAATCCGCCCGAAACGTCTTCAATCTGCTCACTGTGAATCCGAAGAACCTCGTTCACAGCATCAACGATGACACCAATCGTTTTCCCCGCCAGGTTCAAAACGATGATCCGAGAGTCATTCGTCATTGTCCCAACACCGAGATCGAACCTCGCGCGCAAATCTAGAACCGGAATCACATGACCGCGAAGATTGATAAGACCTCGAACATGCTCACAAACATTGGGCATCTCAGTGATCTGACCGAGCAGGATAATCTCCTGAACTTGCATGATCTCGACGCCATACTCTTCGTTGGCCAGACGAAAACTAACAATCTGATAAGTCGGATCCGACAACCCATCGACGTCGGAAAAAACCTCAGCAGAAAACTGCGATTCCAATGTAGCTGAAGACAATTGACGGACTCCCTAACCAAAGACTCGAAGCGAGACAAACGCAACTAAGCTACGTCTCAGAACCGACCGACCCCAGACCAACGAACACCACCGTGACCCATAACACCCCAACGATCACGCAGATCCTTACTCGTCAAATCGGGATCCCATGCGCGAACCTTGAGCACCCTCCTCACCTTAAACGTTACCGGACTACCCCATATTCCCCCCGCCACACCCCTCCAAGAAAAACACTTAATCGACAGTATAAGTAGATATACCTATCAACCCCCCGACCGCCATCGGGACCCGACAAAGGAACCAAGATCCTCCCGACTCACCAACCCCTTCAGACTATCCCCAAAGCCTCCGATACAAAACAAACAAGAGCCATCAAAGTACGCATGGCCAGCAATCGTAAATTACAACCGGTTGAATAAACGGAGAAGACCAAGCGATGGACGTACGCTACATCAACGCATTCGTGCGATCGATCAGTAATACATGTGAAACCATGTGCCAGCTCCCCGTAACAGTGGGCAAACCACAGATCAAATCGAACGAGGGACCAGGAACCGACGTCTCCGGCGTGATCGGATTCTCCGGCGACGCCGCAGGATGCGTCGTCCTGCATTTCAGCTTCGACGTCGCATCAAGGCTGGCGACCAAATTCGCCGGAATTGAAATCACCCCCGATCACGAAGATTTCGCAGACGCCATCGGCGAACTTGCGAACATGGTCGCCGGAGGAGCAAAAGCACAGTTCGACGGACTAGACATCTCCATCTCGCTCCCAAACGTCATCGTTGGTGAGAACCACAATGTATCAGCCTCAAGAATCGCACCACGAATCGTCATCCCCTGCGACACCCAAATCGGACAGTTCCACGTCGAGATCGGAATGGAAATCGGAAAACCAAAATCGCTCGCATCCGCAGAGACCCAAGGAGCAGCATCGTGAAAATCATGCTCGTCGATGATTCTAGGACCATCAGAAACATTCAAAAGAATGTCCTCAAGCAGCTAGGCTACGAGGACATAGTCGATGCCGAGGACGGCGTCATCGCCCTCCAAAAATACAACGAACAGATTCCAGACCTCATGATCATCGACTGGAACATGCCAAACATGGACGGCATAACCCTCATTCGCAAAATCCGCGAAATCAACAAGACCATCCCGATGATCATGTGTACCACCGAAGCAGAAAAATCACGAGTCCTCGAGGCGATCAAAGCAGGCGTGAACAACTACATCGTAAAACCATTCACCGCCGAATCCCTCAACGAAAAGCTTACCCAAACACTCGCGAAAACCGGACTGTCGCAAGCAACCCCACCGGCTCCCGCAAGCGCCTAGAAACATTCTCAGAGCGTATCTCTGTTTGCTCTCGATAAAGCACGGGCGGTTCGACCGCCCGTGCTTTCTCATTATCCAAGTACAGCCCAAAAGCATTGCCCCCAAGCTGTCTCTAGATAGAATCCATTACGCAACAGAAGAAAGAAACGAGACGATCTATATGGGCCCAGAGTACAAAACAGAAAAAAGCATCAGCGTCTTCTTCCCGTGCTACAACGAAGAAGAAAACGTCGAGAAGACAACACGCGCCGCGATCAAAGCATTCCACCGCATAACCCAAGACTTCGAAATCATCATAGTAAACGACGGAAGCAAGGACCGAACAAAAGAAATCGCAGATAGACTCGCAAAAGAAGACCCCAGAGTCAGAGCAGTCCACAACAACCCAAACCTCGGATACGGCGGAGCACTCCAAAGAGGCTTCAAAGAATCAATCAAAGAGTGGATCTTCTACACCGACGGCGACGGCCAATTCGACTTCGAAGAAATAGACCTGCTCCTTCCACTCATGCAAAAATTCGACATCGCAAGCGCCTACCGCCTCAACAGGCAAGACTCCCTCATCAGAAAAACAAACGCATTCTGCTGGACTACGCTAGTAAACATCGTCTTCTCACTCTGGATCAAAGATATCGACTGCGCATTTAAGATATTCCCAAGAAAACTATTCCAAGAAATCGAAATGAAGTCCACAGGCGCGCTAATCGACACAGAAATTCTCGCCAGAGCAAAAAGACTCGGATACTCAATAGGTCAGGTCGGTGTCCACCACTACCCCAGAACCGCAGGCGAACAAACAGGCGCAAACCCAGGCGTAATACTACGAGCCTTCAAAGAACTATTCCGACTAAGAGCAGAAATCAAAGCAACAAAACGCTAACTCGCCACACGCCCGCCATCAACCGCCCAAGCCGAGTCCCCCTACCCCGCGCCGACACTCGTCAGCAAGGACCAGGACCAGCCAACGCCAAGATCGCAAGAGCCTTCGACCACCAGTCGCCAGTAAACCGTACGGCCCCCGAAACAGGAGGAACCGCCGACCTGGCTGAAAACACCCTCTCCCCGCAGCAGCTAAACAAAACCCCTGGCCCCCGCAGAGTACCCTCGGCGGAACATCCGCAATCCGATTTCCACCAAAACCAACCCCGACGATTCATCAAGGGTCGCCGGGGCCTTTTCGTCTCAACCCCACAGGTGCCAAGATCGATCACCGGGTGCCATGGGCAAGCGCAGCGCCCCCAATGCCGTCCAAAACCCAGAAGACCCACCGCCCCAGAGCCCCCTCCCCCTGCCAAACTGGCAGCGCATCCACCACCAAGAACCCAAAATGACAGCCCCAACAAACCACGTTCCACCGCACCGCCGCCCAATCCAAAACGCCTAACCCCATACCAACAATAGACTTACAACAATCCATACCCACGATCAGCACCCCAGAAACTTTGGCACCCCCCTTGCATTTAGGCAACTCGGAGAACGTATAGACCCCTTTGAGATGACGCCGTTGACGCTGACGCCCAAAACATCATTCACGACCCCTTCGACCCCCATCCTCGTCGCCCACGCATCCGCTGGCGACGCGCCCCGATGGTGTGACGAATTCGAGTCCAGCTTTCAACCCGCCGCCGTTTCGATCTGCAGGGTCCACACCAGGCAACAAGCAGTAGCACGCATCGAGCAAGGCGGCCTGGCAGCAGCTATCCTCCTCGCGGACGACAGAGAGTTCGACGGACTATCAATCCTCCGAACAATCCGCTCGATCGACGCGATCCTTCCATGCTGGCTACTAATGAGAGAAGTAACACGCCAAACCCTGGAGGCGGCACTAGTCCTCAAGGCTACAAGCGTAATAGAGTTCCCATCAGCGGCAGCGCATCTAACCAGCGCCATCCGCAAGGCACTGATACAAAACGGATAAGAAAAAACGCGGGTTGCTCGGCAACCCGGAAAGCAACTTAAAAGGAGTTCAAAAGAACATGGCCAAGCTAAACATCAAACCTCTAGGCGACAAAGTCATCGTCAAGCGAGTTGAGGCAGACGGAAAAACCGCCGGCGGAATCATCCTCCCCGACTCAGCCAAGGAAAAGCCAAAACGCGGAATCATCCTCGCAGTCGGCAACGGGAGAATGCTAGACAGCGGTGAACGAACACAGATGCAAGTAAAGAAGAACGACGAAGTACTCTTCACCAGCTACGCCGGAAGCGAAATCAAAGTAGAAGGCGACGAGTACATGATCATGGACGAAGCAGACATCCTGGGAATCCTGGAATAACTGTAGGGTCCCCTCTGCGGACCTCGTAGGGTGGGCTATTGCCCACCATCGCACGTAAAGAAAAATCCTGAATTCGAATACTGAATTCAACAACGGAGCAAGAGCACATGGCTGCAAAGAAGATCGCATACAACATGGAAGCCCGCGAAGCAATTCGTCGAGGCGTAAAACAACTCGCAAAGGCTGTAAAAGCAACGCTGGGCCCCTGCGGGCGGAACGTCGTCATCGAAAAATCGTTCGGATCACCAACCGTCACAAAAGACGGCGTCACCGTCGCAAAAGAGATCGAACTTGACGACGCCTACGAAAACATGGGCGCACAAATGGTCAAAGAGGTCGCCTCACAAACCTCAAACGTAGCAGGCGACGGAACAACAACCGCAACAGTATACGCCGAAGCAATCTTCGACGAAGGTCTAAAAAACGTCGCCGCAGGCGCAGAAGCAATGCAACTAAAGCGAGGAATCGAAAAAGCGATCGAAGCAATCGTCGCCGAATTCGAATCCATGAGCACCCCCGTCAAGAACACCGCCCAGATCGCCCAGGTCGGAACCTGTGCCGCAAACCAAAACGCTGAAATTGGCAAGCAGATCGCCCAGGCAATGGACAAAGTCGGAAAAGACGGCGTCATCACAGTCGAAGAGGGCAAGACCCTGGACACAACAGTCGACCTCGTAGAGGGCATGCAGTTCGACAAGGGTTTCCTTTCGCCGCACTTCATGAACAACTTCGAGAGCTTGACCTGCGACCTCGAAAAACCATACATCCTCATCAGCGAAAAGAAAATCTCCAACGTAAAGGACATGATCCCCATCCTGGAGAAAGTCTCGCAGTCAGGACGCCCACTACTCATCGTCGCTGAAGACATCGAGGGCGAAGCACTCGCAACACTCGTGGTCAACAAGCTCCGAGGCACCCTCCAGATCTGCGCCGTCAAAGCGCCAGGCTTCGGCGACCGCAGAAAGGCAATGCTTGAAGACCTCGCAGTCCTAACCGGCGGAACCGCCATCTTCGAAGACCTCGGAACAAAGCTTGAAAACATCACATTGTCCGACCTCGGCGGCGCCAAAAAGGTCCGAATCGACAAGGACAACACAACAATCATCGAAGGCGGCGGCACAACCGCGAACATCAAAGCCCGCATCTCACAAATCAAAAGCGAGATCGACGCTACAACCAGCGACTACGACAAGGAGAAACTCTCCGAACGCCTCGCAAAGCTCTCCGGCGGCGTAGCACAGATCAACGTCGGCGCTGCCACCGAAATCGAGATGAAGGAAAAGAAAGCCCTCGTCGAAGACGCCCTCCACGCATGCAGGGCAGCCGTTGAAGAAGGCGTCCTCCCCGGCGGCGGCGTCGCGGTCATACGCGCCTCCAAAGTCCTGGACGCACTCATCAAGAAGCTAAAGGGCGACGAAAAAACAGGCGCCGACATCATCCGTCGCGCCCTACTCGCCCCCATCAAGCAGATCGCAGCAAACGGTGGCCTGGACGGCTCAATCGTTTGCCAGAAGGTCTCCGAGAGCAAAGACGTCAACTTCGGCTTCAACGCACTAACCGGTGAATACGGCGACATGATCAAGATGGGCGTACTAGTCCCAGCCAAGGTCGAACGCGTAGCCCTGCAAAACGCAGGCAGCGTTTCGAGTCTCCTCCTGACAACAGACTGCATCATCTCCGAAATCAAAGAGAAGACCCCAGTCGGAGCAGGAGCAGGCGGCGGCGGCATGCCCCCAGGAATGGGCGGCATGGGTGGCATGGGCGGCATGGGCGGCATGATGTAAGCTCCACTCATGGGCAACACCGACTTGTCGTCGGTCATTCAAAGCGATACCAACGGGGATCGGCGAACCGCCGGTCCCCGTTTTTCGCCCCATAAAAACGCCGATTCCATCGCCAACATATCCCACCCACAAGTCCATTCGACACACCCCAATTCCGGCACCTTATCGGGCCAAAGCCTAACTTGAAGCTCCAGACAAACGAAAACCCTTCAGTAGAATTGCCGATACGATAACTGTGTAAGTTCGATTCTGTCAGGGGAGCAACATCTCTGTCGCGGGTTTGCCGGGTGAGAGATTCTTCCTAATACCAACAACGATGCCAACCAGCAAGTGACATCTCCCGAGGAGTGAATTGATTGATGAAAAAGTGGATCGTGTTCGCGATACTAACCTCGGCTTTCGTGGCGATCGCTCTCGCAGCCCGACCGAAAACCGGGTCCGCAGCAGACCCAAACGTTCTCCGCGTCGCTGTCCTACCCGGCGAAAACTCCGAGGCTCTCCAAAACCGACACAGATCCCTGATTGCTTATCTTTCCCAACAAATCGGAATCCCTTGTGAACTCGTAATCCCGAATTCATACGAACACATGCTCAACCTGGTGGAAAACGGCCAAATCGACCTGGGCTTGTTCGGTGGCCTGACTTTCTTGCAGGCCTGCAGCCGGGGCGACGTCTCGCCCATCGTGATGCGAGACATTGATCTCCAGTTCACAAGCGTCGTCGTCGTACCAAGCGCAAGCACCGCTACCGAGCTGGCCGACCTGAAGGGCGCTTCGATGTCATTTGGATCACCACTCTCCACCTCCGGACATCTCATGCCCCGTCACTTTCTTCACGAGCAGGGAATGGTACCGGAGATCTTCTTCTCAAAAACATCGTACTCGGGTTCGCATGAAAATACGGCGCAGGCAGTGATGAGCGGGAAGGTCGGCGCGGGCGCAGTAAGCTCGCTAGCGCTTCAACGCATGCTGAAGGACGGGCGAATCACAAGCGATAAAATCCGTACGATTTGGGAAACTCCCCCCTATGCGAATTACGTCTGGGGCGGTTCCAAAGGCCTCACCGCAGCACTCAAGGACAGGATTCGCGAAGCATTCATGGCGCTTTCACCAGCCAACAAAGAACATGAAAGCATCCTTGGCGACCAAAACGCAAACTACTACATACCGGCATCGATCGGAGATTTCCGAATCCTCCGAGAGACCGCGATTCGTTCCGGACTCTTAGAGACCGCAAAATGAAGTCCGTCCCCAAGAAAAGGTCCAAAGAAAGCGCCAGCGTGATGAGACATTTCGCTGGGTTGGGGGCAACCTTCGCGGCCACCGCGATACCGTGCCTGGGCTTGCTTCTCTGGTGGAGCTCATGGGACGGGACCGTTCACGAAAGATTGACGAATTATCACGTCGCGAGCTTGCGATTACTCGACGAAGCCGAAGACATTCTCAGTTCAACTCCCCACCAAAAGACTTGCCACGCCACCGCGGATATCGGTTCAACGCAGGGACGCCACGGACAAATGCTAAGCGTATCCAACCGACTCGGTGAGATTCTCGTCCAGCTCTCCAAGACTCACCAACGCTACAAAGAACCGGCGTTAGACCTTCCCCACATGCGACTGCAGGAAGCGGTCAGATACTGGAGAGCGCTTGAAGAAGACCACGACACACACAGCGAAGCGATTCTCCACAGAGCCTCCCTAGACTTGGAAACTCGCGTAGAACAACTTGAGCGCTTTCATACAATACTCTATAGAGAATCAAGTCGAGAAGACGAGGATTTCGCACAATCCGCCGTCTGGGTGCTCGTAGGTTCTATGGCTATCTTCATGGCGGTGGGCGGCACACTCGCACGCCGACTCTACAGGTCGCTAAACGCAATACTGCGACAACAAGAAAAAACAACAGTCGAACTAATGGAAGCACGGGTCCAAGCGGACGCCGCCAACGATGCAAAAAGCAAATTCCTGGCGAATATGAGCCACGAAATCCGTACACCAATGACCGGCGTGCTAGGATTCGCTGAGCAGCTGCTTGATCCCGAACTCACACAGTCGCAAAGACTAGAATCGGCAAGAATCATTCACCGTAGCGGAGAGCATTTACTCGGCATCATCAACGACATCCTGGACGTAGCGAAACTCGAAGCCGGAAAGATGACTGTCTCCAAGGAACCGTGCGACCCGAACTTGCTCGCAAAAGACGCCATCGAAACGTTTGCCTCAACAGCCCACGCTAAAGGCGTCGCCTTAAGAGTTGAGCATGTCAATCGCTCCCCCCGCAGCATTGACAGCGATCCAATCCGACTCCGCCAAATCCTTCTCAATGTCGTCGGCAACGCAATCAAGTTCACGGACCAGGGATCAGTAACGGTACGGCTCCGATTCGCCGAGGACAACACCGTCGTCTTCGATGTACTTGATACCGGAATCGGGATGACTCCCGACCAGGCAGCGTCCCTTTTCCAACCGTTCTCGCAAGTAAACTCTGCAGAAACGGCAGCAAGAGGCGGAACCGGACTTGGACTCGCCATTTCTCGAAAATTCGCGAATCTCCTTGGTGGCGACCTACAGATCCTTCACACCGCCCCCGGCGACGGAACCTGTTTCCGAATCACGATCGACGCCGGAAACCCCCGGTTCGACGATACGGACGCTCCCCAAGAACAACGAGATGTCAAACGTGAAAACTTCGAAACAACACATGACGGCGCAACCTCACGGCTTCGCGGTATACGAATCCTGTGCGCTGAGGACAATCCAACCAACCAGCTGCTAATTCGCCGCATACTCGAGAAAGAGGAGGCAGAAGTAACAATCGTCTCAAACGGAAAAGAGGCGGTGGACCACATTGGCGCGCTACGCGACAGGGAAACGTCGGGCGCCGTCGAGCAGCTCCCCAACGCGGTGGTCCTGGATATGCAGATGCCCGTCATGAACGGATACCAAGTCGCCAAAAGAATCCGCCAACAAGGTATCTCGCTCCCCATCATTGCGCTAACCGCAAGCGCGACCGCCACCGACTCACAACGGGCTCTCGCCGCTGGCTGCGACAGACACCTAGCAAAGCCCATCAACAGCACAGTGCTGATCGAAACTATTCGATCGCTAGTCGAGCAACCTATCCCGATCTAGCGAAAAACAACCGCAACACGTCCCCTCGCTTTCGCCAAACGCCAAAGAGTGAATAGCCTTGTAAACGGGAATGAAAGCCCGTTGCTTCCGGGGTTAGATGATCAAGCTTCGTCTCGCAACGAATCGTGTCGGGGGGGGGCTAGTGCCAAACGCTTCGCCCGACACATCAGCCCCCCCCAACAAAATACCCCCGCCGAAAATAGATATAAAAACCAAACCCCCACCAAAAAACAAGCGTCAAAACCGTCCCAAGAAAAACGCCATCATCAAAAAGGCTCATATCAATCATCCCCCGAACCTCCTGCGTGATTCCGCTCGCCGCCAGATAGGCTTCCCGCGTATCCTTACTCACGAAGAACAAGATCCGATCCAAACTATAGAAAGCAGTCCCACCCATGAAAACCCGATACCCCCACCACCGACCAACAATCAATCCAACCCCCATCGCCAAAAACAAAGCCGCAAAAACAAAGTTATAAACAAACGCAAAAGCACCGCTCCGAACCGCCCCCAAAAAGGCAACATCCGAAGTAACCCACACCAAAGAAAAAACGCCAGACAAAACAAAAAACCAACCAGAGCTTTTGATCGTCAGACCACCGGGCCTGCTCGCTGGTAACGCCGCAGGCATGGCTGGCGCACACCACTCCCCGGCGCCATCCTTCGCCGCCCCACAGAACCGGCAAACAACCGCAGCCTCCAGAATCTCCTCAGCACAATACCGGCAATTCAAACCAAAACCCTTTCACCAAAAGCCCAGCAGCCAAACTCCAGACGTTTGGACTTTTGAACTTTTCGACGTTTACACGCTCTAACCACCTGATCGATTTAAAAGCCCAAACGATCGCCCATCATTCGAGGTAGGGCACGGTCGTTCTTTCGCCCCCCAAGGCGAAAGGTTGACCTGCCTTTTCAAAACGCCACAACCCTACAAACCGCATCCCCTCCGATATCAACGTTTCGACTTTTCGACGTTTACACGCTCTAACCACCTGATCGATTAAGAAATTCCCTTAACCGATCACCCGTCAAGTTATACAGGTAGACGTAACCGGAGGTTCGCAACCAGAAAGGAGCAAAAAACCATGAAACCCCAACAACTCAACCCGCCAGCGGAATCATCGACCCACCGCCCGCCCTTCAAGGCTTCGTCCCGCCACCACCCACAACCCCTCAACGCGCATTCCCTCAGATTTGGACGTTTCGAGTTTTCGACGTTTCGACGTTTCGACGTTTCGACGTTTGGACGTTTGGACGTTTGGACGTTTCAAACCATCCCTTCCGCCAAAAAATACAAACAAACCCATTTTCAGCTCTCACAGCCCTCAATCAACGATTCCGCTCAAATCAAACCCATTCCGGAGCCATTTTTAACCCATTCCCACCCCCTCCGAGCCGACAATCGGAGTAATGACAACGCCCCAACAACTAAACCTGGTCTACCGATCAACAAGCGCCAAGGAATGTCGACGCCGATCCACGGTCCTCAGCGCCGCCGGCGTAAACCACCACCAATACCAGCAGCAAGGAGAGTTCGCCCTCCTGGTACTCCCCCAAGACGCACAGCGAGCACAGAAAGAGCTTGACGACTACGAAAAGGAAAACCCCAATCCGAAAAAACAAACGCAGCCACCGTCAAGAAACGCAAGCGGCTGGCCAGGAATGTTCGGATACGTCGCAGTCCTCATTGCTGTCGAGTTCCTCCAGCGTACCGGGCAGCTAGGCCGCAACTGGTTCGAGTCAGGCATGACAAGCGCAGGCCTGATCATGGACGGACAATACTTCAGAACAATAACGGCCCTGACCCTACATTCCGACCTCCCCCACCTAGTCGGCAACTTGGTCATCGGCGGAATCTTCGGACTGTTCGTCGGCAAGCACCTCGGCTCAGGTCTAGGTTGGCTAAGCATCCTAATCGCTGGCGCACTCGGCAACTTTCTCAACGCATCCCTCCACCAACCGAGTCACACATCAGTCGGCGCATCCACAGCCGTCTTCGCCGCCCTGGGAATCCTGGCAGGTTCAACCTGGCACCTGAAAAGAAACTCCAAAACAAGATCCCTCGCAAGATGGAGTCCCTTAATCGGAGGCGCAATTCTGCTAGGTTATCTCGGAACAGGAGGCGAGCGCACAGACATAGGCGCACACATCGGAGGATTCATAACAGGACTAGCGCTCGGAGCCATACTAGGAATCTACGGCCAAAACCTGGCAAAGACACGAACAGCTCAACTAGCATTAGGAGCAACAGCGCTAGCGATGCTAGCAATCTCGTGGACTATCGCCTTAACTTAGAAATGAGCGAAAAGCGGAATCCCAGTCACAGAGATTCCCCCATCGCGAATCACGCTAAAATCGCTAGGCCCAGTAACATCACGAAGCCAATAAGAAGCACCGTAATCAAATTGCATGATATGCCCACCGTCTTGTTCGGTGCGATCAAAAGTCATTGGCATCGGATGTTCACCCACCTCGACGCGATGAACATGAGCAAGGGGATCATCAGGAATCGGAGCAGGAAAATTCACGTTCCAAAAACCAGGACCGGGTAGCTTCTCATCAACAAGCATCTCTGCAAGCAAGCGAGCAGCCCCAGTCGCCTTCAACCAATCAGTCTCAACCTCACCCCGAAGCGCCTGAGAAAAAGCGATCGCAGGAACACCAAGAATCGCCGCCTCCCGAGCACCACCAATCGTACCGGAGTAAAATGTATCAACCCCGGCATTCGCACCACGATTGATCCCAGATACGACAAGGTGAATCGGCTTCTCGATAAGAGCAGCAAACCCAAGACGAACACAATCAGCAGGAGTCCCGTCAACCGAATAGCTCCGTCCGAAATGATCGTTATCAACACGCTCAACAGTGATAGGCCGTCGAAGAGTAATCGCGTGGCTACAAGCCGATCGCTCAGAGCTAGGAGCAACAACATGAACCTCCCCCAGCTCGCAGATCGCGTCATAGGCAGCCAAAAGCCCAGGCGCATCAATCCCGTCGTCGTTGGTCAAGATGATAGTACGGTTCAATTGGCTCCTCGATTGGGTCATAGTCGCTTTCTTATTCTTTGCTTATCGGACGCAAATGAGTCTATCCGGGTTTGCCCCCCCGTACGAGGGAATCGTACCTTACTATCGGCAAGGACCGCCCAGTTTCCGCCCCTTTCAGATTCGAAGGAGTGGGTACTGCTTCACTGCGCGTCGTATTCCGCACAGCGAAGAGGAATCAAAACGCGTGGTCCGCGTCGGGAAGACTTGGGAGAGGGATAACGCTGTATGGAATCAACGACCACAGTCCGCGCACAGGTTTTGCAACTCCCTGCAACGGCGCCGCTTGTTCGCATCACCGCCGGAATGGGAACGGTCGCACAAAAAACCTGGAACCTGAGAAGACCCGTTACGCTCCTTGGCTCCCGCCGCCCTGCGCACATCGTACTTCATGACAAAAACATCTCCGACGCCCACTGCGTGATCGTCAACACCGGAACCGAGATTATCCTCAAGGACCTGCACACAGAAGGCGGGACGCTCCGAAATGACGTACGAATCGACCTCACGGTGCTAGGGGACGGGGACGTTGTCCAGCTCGGAGAAACAAAGATCCAGATCGCAATCCAGACACCGCACAACCCGAACGTCTCGGACTGGAACAACGCTCTCAGCGAAGTACTTTCGAACTTTGTCCCGCCCTGCACCTACAAACTAGAAGGCGGCGATCAATCGTGGGAGATTTGCGACCCCGTCGTCCTTCTCGGGAAACACCAAGACGCTTCGATACAACTGGATCACCCAGATGTCTCAACGCGACACGCGGTCATCTTTCGCTTCTGCGAAGCGCCGGCCGCCTTCGACCTCGGAAGTCGATACGGACTTCACGTAAACGGTCAGCGATGTTCACTGACTTCTCTGCATCACGGAGACACGATCAAGGTGGGACCGTTCGGTTTACAACTGGGGCGCATCGCCAACGATAGTGAAGAGGAATTCATCGAACGCCATCACGAAGGAGAATTGATCATCGAACCTCCACTGGTCAAACATCCCGCAGCATCACAGCGACGAAAAGGTATCTCGTCTGAGGTGCTTTCACATGATCTGTCGTCGTCGTGGACTGGCTTGAATACATGGGAAGCGATGTCCCGACCTTCGGATCCGCAGAATCACGGCGAGCAAAGTAGCTTGGCCGAATGGGAAGAAGAACTGGAAAAAAAAGAAGCTGCCCTTCGCGGGAAGCTCCACGATCTGGAACGATACAACGAACTGATCGAAAGTAGAGAGCGAGACATCATAACCCTCGCCGAACGCAATAAGCAAGAGTCTCAACGACTTATCGACGAGCGCGAAGATCTCGGTCGAAAGACCGCCGAACTAGAAAAAAAGGAGGGTGATCTCAGACGTCGCGAGACTGCAGTCGCACAACGGTGGGCCCGCATGAAAGCGATGAGTAGCACTCAGTGCGAAACGCCATCACAATCACCAAGCCCAGACGCCTCGAACGCGAGACTCAACTAGGAAAACATCACCGCAGAACCATCCCGGTAATCTCAGCCTCGAAGACGAGTCGACGGTCCACGACGCCCTGCGTCCTGCAAACAACCCGCCGAGCACGAATGTCCTGCCCGACGCCTAAGATAAAGAGACGCGACCCGGGCCTGACGCTCTGACGAAACTTGCATTCGGCTACGCCGCCAAACCCAATGAAGCTATCATCGGACTGGACGCTTTTTGCAAGGACGGCTGAGGTTTGGGCGGCCATCTCAAGCATAAGGACACCGGGAAGAATCGGCCTACCTGGAACATGACCACGGACCCACCAGTCATCCTGAGCGATGTCTGCGTAGGCCACGATGTGCCGTTTGTCCGTATCGATCATGCATACGCCGGAGAGCAACTTAAACTCGTGAGCATGAGGGAGAATCTTGTAGATCCCATCATGGTCAATGAAAGTCGCTTCAAGATCAATGGAGTCAAGATCAAGTTGAAATGTGGCAGCCATCTCATCTCCGTAAGAATCCAGACGAACCTAAACAAACACACCGCGCAGGGGCGCCTTCAAACAAAGGACGTCCTGCGCGGTGAACCGTATCGTTCGTCCGATTTGTTCCGCGCCCACGGCGGAACGTAATTTAGTCCGTTGCTTGCGACCGGACTTCCAGGATCTTCTTTCGCACAAGCTGTGCAGTATCCTTGACGTCTTGCATGGACTTGCGT
>JAJDDZ010000005.1 GCA_029260025.1 Phycisphaerae bacterium | reverse complement strand
ACGTATCACTTCCTGACCTACCTTCCGGCAAAGATTTTCGGCCCAGAGCTCTGGGTTCTTAGGCTGGTCAATGCGACCTTGTCCGTGGCCATGCTCTGGATTCTGAAGTCCACGAGCAAGATTCATAACTTCCGCGAAAATCGATTGCTGCACGTCGCTTGGCTTCCGCTCATCTTCCCGTTTACTGTACTAGCGTACACCGAGAGCGCATCACTGCTAATGCTGACCGCGGGGCTCTTTCTCCACCTTCGCAAGATTCGGGCATGGTCGGCGCTCGCTATCTTGGACGCATGCTTGATTCGACAGTCCAATATCGTCTGGATCGCGTTTTTCACAGCATGGATTGCTCTGGACGTATGGCAAGAAAAGCGTCGCGCCTTCGAGCCTTCAACGCCACAATGCAATAAGAACTACATCACGATTTTCGCATCCCAAGCTTGGCTCCACGTGTTGATCCTATTCGCCGCAGCCCTGTTTTTTGTCACGAACAAAGGGTTTAACATCATCCATGTCGAGGGGAACCGATTTCGCTTCAACAGTGCCCAACTTTACCTGTTCGCACTCTTTCTTGTCGTACTCTGGGGACCGATATGGATACCATCTATCCCCACAGATTTCATCGCACTGGCACGGTGGCTTCGCCGCAGACCAAGACTGGGCACCGCGGTGATCGTGCTATCCGTACTTGCGGCGACCGGAGCGGTCGTAACCTATTGGAATCCCCACCCCTGGAATCATAACCCTAATTATTTGCGGAATCATCCGCTCATGCTCATGGAGCAATCACTCATCGCGCGCGGCGTCGCGGTTTCATTGGTTCTGCTTGCGATCCCCGGATTGGCTCGACGTATGGTTCAAGCTCCGAACTGCCACTTGCTATTGCTTACGTCCGGGTTCTCTTTGGCGTATCTCACTCCCCATCCCTTAGTCGAGCCCAGGTACTATGTACTCCCACTGGTCTTTCTACAATTCTTTCTTGACCTGAAGGAGCGAGAGCAACAACGATTGACGATCTGGTACGGATTGATTTCCGCAGCGGTAGCATGTCATCTAGTAATCGCAGGACACCGTGGGGGTGGGCTTTGGTAACGACGCAAGCAGATCGTCCACCGTTGACTTCACTCAACCTCCACTGCCGTTTGCCAGCCCAGTATGGGGGCGGTACATTGGCAAACCTCCGCGGCAGAGGCGCATGAATGAGTCCCCCCTCCACCGCACAAGAAAACTAACCAAAGGAGCGCTGAGTTATGCCCGAAACCGATGCCGCATCGCCGACAGATCCCCCAAGTCCCGAAATGATCAAGAAAGCAATGAAAGCCTTCAAGAAACGCCTCAAATTAAGTCGCCTCGACGACGAATCAAGCTTGGGACACGGACCAATGTCCAGCGGAAGAGAATCGGGTATCGTCGCAATCATGCCACCCAATCAATACCCGAAAGCCGTCTGGGACGAACTCGTCGCACGAGGAAGACTCAAATACTCAGGCCAGGGATTGTACGAAATGATAGAACATAAACCATAGGCTAGTCGCGAAGAGGCTTCTTTCCGACCCCTGTGAGACCGGCAAATTTCCCGTGGAAGCCCTAACCGCGACCAGACGGATCAAAGCCCGCAATCGTCGTACGCTCCGACGTATCCCTACGCCTTCACAATCTTCTTGCGGTTCGTCTTAACATCCCCCGTCGCGTTGCGAGTATCAACAATCAACTTCGCGTGCTTCACCAGCCACTCGTAATCATACGACGTATGATCCGTGGCGATTAGCACACAGTCATACCCCTTTACCGACCCAACCGTCAGTTTCTTGCTGGTCATGTTCAGATTATGCTCGCGCTGCTTCGGCGTCTTAGGAACATACGGATCGTTGTAATCAACCTTCGCGCCCCGGGCCTTGAGCATCTCAATCAACTCAATCGACGGCGACTCACGACTGTCATCTACGTCTTTTTTATAAGCAAGCCCAAGTACCAGAACTTTCGACCCGTTGATCGATTTTTTCTTCGTGTTCAGCGCCTCCGCCACCTTAGCGATCACATACTCTGGCATCGCAGTATTAATCTCGCCCGCAAGCTCGATAAACCGCGTGTTCATATCGTACTGACGAGCTTTCCACGTAAGATAAAACGGATCAATCGGAATACAGTGTCCGCCCAAACCCGGTCCGGGATAAAACGGTTGAAAACCGAATGGTTTCGTCGCGGCCGCACGAACAACTTCCCAAACGTCGATATCCATCCGATCGAAGAGAACTTTTAGCTCGTTGATCATCGCGATATTCACGCATCGGTAGACATTCTCCAGAATCTTAGCAGCCTCAGCCACCTCGCAACTTGACACCGGAACAACTTTCGAAATTGCGGCTCCATAGAGCGCCGAAGCAATCTTCATACTAGACGGATCATGCCCACCGACCACCTTCGCGATCGTCTCGGTCGTAAAATTCTTACGCCCCGGGTCTTCCCGCTCAGGCGAAAACGCCAAAAAGAAATCCTTCCCAGCCTTCAACCCCGTCGTCTCTAAGATTGGTTTCACCAGTTCCCGAGTTGTCCCCGGATACGTCGTACTCTCAAGACAAACGAGCTGTCCCCGTCGCAGATTATCCGCCACCAGATGAGCGGTATTCTCGACGTAGCTCATATCCGGCTCGCGCATCTTCGTAAGCGGCGTCGGGACGCAAATAATGATCGCGTCGCACTCTTTCAAGCATTTCGGATCGTCGCTCGCCCGAAATCGACCCTCGCCCACCAGACGCTTAATCAGCGAATTCGGAACATGCTTGATGTAGCTCTTCCCGCCGTTGAGCATTGAGACTTTCGTAGGATCAACGTCAAAACCAACGCATGAAAACCCAGCCGCACAAAAGGTTCGCGAAAGCGGCAAACCAACGTAACCGAGACCAATGATCCCCACCGTCGTCGTCCGCTGGTCGATCGAGTCCTTCCACCGCTGAACGGAGAGTAGAGGCCCACACCCTCCGGTCGCCTTTTTCTGACCCGACTTCGCAGATTTTCCAGTTTTCGCCATTTGCAAGTACCTTACGTCAAAAGACTGCGACCCGATGCTCCGATCCACTTATGTACAAACGCGACCACGCGAAACCGCGCGAGTATGGCTGCTCCAGAGTTATCGGGACCGAGCGAAACCGACTATAATACGCAGCAGCAGCCCGTGGCAAAGTAAACCCATGAAAATCGAGAAAACCGTGACCAAAAAGTACGACATCCCGCTAGCAAGGCCCTTCGTGACAAACGCGGAGATCGAAGCCGTCGTATCCGTACTGAAAACGCCCACACTCAGCCTAGGTCCAAAAGTCCCCGAGTTCGAAAACGCCCTCGCGGACTACTGTGG
>JAJDDZ010000393.1 GCA_029260025.1 Phycisphaerae bacterium | reverse complement strand
CGCATCAGCAATATGCATCGTCTCCATTCCCGCCGTAGAGTTCTGCTGATAAGCAAGAGTCTGATTATCCGGCGACCACCAATACCCCTCCCGCCGACCCATCTCCTCCTGCGCAACAAACTCAGCCATCCCGTTGGTAATATCCCCGCCCGCCCCAGAAGTCACCTGCGTCTCGATGCCGCTAGCGATCTCAATCACAAAAACTTCTCCCCCGCGCACACAAGAAACGAATCGAGCATCCGGAGAAAACCGCGCATCCGTCGGATACCCCTTCTCGCTAAGAAGCTCGGTAACAACCTTGTCAGCCCGCTCAACCACAAACAATCGACCCGACATCGGCACCAAGATCCGAGTCCCATCCTTACTGAGCTCGTAAATCGCAATCCCCCGAGCAGAAAGGCGCATCCGTTCCCGACGAGCTTTCTCTTGGGCAGAAAGCGTCTCCTTCGCCCCCTGCAAAACCTCCTCAGCCGTCAACAAAACGCGCTCAGTCCCCGTCGCTACGTCATACTCATAAAGATCATGAACAGATGACCGAGGCCCGGACCGCAAAAAAAGGATCGCCTTGCCATCAGGCGTAAGAGAAATGCTACGAGGTTCACCAGCGGAAAAACGCCGAGTAGCCGCATACTGTTTCAAAAATTCAGAATTCCCCACAGACCTCACCGACCGATCCGCCTGTACCGACCATCGCGCACGAACGCTACAACCAGGGAATACAAGCAATAAGAGACCAAGCACCGCAAAGTTACGCATAGTGAACACTCCATAATGAATAAGAGCATCAATCGTAACACAGAGCCCCCGCCAAGCACAGAGAGCGAACCGCTACTCAAGATCAAAAAGCGAATTGTCGTCAGAGACCCCAAACCATCCAATCGAAAAATCCGCTGGATCAACCGGATAGAATCGACTCTTGTAAGAGAAAGTCATCCGCTCAGCATCAACATGACCGTCACACCAAACAACATTCGCGCGCTCACGATGACGAAAATGCACCGATGGCGTAGCCCGCGACGTTGGATATTGCGGATGAAACCGAGGCTCGGCAAAGCTATATTCAATCAACCAAGTCCGCGCCCCTCTCCCCGGCCGACCAGACCGCCCCTGCGCAAGCGCACTATCCGTAAACATGACCGTCTCGCCAGGCCGCTTCACATCAGAAACATAGGCACCACCCCGATCATCCGTCACGACATATTCATCATCAACCAACTTCGCAAGCTGAGTCCCAACAAACCGATTGTTATAACCATACCCCCCGTTACCCCGCTCAAAACCATCCCGTTCCCGCAAAAGCGCATCACTATCAAAGACCGGACAATCCTTCACCCGCTCTTCACTCCCAAGATAATCCACCAACGCTCCGCGCGAAGAATCGAAAACCTCACCAATCCCATCCCGCTCCCCGTGCCACCGCTTCAAGTTCGCTGAAAATTCAGAAGCACCAGGAACATACACCCCCCCATCATCCGAATAAAAACTATTCGCAGCAGCAAGTTCCCGAAGATTTGAGGAGCAAACCGTCCGACGTGCCTGGCCACGAGCAGCCGACAAGCTCGGCAAGAGAATTGAAATCAACAGAGCAGTGACACCAAAAACAACCAACAACTCAACAAGCGTAAACCCGCGAGAAACTTCTCGACCACGTCCGCCCATCATCGCCCACCCCACTCTGGCCCGATGACCCGAACAACAATCTCCCCAACCTCATCAAGTTCCAAAACCCCATCACCATCCCGATCAAGAACCAAGCAATCACCACCGTCAGGAAGCTCCACCCCAAGGCATCCAAGCACCACAGACAGATCCCTTAAATCAACATCCTCATCCCCATCAGCATCACCAAAAAGATCAGGCGATACATCCGATACCGCATCAACCTCAGTAGAAATCTCACCCAGCGCCCTATCGATCGCGAACACCGCCGTCGTAATCCGAATGAAATCAAACCCATCAAGCTCAGCAGAAACCCCCGTCACCTCATCAACAGCCCAACCAATATCAAACCCATCGCCACCACCGGACCCCAACGTCATCCCAACGGAAATCGGATCATCAGGAGTAGTATAAAACTCAGCAGCTACCGCCGTGACATCATCAACAGTCCCATCACCGTCAACATCCCCAAGCAGAAGCGTCGGAGAAAAATCAGCGTACCCAAAGATCCCTTCCAATTCCAAATCCGCGCTCGGGTTTCCAACGATGAAGCTACCGAATACATCCACGGGCAACTCGAAACTCCCTGTCTCCCAGATAACAGCAGACCCCGGAGGCAACCAGGATTCCAAACTCGGTGGATACATCGAGTCAGAAGTATCGGCATCCCAAGTTACCACCAGATAGTCCGACGTGAGCGCATCGACGTGCGAACCCTCAATCAGATACCAAGCATCATCCGCAATCCCATTCCCATTCGCGTCACGACTAATCTCGATAACCCCCGCCTCACCCCATCGCACCTGCTCATCGCTTCCCGGAAAAAAAGAATTCCCAAAAACAATCGCATCAACCCCATACGGATTCAGAGGATGATCCAAAACTGTATGATCAAAACCAAGCGTAATTGAACCACCAAAAGCGCCCAACGATACGATCGACGTGTTATCCGGCACAGAAAGCGTCCCCCCATGAGGAGCCCCAACCGCCCGATCCGCATCATTAAACGCATCGTTCTGCGCAAAGGTCCCCGGCGCAGGATCAAAAGACACGACGCGAGTCGCAAATGGGCTTTGCGACCACGCCGCGTCTGTTACCACGGAGTACGTAAACAAGACTAAGAACCAACTCAGTGTCCGCACGGTTTCGCTCCTACGCTGCGAGACCAAACTGCCCAGCAGAACGGCGCACAATCACAGTCCCAGCACTAAGCAAACTAAGCGACATGCAAACCATACCCCACTCGCCCAGCGCAGGAACACCAGAAGAATCTCGGTAAACATAGACCGTGCTAGCTCCAAAATCTCTCACATAAAACTCACCCAAGACCAAGTTCGCCCCGCAAGAATAGAAATTGAAATCGTTCGCCGCAATCGGATCGACTCGCCGAACCGCAAGCGGATCATTCACATCGACAGCAGACATTCCCGCAACGGCATCACTCAAGGCGCCCGCACGGACAATCGCAACCGAATCGTCATCAGGCGCAGCATCCCCGCCCCCAACAAGAAGATTCCCCTCGACATCAAACGCAAGCGGACTCGCGCTCAAAAGATCAACAACAAGAACCCCGCCAATCTCAAAATCGACAACCGCCCCTCCAGAAAGCGCCGCCGTCCAATCATCGGCGAGGAATATCTTCACCGCACCGGTCCCGCTCGGTCCACTCGAAGAGAAACCGTTCCCAGCAAACAGATTCCCGGCTCCATCCAACGCAATACCGCCAGCAGCCCCCCCGATATTCTCGACCACCGTTGTATTCGTCCAATTCGCAGAATCCGCGTCGAAAGCGTCAAGCACTGTCACTGTGCTACCGTTCACGAAGTCGCTCGCAGCAATGATCAACCGACTACCATCCATCCACAGCCCAACAAAGTGATCTGCCGCCACCCAGTCACCCGTCAAAGTGGAAAAATCGAAGACCCCAACTTGAAAATCGCCAAACGATGCCCCGCCGTTATTCCCGACCGAAATCCGAGTCCCATCTGGAGAAACCGCTATAAACGCAGCCCCAAAAGAGGCAATGTCCGCTCCCGGCAAAGTCCCGTAGAGTAGAAAGCTCCGCCCCCCCGCGACGTTCTCAATATAGACATCAGCACCAACAAGCGCAATGATCCGGCCATCAGCCCCAACATCAAAAACCGAAGTCCCAACCGGAAGCTCGAAAACTTCCATGTTCGAATACGATTGGAAAAGGTCCGCACGAACAACGTTCACACCACCAACCCAATACGCCAAGGCCATCGCGGCAAGAACCCAAACCCCGTTACGACCCAAGAACCTGCTTCGCCCAACTACCATAATTTCCACCTTCCAGAGGCGACGCCCTCTCCACGAGGCAATCCGCCCACAAAAAAATCCCAGCGCTACTCGGGTTGAGAGCGCCGGGATTCCAAGTGCAAAGCAGTCAGGACCAAACGCGCAGCGCAGAAACGCGCAGCAAGCAAGGACATCGCAAAGCATGGACAACAGCGCCCTATACACCGAGAGCACCACAACCAAAACATCAATCACCGGCAGGTCTTCTGGCTTTCGGATCATCCTACTCATCGCGCCTTCTCCGCCCATGATAGACTGAAAAACAAGCTCTCTTCAGTCAAAAAGCGAATGGCTTCCTGCGACTTTCGTACCCGATTACAGCGGCGGGTCCGCGGTGGATTTTAACCACCTTCCCTCGTTGGCTTGGTTTCAAACCAAGCACCGGCAATCGTGAACTATTCAATTGTCAATAAAGGGCGAATCGCCCAACGCTCCGCAGTCTGACAAATTCCGAACACGATGTCAAGAACTTTTTTCAAAGACCGCAGAATTCAGTCGTTTAGTATTCAGTCTCATTCTTATCTGAAACAGCAAAGACAC
The DNA here is from genome assembly GCA_029260025.1 of Phycisphaerae bacterium. Lineage (GTDB taxonomy): Bacteria > Planctomycetota > Phycisphaerae > UBA1845 > UBA1845 > JAJRUK01. The sequence continues at coordinate 926 of JAJDDZ010000393.1, read as the reverse complement.
CGCTACCCCCTGAACTCGATTCATCATCCTCATCTGCAGCATACCCCTGACTCATATCAGCTGCCACCGAGGCCCGAAGTGCATCCCACTCCTCGACCGTCATAAGGACTTCCCGCGCCTGTGAACCTTTGTACTCACCAACAAGACCAGCCTCAGACATCTGATCAATCAACCGAGAAGCACGCGAGTAACCGATAGTCAAACGCCGTTGCAGCAAACTAACACTCCCACGTTTCGACTCACAAACAACCCGCACGGCTTGGTCAAATAATGGATCACGAAGCTCCGCCCCCGCGTTAGCGTCAGCCGTCCGAATCCGCATCAACTCAGGATGGAACTCCGGTTTCGCACGAGATGAAAGATCCTCCAACACAGCATGAACTTCATCATCTTCAAGATAAGTCCCCTGCGCCCGAATCAACTTATGCGAACCAGGCGGCAAGAAAAGCATATCCCCCTGCCCAAGAAGAACCTCGCCGCCGTTTTGATCCAAAACAATGCGCGAGTCCATCCGAGAAGAGACCCGAAAACACATCCGCGTCGGCAGGTTAGACTTAATAAGACCCGTAACGACTTTCGCCTCAGGTCGCTGCGTCGCAACAATAATATGAATCCCAACCGCCCGAGACTTCTGCGCCAGTCGTGAAAGATGGTGCTCCACTTCCTTCGCAGACGTCATCATCAAATCAGCAAGCTCATCGATAAACACAACGATAAAGGGAAGGTGCGTAGGGATCGCCTTCTTTTCAATCTCGTCCGCCGGCTCAAACCGCTCGTAAATCTTCTCAGCCCCCAGCGCATTGAACGAATCGATATTTTTAACCCGAGCCTCAGCAAGAAGCTCGTAGCGTTCCTCCATCTTCGTAACCGCCCATTCAAGAATACGCTCAGCCTTCTGCATATCCGTCACAATTGGGCACATCAGA
>JAJDDZ010000392.1 GCA_029260025.1 Phycisphaerae bacterium | reverse complement strand
GAGGTCGGAGGCGTCGGCGATACTGTACCAGCAACCCTCACGTGGCCAGTCGGATTTTTCGCCGCAGGGTTATCAGCAATACAAGGCGACGACACTTTGGACTTGTTGCAAGTCGCGGGTCACTCAAATGTGTCCGCCTTGACCATTCCGCCGATCATCTGTGGAGGAGAGGAAGCCGTATCCGGCGTATTGGGAACAGCCTTTATCGCCTTCCGCAATACAATCGTCAACGTCGATCAACCGCAGTTGATAACCCACGGTGGCAGGACGTTTAGAGGCCCAAGAGTTGAACTGCAAAACCAGTTCGATCCTGTTCCCGAGTATCCGCACCTAATCCCACTTCAAGTCGGAAGTGCAGATCTCGGCGTCCTCACAGCCACCTATTGGCCAAACGTGTTCGACTTTGAGGATTTGGAAACTCCGTTCGTTCCGACACAGCTTTCTTCCGGTCCCGGTCTGATTCCGTTTGGCGGATGGTTCTTCACTGATGTGCAGCTTCTAGAGGGCCAGAGCTCGCCCACAAACATCATTCAATCATTCCGCATGCTCGTCGATACCGGCGCGCAAACATCGATCATCTCAACGACGACCGCAGCCGCCATGAGTCTCCCCTTGACCCCAGACTTCACGGTCGATGCGTGCGGGGTGGGGGGACTGGTTACCGGTGTCCCCGGCTACTATATTGATTTCGTCAAAATAAACGCGCTAGGCGGTGCACTAGAATTCTCGCGAGCACCGTTTGTCGTCCTTGACCTCAGCTCCCCCGATTCGCCGTCGAATGTACTCCCCGGCATTCTAGGAATGAATTTCTTCTGGAACCGAAACATCACGCTCGAACCACTCTTGGGCGGTGCGAGTTTCTTCACAGTTTCCGACCCCATCCCATTTGCCGCAGGAGACTTCAACCTGGACCTGTTCGTTGATGATTTCGATCTCGCCGACCTAGTCGCCTGCCAGACCGGACCGCAGACCGGCCTCCTGGGCCCAGACTGCGAACACATCGATATCGACCAAGACGGAGTGATCGACCTCGCAGACGTCGCCGCCTTCCAGAGATGTTTCGAAGGATCCAACGACCAAGCCAACCCCTTCTGCGGCAGCGACTAGGAAACCCCGTTCCAAGCCCAAAAACAACGCAAAAAGACCAAGAGGCCATGAATCGTGGCTCCACTCGCCACGGTACGCCAAAAAGTCGATAAAGCACATTGGCCTTGGCGCTATTTATAGCCTATGCTAAATTATCGGGCGCGCCCCGGCGTGGGGCGGCTCAAGCCAAAACACGGCTCTGCGGAGGCAACCGTCCGCACGACCAACTGGGAGTCAGCGCGGCCGTGAAAAACCCAGAACGCGGAGGATGGCAGGAATGAACAAAAGAACGAACGGCGCAGCCCTGTGCGGATTGCTCGCTTGCACGGCGATGACATTGGCGCAAGCCCCTCAGGGAGGAATGTTGACGGAGTTTTCAGCTGCGTCCATCACTCGCCCTACCCCGCAAAACGCAGTCGAACTATTGCTCGCAAAGAAAATCGAGTCAGTCGATTGGGTTGAGAACACGCTGGAAGAGGCCTTTGATTGGTTGCGCGAGCAAGGCAATCGCAAGGTAAACATCATCCCACGTTGGAACCAACTTTCTGCAGAAGGTGTGGGGCTTGATACTCCCGTTACCATGAAATTGTATGAGACGACAGTCGCTGAGGTTCTCAGCGAGATCCTGCTCCAGATATCAGATTCGGGTCAGCTATCCTTCCAAGGCATCGGAAACAAGCTCACCATTTCAACACGCGGCGACTTCGACGGAAAAATGTACACCCTAGTCTATAACGTGACCGACCTACTTCTTCGGGTTCCAGACTTCGGACAAACTGCGCCAGCGATCGACTTGCAGAATACTCAGCAAACATCCGGTGGTGGTGGAGGCCAGTCCGTGTTCCAGGGCGGTTCAAGCGGGCAAGAGCAAACCCAGGGTGGCGAGCAAGCAGAACGAGAACTTGAGGATCGCCTAACAAAGTTCCGTGACCTTATCGAGCAATCAATCGAGCCAAATAGCTGGAACTTGGCCGGAAGCTCGAATCCCGGTGCGGCTGGAGGCGGTGGTGGCCAGGGGCGTGTTCGAATTCTCGGCACATCACTAATCATCACCAACACAATCGAAGTCCATGAAAAAATCGCCGGACGGTTCAGCTTCAAACACCGACGCTAGTCGTGAAGAAAACAAAAGAATGAAACATCAGGATCGACCTGACCCCACGGCAGCGCGAACCGCGCCTACTGTCGTCTGATCGATCCTGATTATTCTTATCGGATTCGTCTGACCAGACACATCCGTCACATCGCGCCCAGGCACCCCAAGTACTTCCGCCATGAGCAAGATGATCGCCTTGTTCGCCTTCCCCTTCTGAGGAGGCGCCGCCACAGCAATCTTCAACTGCCCATCTAGTTCCCAAGCATGGCGCGTACGCGATGCCCCCGGAACCGCTTTTGCCGACATAAACACAGCCTCATCCTCGACAATCAGCTCGATCACGTCGATAGTGTACTATCCTCCCCCGTCACCAGCCACGAATTGAGTCAGGGGGAACCGAACAAAAGACCAAATGTGTCCGAAACAAAGAAAGTGGTATACGCCAAAGTGCTTCGTCAATACGAAATAGCAGTCATCGGGGCGGGAAACGCCGCCGAGGGGATCGTGCACGCCATCGTCCGGAACACCCTCCTTTTTGCAGACCGAATCATCGCCGCAGACCCCAACCAAGCTCGCCGAGACCTCTTTGCCGAGCGATTCAACGTAACCGTTACCGACGACAACAGGTCTGCCACTGAAAACAGCGACATCATCGTCTTGGCAGTCAAACCCCAACAGTTCGCCGAAGTCTGTCAGGGCTTTGCAGACCTCGTCAGAGAAGATCAACTAATCGTTTCCATCATGGCAGGCGTCTGCACAAACACCATCGAAGAACTTTTCGCCCCAAAGAGAATCAGAGTCGTCAGGGCGATGCCAAACCTCCCCATCCACGTAGGCGCAGGGATGGCCGCCGTCTGCAAAGGGTTGCACGCCCAACCGGTAGACCTCCTGCGAGCACAGCGCATCTTTGAAGCAGGCGGACGCTGCGTCGCCTTCGAAGACGAATCACAAATGGATGCCGTCACCGCAATCTCCGGCTCCGGACCAGCCTACTTCTATTATTTCGTAGAAGCCCTAACCGCAGCCGCCGAAAAAATCGGCCTACCAAAACAAGAGGCAGACCTACTCGCCAAGCAAACCTGCCTAGGCGCAGCCCGCATGATGATCGAGTCAGGCGAACCCGCCAAAGACCTCAGAAGAAAAGTAACCTCCCCCGGCGGTACAACACAAGCAGCCATTGAGTCAATGAAGTCAAACGAAGTCTTCGACAAGATCGGCAAGGCAATAGAAGCAGCCTGGAAAAAAAGCCAAGAACTAGGACGCTAAACCGCCCACCTCCAGCTACCCCACTCATTTTCGAAACGAACAACAAGAAATCCGATCTCTGAAGCAGCGCTGTCGGGTCGAGCGATACTCCAGTCGCAGCCGAGCAAATCGTATGTGGCCCTTGTACGCAAGTCGTAGGTGGCGGGGGAGGTTCATGTACGGGCGTAATATGTGACGACGGCAGCGTTTGTACGATCGATACTTGTTCCGAGGGCTATTGTTCGAACGTCCCCGTTTCAGAGCCTTGTTGCGATGGCTCAGTTGCGGACGCTCTTTCAAAGCATGGAGCTAGACTTAGGCCCACTTGTCGATGCGGAGAACCTGTCAATCGACACCCAACTGGGCGAGCCAGTCGTGAACCTGAACGGCACGGCGGCGACAGTTCCGATGGGTATTCTAGCAGGCGGCGTATCGGTGCGTAGCGGCTCAGTCACCGTCGGCTGCGGAGTGGGTGGGGGTTCATCTAACCTGGTGATGGTTCTCTACAACGGCGAGGCTGCAGGATCTGGCCTTGCCCGCAGTTGGACGCTGACTCAAACTAGCACCGCTTGGGCTGGTGCGATTACAATGTGGGGCGATATGACAATCGTTGACGAGACACTTGGAACGACCACACTGATTGGCGGATGGTCATGGTCCCAGGCGTCAGGCCCCCAGATCAATCCATCGTCCGACCCCGGTTTTCAAGGCGCAGTCGCTGAAATGCTCTATCTCTCGACCACAGGAGGATCAGTCGCAGCAACAATTCCAGATCTTGGAACGATTCTGGCCGTGATCGGAAATCTCACGAAGTTAGGGATCAACTACATCCTCGATTGGTTCATCCCCTACACCGCCCCAACCTCTTGCACGGGCCCGATCATCGAGGACGGCGCTGGTGAAAGTTGCGAAAATGCAAGCTTGCTCTGCAAGAATGACTTGGCTGATTTGTGTCTTGGCATCGATGATATTCCGGGCGTCCCGACCTCCTTCAAGAAATGTATGAAGGGTCGCTGCGGGTGCGGAGGCTCGAACCACAAGCGTTTGAGAGTCCAGTGCGCAGACACCGCCAACTGCGGCGCTTGCGAAAGCGCTGGCGGCTGCAGCCTAGTTGGCGACGAAGCTTGGTATTGCCAACCAGACGGTGTTGACGCGTGTGCCGTATGCGCTGAGACCATCTTCCACGAGATGTCACATGCATGTGGATCGCCTGACGATCCGAACTGCCAGCGACCGACTTCTTGTGAAAATCTTCCGGATCCTGAGTCCTTTCAAGGATCGTGTAAGACCGGATTTTCGTTCGCGGATCAATGTTGCTTTTCGCCGCCAGGGAACTGATTTGGACCGATCCAATGGCAGGAGCAGGATACGCTGGAAATCAGAGCAGGCGACCGGCAATCGGAGAGCGTTTTTGTCGTTTTGTCTCGGCTCTCCTACTCGCTATAGCAGTCGGCGGATGTACAAACTGTGGCCCGTTCGTAACTACATTCGTCGTTTTTGGGGTCGCTGTGGATTCCACGACCGGCTCTGGCCTTGGTGGCATCGTGATTAGCTTGCGCCCGCTAAAGGAAGGGACATCCATTGGCTTTGTTTTTGGAAACGCCAAGAATCGCATTGTTTCAAGTTCACTTCCTGTTCCAGTGACCAATCCAGATGGCTCTTTTGCCTTGAGCGTGACAAATGGGGAGCGCCCTAATGTATTCGGATGCACGGCACCGTCACCAGGCACTTTCGACGATGCTGCGCCCGACCAGCTGCAGTTTTTTCTCACCCGCGATGGATGTACTCAGGAAATCTTAATCAACCTGACCGAAGACACCGTCGTCGATTTGTCCTTCCCTGACAACACGATCGAACTAAGTGCCCCAATCCTCGTTCCCCCCTGCGGGCCCTAGTCATGAAGTTTGCACCCTAGAAACACTAGTTTCCACTCAGCAAGTTCCCTGCTGTGGATTTAGGATCAAGCGCAACCGCCCGCCTCGCATACTTCTCAACCAGCTCTTTCCGCCCCAGCCTCTGCGCCGCAATCGCCGCTAACTCGAAGTGCGATGCAACATGCGGCTCAATCTGAGTTAAGATCTCATACTCAACCAGCGACTCCTCAATCCGCCCAGTCTCCCCCGCGTTCTCCGCAAGAGCCCGATGATAGTCGATACTAAACGGATCAATCGAAAGCGCTTCGCGATACCAATAGCTCGCCTCCCCGGCATTCCCCTTCCGTCGAATAATGTCACCAACCGTCCCAGGAACATCCGGGTCATTCTGTTCGATCCGAGCAAGCTCAAGCAGTTGCGGCAGCGCCTTCTCGTCGTTGCCCGCCTGAAGATAAATCCCAGCAAGTCCCCGCCAGCTAAACGGATCAGCCGGGCACACGCGCTGCAACGTCTTCAGCGCCGCCTCAGCCTCATCCCACTCCTCGTTGTACAGCATCACCTGCCCAACGACTTTGAGACCAGCCCAATTCTCTGGCTGTTGCGCCAAAAGACGCTTCGCCACCGGAAGCCCCTCTTTCTCAAACGCCTCTCGCAACGGCGCAGGAACATCCCCCTCGGAGTAAGCGAACAACACCCGAGAAAGAACCTCCAGCGCGACCGCCTCATTCTCATCGAGCGCAACCGCCAGCCGCGCAGCGTCAACCGCCCGATCAAATTCATAGTTGCTAAGCTCAGCCTGCGCAAGTCGCCCCAACGTCTTCGCAGAAACCGTCGGAGAAGACGCTTCATCGCGCAACTTAAAAACATCCTCCGGCGGACTCACGTCAAACCCCCACCGCTTTACCTGCGGCTTCGCCCAAGCTGCGAACGCCACATCAAACGCTTCAGTCTCGATTTTCAAGAGATCAGTGAACGCTTCTTTCTGCGTACGCCCATTGCGAAACTCGGTTAGAAGCTTTCCCAGCATCTCGTAACCAAAACGCTCAGCGATAAACTCGCACATCCATTCGCTTTGTGCATACGCCATCTGCCGATCGCTAGCTCGCTTAGGACGCATAAATCCCCAGTCGATCGAAGCAAGCGTAAACAGGCGCCCCTGACGAGTAGCCTCCGCAAGCGATTCCATCCAATCGAACCCGCGCGGCGCATCCTCCCCAAAAACCGCCAGCCCCTCCGTAAACCAATGCGGAATCCGGTTCTCCGTCGCCGCAAGCGTCACCGTATGCGTAAACTCATGCAGCAAAACCCGGCGCAGGTTATAACGCCCCATGAGGTCCGCCGATTGCCTGGGCGTCGCTAGGGCGATCACGCTCCCCGTACATGCCCCAACCGTATGAATCCACGGCTTACCCGTGATGCGAACCCCGAACTGCCGATGCGTCGGAAAAAACTCGATAATCGTTTTCACTCCCGGCTCGTACCCATAGTCACTCGTTACCGTCTCGTAGATCGGTTCAAGTAGAGTAGCCGCGAAGGCACCCAGTCCCGGATCGCGCTTCTCGTTGTACTGAATGATGAAATGCTCAGTCTCATGAACCGCAAACTTCGCCAGCCCGTCAAGTAGCTCCAGGGTAAACTTCGTCCGCTGATTGTAAGGGTCGATCGCCCATGCCCCGTCGAGCGCATCCCGAGCCTTCTTCTCAAGACCCCATTGCATGTACATCATCCCAAGCTCAGTCCGCGCATTCGCATCCGTCGCATCGAGCGAAATCGCCCGAAGATAATGCTTCTCAGACGCCGCATACTGGCGAATCCCGCCAACCACATCCCCAAGCAGTAGATAGTAAGCAGCACATTTCGGATTGATCGCCTGCACGCGAGCTTCGATCTCGCGCACCTTCTCCTTATTATACTGACAGGCCTCAGCCCCAGCCCAAAGCGACAACGCGATAAGGTCATTCGCGTTAATCGCCAGTGCACGCTGCGCAGTCTCACTCGCCTGTGCGTACCGCCGCTCAACAATCTCCTTATGGGCAAGCAAATGAATCGCCGGCGCATACTTCGCGTTCGTTTCAAGCGCCTTTTCCACACTCTCTTCAATCTTCTCGAACTGCCACCCCTCCAGCGCAACCCGACCCATCCCAACATGACCATCCGGCAGGTTTGGATTGATCCGAAGCGCTCCCAGATAATCCGAAACGCTTCCATCCTTCTCGTCGTTACTAAACTTTCGCCGCAAAAGATCACCCGCAGCAAGTCGCGCCGGATAGTAACTCCGATCAAGTCGCCCGTACGCCATCTGCAACATCTCGTGCAAAACGTGCTCAGTCCGCGACGAGACGTTTGTCTGTGTAAGCTCGCTATACCGAAGGAAGCCTACCCCAACGTCTGTCATCCATGCGGGCTCGCGCGGCAACTCTCCACCAGCAGTCATCCGCTTATCAAACCACTCGTAAACAACCACAGCCTCATCCCGCCGCCCTACGTACTCAAGCAACTCACCAAGAAACCGTCGCCCAGAGACATTAGATTTGTCTACCCGGATTGCCTCGCGAGAATGGGACTCCGCCTTCGCATAGTTCCCAACAATCCGGTAGACCTTCGCGATACCAACATGCCAGGAGGCATCCCCCGTGGCGTCAAGTTCTTTCAACCCAGCAAGCGCCCGCCCATATTCGCCAATAGCGACGCGACACTCCGCCAGACCAACCCCCGCCTCCGTACGCGTGGCAGCCACCTCAGAAAGCCCCGCGTATGCCTCAGCCGCCCGATCATAATCCCCGCTAAGATACCACGACCGAGCATCCGCTAGCGTCGCAGCTTTCTCCGTAGCTTTGGTCCCCGCAGCTTCTTCTTGCGAAATAACAGTAGCGCAGCAAAAAACGCTCCCAACCAATATGAAAAGTCGCAACGCTCCAATGAAGCGTCGCCAATCTGCAGTCGAATTCAAGTAGCTCACAAATGCACCTCTAGCCAATTCTAGGCACCTACAAACAGCGAGACCATCGCGCCGCGCGCATGGCTCCACGAATAGTATCGGCGCTACCAAGACCATGCAGACAGGTACGACAGCAGAAACCCCTATTCCCAATACCCCGCAGAGAGGTGTGGCACCGGTTTCCAGCCGATGTGTGACGCCATTCTACCCAGGCAAGCAGGGGAATAGCGATGTCGAAATCAGTAGCTCAGGCGACGCCGGAGACCCTGACTCTAAAGCTCGGACTCAGGACGACCCGTTTCTCGCGAAGGACCGAACAACTCAGTCACATTCGGCTCTTCAAGCACAAACCTCGCCCGGATCGACTTCTCCTCGCAAAGCTGATGCAAAGCACGCACGACCGCACCGTAATCAAGTCCCAACCCAGTCGCCTCCCCGTCCGAGTCCACTCCCGCATCATCTCCAAGCAAAATCGCAAGCTGCGCTAAGTTATTCGGTGCCCGGATCGGTGGAGATGTCGTACCCGTCGATACAACCGTTCGAAGAATGGTCAACAGACCGTCCGACCCATTACCAGAGATCGTCACGCTCCCATCGACCGCACGATACAGAAGCGGCAACTCAAGATTCAGAGCGTTTCCAAAAAGCGCGATACGTCGCTGATTCCGTCGCTTTACATAAACAAAGTGACTCTTCGACGTAGGGACCAAGTCAAGAATATAGTTATCTCGCCCGATGGGACGAGAAACAATCGACCGATCATTCCGTTTACGAAGCTGTTCATAAGACGCAACCTGAATCCGAGGATCATCGTCGTGCAATAGCTCCCGCAGCGTAACCGCAGTTGAAGCCATTCCCACGGTCTCCCCCAGCGCCCGAATCGCCTGAAACCGGTAAGAACTCCCCTCGTCACGACAGAAAACGGCCATTCGATCGGCTGCAACGTGATCCCCCAATCGAAGACCAGAAACCGCAGCATGAAAGCTCACATAGTCAAGCGAAGAAGCGTAAAGATCATCCAAAACACCACGCGCCTCAATCCCTAACCCCTCAAGGCAAAGAGCGATTCGACCATGCGGAGCATCAGTCCTCAGAAGCTCCTTCGCGAGTTCTCGTGCACGCGTCGCCGCAAACGACGGGTCGCGCGAAACAAAAAGACTCTTCACCAGTTCCAGGAAATGACCCGTATCACCCTCAAAACTCCGAGGAACGTTCAAATCAACGAACGAAGGGGACGCAGCGTTCGCAACCCGCGAACCTCCCGCAAATTGAGAATTGATCCGTGCTTCAATCTGCTGAGATCGACGATAAGACGGCGGATCAACCACAAATCGCAACCGCCGATCCTTCGTCGCAAGACCCCCGCTAACCACCGTCGCCTCCCGCGCGTTGCTCTTAGTCGCGGAGTCATCACTAGAAAACGGATTAGAAAACAGTGGCCCAGACGCCCGAGCTAGAATCTTACCCGTTATCGAAACACCAGAAGGAAGCGACCGGTAAACCTCCAGATCCGTCGTATAAAGGCGACCGCCAACAAGCGACTTCGTCTGCGTCCCAGCAAGAGCAGTCACCGAAACATCAAACCGCGTTCCGGCGCTAGCCGCCGGCGGAATATCACCCATCACCACCACCACAGCTGTATCAACGTCCCCGATCAAACTCTCGGGAGCAATTGGACGAGAACCAACTACGCTGCTCGTAGCGTGATAGTGCTTGTACAAACTATGCACAAGGCGATCGTACACCCCGCGCGGACAATCAGAAGAACCATTCTTCCCCAGCCCAACAACAAGCCCATACCCCCGCACCCGCATCGCCCCCATTCCGTCGAAGTACCCGAGCGACCCGATCGTATCGCGATACGCCGGCGAATCGGCAAGCGAGCTTTTCTCAGGCGCAACCCCAAGGTCAAGTTTCGCACGATGCTCTTCATCCCAAATGCATCCACTCAGTGGCGAAAAAAGAATCGCGCAGACAAACAGCAAGAAAGTAAACTTGTGATCCATAACGCGACTTTGCATCGAAACTTTCTCCTGTGGAAGGCGATCCGGGCGTGTATCGTGTGCCTGTGTGCGTAGCTGACATCGATGGTAGGGCGGTAACGAGACCAAGGCAACCCATCCGCGAGCAAAGTTCTACAGAAAAACGTCAGTAATCGCACTAGCAGCAAGTACGACGCTCACCACCCCATTGATCGTAAAAAAAGCGAGGTTCACATGGCGATAGTCACCCGCCCGAACCAAGGAATTCTCCACCACAAGCAGCGTCCCAGCAATTCCCACCCCAATCGCATAAAAAACCCCAAGCTCAGCAGCAACCCCCAGCCAAACCAGCGCGCCCACACAAACAACATGAGCACCCCGAGCGATCCAAAGCGCAACACCAGCCCCAAGTCGCGAAGGCAGACTATAAAGCTGCTCGCTCTGATCCACCTCGATATCTTGGCAAGCATAAATAATATCAAACCCACCGATCCAGCAAGTGACCGCAACAGCAAGAAGAACCGCAGGCAATCCCACCGTCTCCGGAGAAATCGCAACCCAGGACGCAACCGGAGATATAGCAATCGCGCTACCTAAAACGAAATGCGACCATTTCGTAAATCGCTTGCAATACGAATAGAAACAAAGATACAAGAGCACAGGCCCAGACAAAACGATGGGCCAGGTGTTCTCGTAGAAAAAAAAGAACCCCAAACATCCAACGCCAAACGTCACGATCGAAAGACCGAGCATCACAAAAGCAGCCACCCGTGACAACCGACCGGAAGGCAAAGGACGAATCGCCGTTCGCGGGTTCCGACCATCAATCTCCGAATCCACGATTCGGTTAAACGTCATGGCCACGCTACGAGCAGAAACCATGCACACAACGATCAAGCCAAGCTGACCAAGAAAAGGCCACCCCCGACCAGGGATGTTTCGCCCCGCCAGAAAAGTTGCAATCAGCGCAAACGGCAACGCAAAAAGAGAGTGAGACAGCTTCACCATCTCCGCCCAGATACGAAAAGAAGAAACAACAGAACCCATCACGCCTCGGTTTCCGCCCCCCGCTCGCTCCCTGAACCGACCTCGCCAGTCCAACGAGTATTCAGAGAATGCTCAACATCAACAAGGTCCAGCAGCTTCCCCACAACGAAGTCAACAAGATCGTCAATCGTCTGCGGCAGCATATAAAAACCAGGGGCAGCCGGGCATATGATCGCCCCAGCCTCGCTAAGGCGAAGAGAATTTTGTAAATCGATATGACTAGCAGGCATCTCACGAGGAACAAGAATCAACCGCCGTCGCTCCTTGAGCGTCACAGAAGCAGCACGATTAAGAAGATTCTCAGCAAGGCCCGTTGACACCGAGGCAAGCGTATTACTACTACATGGACAGATGATCATCCCATCAGTCCGAAAGCTCCCGCTCCCAAGTTTCGCACCCACATCCCGATACCCATAAACCGAAAGTCGCTCATGATGGCTCGTCGAAAAACTAGATGCACCAAGATCCTTGATATCAAGCTCGTCAGAAAAAAGCCGATGCCCATAAGGCGTAACAATCAGATGTACGTCAACGTCCCCGTCCAAAAGACATGAAACCAACCGATGAGCGTAGATCGCACCACTCGCCCCAGTGACCCCGACCACTATCTGTTTCCGCCCCTTCGCCATCCTACGGTTTCCTGCTCGTTATACGTCCAGCCGATGAAAGCGGCGAAATCTTTTCCGCCTGCCTCGCCCAGATCGACTCCGGATACCCTGCCACCAATTGGCTCGCCACCTCTTCACTCTTACGAGCTTGCCCGATCTCTCGGTACGTCAAACTCAACCGAAGAAGCGCCTCCGCAGTCGCATCACCCAACGATGGGCGTGATAACATTTTCTCCAAACGCGAAATCCGCACCGCCGGATCGCTCGTCGCTTTTGCAATTTCAAGTTCGAGGTTGTCCCCGACTTGCGCGTTAGGATACGCCCGAGAAAGTCGCTCCAACCGCCGCACATAGCTCCCATGTCGCGGATCAAGATCAAGCATCCCGTACCACGTATCACCCTGCGCGCGCCGAGGCCCGCAAAGTGGATCATAGTCATAAAGCGGATCACGGTTTTCCGTCAACAACTCGTAAAGTCGCCTCGATTCTAGGACCAACCGATCCATCGAAACCCCCAAGCTCGACTCCGGCGACTCCCGCTCAAGAACGCTCCGAAATGTTGTCACAGAAGACCCTTCATCGCCGGCAACATCGCCAACAAGCTCCGCACCCCCTGCCTCGCCGACCCCCGAATCAAACTGCAAAAGCAGCTCCGCAAGATGAGCTACCGCCCGATCCACATCACACTCACGCGCCTCAAGATGCGCAAGACGCGACCGCGCAATCGCTCCCAACACTGTGTCAGGACGATTCCGAAGAATCATCAGCCAAGTCTCCTTAGAAGCAACGGAGGGAAACTCGTCGTAAAAACGTATCCACTTAGTCTCACGAAACTCCACAAGGTCCACTCGCCGATCAAGCGCTCGCGCCTTGATGAAAAGGGCGCTAGGTAAATAGCGACTCTCAGGGTAGTGCTTATGAAACCAGTCGCACCGCCCAGCGACGTCCGCCTGATGTCGAGCAAGCTCCGACTCGTAAGGCGAAATGTCAGACGCAAGTTCCATCTGCCACTTCTCCGCTTCTATCTGTCGCATCGCGTCCCAGCTAGGTCGTGGAAGCGGATGCATCTCCCATCGCTGCCTCGCCGCTTGTTCCCAACTCAGCGTCGCATCCACCTCCGCAAAGTAAGCACGATCAAGTTGCTCCAACAATCGATAGTAGAGCTCATCTCGTCCAACTCGCTGTTCAAAAAGAGCAACAGGAATCGCAAGCATCAACGCAAGCAGGGGTGTAACCGCTCCCGGACGATAATCCACAAAGTCCGCGATCGTCAAGACCACTCCAAAAACGCAAGCACCCGCCACCACCGCCAATACCCAAGGTGCAACGTACTTAATCGCGTCAACCGGATCGATCTTCCCCACAACCGCCTCATGCGTCCCGTCCCACGCAAGAACCAGGTACACAATCGCAGGAATCAATCCAATCAGCGCCGACATAAAACGAAATCGAGTCCGAAAAGGACGAACAGAAGCAAGAATGCAAGACCCCAACAGGGTAATCGCCAGCCAAGGCATCACAGCAATAAACCCCACGACCGCGATAAAAGGAATCGCCGACCAAAACCGATACAAAATCGCAACCAAAATCGGTATCGCAATCAGCGTAGCCATCAACAATCCTACAATCGGGATCATCATCGGCACGTCCTCTACACCAACAGGTCCAGCCAGCAGCGACCCCAACGAAACGCTCGCTTCACCCACCCCCATGAACGTCGCAACAAGCGCGTGCCAATATCCGTCACGCGCCGGCGCAAAAAACTCCCCGCTGCGAATCCAAAAAGCAAAAGACCCCACACCCGCAAAAAGAAGAACGTTAACCCCAAGAAGGGCGATCGCGCGAATACGATACTTCGATCCCGAGCGCGACCACACGTCCTTAAGACGTTTAGAATCACCCTCGGTCAAAGCGTCGGCAGAATTGATTAAAGAAGCAGGCGTCTCGGTCATTGTCAGTCTCGCGAAGCAACGTAGACCGTCACAACGCCAAGCGTAAGCGGCGTAGGGCAAACGCGAGCAAAACCACACTTCAAAAGAAGCGCACACATCTCGTCCACACTCGCGAAGGATACCACCGAGCGCGGCAGATAGCGATAGGCCCCGCTCTTGTCGCCGCTGACGACCGTCGCCGCCAGCGGCAT
>JAJDDZ010000391.1 GCA_029260025.1 Phycisphaerae bacterium | reverse complement strand
CATCGCGGCGACGAGCATGACTGAAGCGGGGTAGGTCGTTGTTGTGTGTGACCTTGCGATTGTGATTTCGCCGTCTTCTAAGGGTTGCCTTAGTCCCTCAAGTGCCGGGCGGGCGAATTCTGGGAATTCGTCGAGGAATAGAACGCCGTGGTGGGCTAGTGAGACTTCTCCTGCCTTTGGGATTGATCCGCCGCCTACCAGTGCGGGTGTGCTTGCGGAGTGGTGGGGGGATCTGACTGGTCTTCTCGCTAGTAGGGCAATGCCGGGGGGTAGTGCTCCGGCGATTGAGTGGATGCGTGTTGTTTCGAGTGATTCTGCCAAACTAAGTGGGGGGAGAATTGTGGGGACTCGCTTGGCGAGCATTGTTTTTCCAGAGCCGGGGGGACCTATGAGTAAGACGTTGTGCATGCCTGCAGCGGCGATCGTTAGTGCGCGTTTAACGTGCTCTTGTCCGCGTACGTCTGCGAAATCTTCTTCGTATTTTGAAGCCGCGTTGAAGAGAGCGTCGAGGTCGACCTTTACTGGTTCTATGGCTAGGTCGCCGCCTAGTTCTCCGGTGATGGACCCGACTGCCTGGGTTAGACTTGTAACTGGTATGACGTCTATTCCTTCTACGACTGCAGCTTCTTGCCCGTTTTCCGCAGGGACAATGATGCTGGTGTGACCTCTCTCTTTGGCGAGGATCGCGGCGGAAAGGGCGCCTTTGATCGGTCGGACTCGTCCGTCTAGCGCTAGTTCGCCGACTACCAGGTAGTTACCTGGTTGGTCAGCGCTGACGCTTCCGTTGGCGACGCAGATTGCCAGGGCGATGGCGAGGTCGAAGATTGGTCCTTCTTTTCTAAGGTCTGCTGGTGCGAGGTTTATGAGTGTGCGCTGACGTGGGAATCCGTAGCCACAGTTTTGTAATGCGCTGTGGACCCTATCGATGCTTTCTTTGACGGCGGCGTCTGGTAAACCGACGATGGTTGCTTGCCCGAAACCGGTGGCAGCGACGTCGACTTCGATTTCGACTGGTACCGCCTCGATGCCATTGAAGGCAACACTATGAAAACGCGATATCATAACGTCGGCGATTGTAGCGTTTTTCTGCTTGGCGACTATACGGAGGGATTCGGGGTGGCGACAGATTAATGGCTTTTGGGTGTGGATTTTTCGATCCAGTTTATGAGGAAGTGGGCGAAGCTGGGCTTGTCGATCGTGTCCTCGTCGCTTGGGCGGACTGTTTGGCCTGATGGGGTGATGATTTTTGCGCTGATTTGTTGGGAGCCCATTGTCTCCAGAGGGTTGGCGACGATTGCGTCGAGTCCTTTGCTAGAGAGTTTGTCTTTTGCTCGGGTTTCCAGGTTTGATTGGGTATCGAGGGCGAAACCTACAATGAACTGGTCGGGTTGCTTTTGGGCGGAACATCTTGCGACGAGGTCTGGGGTTGGTTTTAGGTTTATGGTGAGGTTGGCATCTGTTCGCGGTATTTTTTCGTTGGTGGTTGAGGCGGGTTGGTAGTCTGCGACAGCGGCTGCCATGATGAGTACGTTGCAGGTTGGGAAGTGTTGTTCGAGAAGGGTTTGAAGTTGGTCACAGGTTTCGAAGCGATGTGTGTCTACATTTTGCGGGGGTTCGAGATTCACGGGGCCTAGTAGGAGGGTAACGGACCAGTTCTTTGCGCTGGCTGCGCGGGCGATTTCGATGCCCATTTTTCCACTGGATCTGTTTGCGATGTAGCGGACCGGGTCGATGGGTTCGTGGGTGGGGCCTGCAGTAATCAAGATTCGTTTGACCATATTGGGTGCTTCATCTGCGTTTGTCGCCGGTCTAATCACTGCCGAAAGGGTACTCGACGGTGCGAACTTTCTCCAGCGGGGCGGATTCGGTTCTTTTTTAGATCGATTGGCACGCTGATTGATATGTCGATAGACTGGGGCGAGGTAAGATTGTGTTTGGGGCTGGAGTGTGCGGGCAATGGTTAAGCAAGACGAAGTGAATACGATGGAACACCACGAACAGATTCGCCTTACGAAGTTGCGGGATTTGATCCGCGACGTACCTGACTTTCCGAAACCTGGCGTGGTGTTCAAGGACATTACTCCGCTGCTTGCGCATCCGGCGGGACTCTCGCTTGCGGTCGAATACCTCGCCCAGCCATTTCGCCATTTGAAGATTGATCTTGTTCTTGGTGCTGAGTCCCGTGGGTTTATTTTTGGGACGGCTGTTGCTCAGAATCTGTCCGCGGGTTTTGTTCCGATTCGAAAGCCAGGGAAGCTTCCACACGAGACGCATTCTGAGGAGTACACGCTGGAGTACGGGACGGACCGCGTCGAGATTCATCGTGATGCGATTCAGCCGGGTGACCGCGTTCTGGTCGTGGATGATGTTCTTGCAACAGGGGGGACGATGGCTGCTTGTTGCAAGCTGGCACGTGCCCTTGGGGGCGAAGTTGTTGGGGCTGCGGTGCTGATTGAGCTGGCGTTTCTGAACGGTCGGACGCAACTTTCTGAGTATCCTGTCCATTCGATTCTTCGGTATGACTCGGAGTAGTTTGGGGTCGTTTTGTTCGTTCTGGGTTGACATGGCGGGTTTGTTCGCGTCCAATCCCGGCCTGTACCGACTGGTTTTGAAGATGTGTTAGCATCTTCGATTTCTAATCGGGGGTGTAGCTCAGTGGTAGAGCAACGGCCTTTTAAGCCGTGGGTCCTGGGTTCGAGCCCCAGCACCCTCAGTTCATTTTGTGGCACTTCGGTGCGTTGAATAGCACTTGTTTTATAGTGTTTTCTCGCACTCGTGCCGCACCTCTTAATAGCCCCTTTTGAGTGCACCGTTTTGCACGCCGAAGCACGTTTTGGCACCCCGTTTGGTGTCGTTCTTGGTGTAGTTTGGGTTGCGGCTATATTGTCCGTCCCGGTAGCTTTCACCGCAGCCAGTCCAGCACCCTTCAAGTCGGGCAGCCGAGCAGCAGCACCCGCCAAAGAGCCCCGCAGCGTCCGAGCATAGTGCTTCATTGTTGTTTCGGCGTTCGCGTGCCGAGCGTAGTCTTGAAGCACTTTGAGCGGTGTGCCCGCGTCAGCCAGCCACGACAAGCACGTCCCGCGAAGTGCATGGAAGTCGCAAACACCCCCGTCGGTACGATAGGGCACTTTCGCCGCTTTCAAGTCAGGTTTGAGCATATCTACAACGTCGTAGTCTTTCGGCATGTTCGCAAATACCGCGGCCTTCGGGTGTTTGCCCGCAAGGATCGCCCGAAGCTCGGAAACCGTCTCAGCCCGCAAGGGTAGTTCAGCCGCTAGGTTGTTCTTTGTATCGTCGCCCGGCAGCCACACAAACGGCTCGGCGTCGTTAAGCTCGAAGTTCTCTCGCGTGAGTGCCCGAAGTTCGGAGCTTCGCAGTGCCGTCTCGAGCGCGAGTCTGTATAGCCAATATCTTTCTTCGGCGGGCATACCATATCGCGTCGGCCCGTTTCGTGTCGCTTGAAGTAGGGCAGCCGCTTCGTCGTACTCAAGTGGGCGTCGAATGTGCTTTCGCAGCTTGGGCGTTATTTGAATCGGTGCGACATTCGTGAGTGGGTTCTTCGTGGCCCGTCCGGCCCTCACAAGCCAGTTGAAAAACGACTTCGCACCCCGAAGATAGTTATTCGACGTTTGGGCAGCTAGGCCCCCTTCGTTCGCATCCTTTGCCCGTCGGCCAGCGAGATAGTTGCCCACGTTCTCAGCCGTCACGTCGGTTAGAACTTTCGCGCTTATTCCTTCAAGAAGCGTTGTCGCCCGTTTGTGGAGAAGCTCAGCGTGTTTGTCGGTGGCTGGTCCTTTTTGTTTGCGGGAAGCAACACCAGCGAGCAGAGCCGCCTTGTAATCGTCTAAGTGCCTCGTGAGCGGTTTCGTGCCAGCATACGCTGCACCGTCGAGCAAGCCCCAGCGTGCGAGTTTCGTTTGCAAGTTGGCGGGTAGCCCACGCACAAACGCC
The DNA here is from genome assembly GCA_029260025.1 of Phycisphaerae bacterium. Lineage (GTDB taxonomy): Bacteria > Planctomycetota > Phycisphaerae > UBA1845 > UBA1845 > JAJRUK01. The sequence continues at coordinate 7,059 of JAJDDZ010000391.1, read as the reverse complement.
GACAAGTCAGCCTTCGGCGTTTCGCCCGCAGCCCTCGCCGCAGCAAGTTGTTCGAGCTTAGTGCCCATCGTCTCGCTTGCTTTTGAGTCAGTGAAACCGAGCACGTCGCGCCAATCTCCCGCCGCGTCGCGAAACTTCACGCGATAGCGTCCGGTCGATCCTTTGCGCCTGTATGTTGAAGCCATGTTCTTACCTATCCTTTCACGAGCCGAAGCCCGAGTATGTTCGCCAGCTTTGTCGCAGTCCCGAGCGTCAAGTCTCGCTCTCCTGCGATGAAACGATGAACAACCGAGTAACTCACGCCGGACTGTTTCGATAATGCCAGCCGAGTCATTCCCGACGCTGCAAATGCAGCTCGTAAGTCTTTCGCCAAGTCTGTCTTTTTCTTGCTCATGCTTATCATGATATCCCTATCAGCATATCTGTGTCAAGTGCGATATTACGTTGTATCGCCGAGTTTCGCCCGAATTTCCGCCGCTGTCTTTCTGTGCTCCGCAGCCTTGTCTGGATTCACGGAATCGCATTTATCCGCTAGTTCCTCCAACCGCTCAACCCACCGCCCCGGCAGCCAGCCATCGGGTACCAATTCCCCAAGGCTCCTAGCACAGATCGAATTCCGATGCGGTAGAGTCGGCCCAACAGGTTCCACAAACACGCCGCCGCAGAAAAACTCCACCGACTCAACCTTGGCGAGCTCCGGCGCTTTAGGGCGTTGGCGGATTTCTCTTAGCCTTCGAAGTGCGCCCGTTTTCAAGAGTCACCCCCGGTGGATACAATGGACAAATTGGACATAATGCCCGAAGTGTCCGAGCTTGGACCGTTCTGTCCATTTGATCCAAGCCATCGAGGGTTAATCTCAAACCTCGGACTCGGTTTCCTCCCCGGCCCCGAGTGATTCATGATCTTCTGGCGAATGTAGCCGCGTTCAACGAGCATCCCTAGCGGTTCGTCGAGTTCGTCCGCTTTCTTCGTGCGGTTTGCCCGGTGGCACTCGTGCTTCGAGAATTCAGCGAGATTTTCGTTCGACATCCACCGCAGTAGTTTCTTCGCGAGAGTCGTCGCCGAATCGCTGCCCATGAGTTGAAACGCAGCCTTCGCGTGTTCGACGAAATACTCGCCTATAGCGATCGCCCCTAGCATCGTATCGCGATCGATTAGCTCGCTCGCATGGTGGCCTCGCGGGGCGTGCGCGAACCCGTGAAGAACGCCAGCGATCCGGCAAACAGCTCCCGGCAACTTGCTCCCCCAATCTTTCAACTCGGCTAGCTCTCCGCTGTCGCGCAGGGAATGTTCGACTAGTTCGCGAAACCTCAGAAAGTCTGCCTGGGCTTCGTTACCTAATCGGATGATATGTGGGCAGGGTACGTTCTCCGAGTCGGTGGACGGTTGCAGTTTCAACGCATCGCGAATTAGTCGATCGAAAGCCGCTAACGTCGCGCCGGATATGGGATCAGGTTCCTGTCGTCGATAACCCACCAGCGAAGTCGGTAGGCAATACAAGAAACGCGCGAGCAAGCCACGCCCGCGGAGTTGCGGTTTCTCCATCAGGCCACACAAGACTGATGGTTGAACGGCAAGCCCGCACGTCAGCGCCGGATCTTTGATAAACTCGCTAGGCCGTCCGACACGATTCACGCGAATGTCGTCGCCAGCGTGTCCCTTGAGATAGACACCGAGACGAGCTGCACCGTCGCTATATCGTCCGGACATCAAATCGAAAACGTCACCTTCAGCCGAAAGTAGGGCAAGCCGTCCACCTTGTTCGTCAAGCAGACGTGAAACGGCTTCAGGGGTCGCGTCGTCAGCCACGAGCTGTAACGGCACGACCACTTCGAGCGTTCGTAGTTGTTCGGTAAGCCCTTCACTTGAGTTGCGAGCCGCAAGTCTTGTATCAGCTTGACCCCTACCAACAGCGTCGGCGCGGGCTTTCTTAAGTTCCGCTTCGAGCAACGCCCTTTCGTTTCGATTTCTTTCAATGAGCGGTGCGAGCCGTTCATTTTCTTCGCGTTCAGAGTCCGAGAGCGGCTTCGTCACAAGTCGAAAGAGAGAGCTTTTTCGCTCGCCGCTGGGCATGGCGATGACGCAAAATAGGTTCGTCGGTTCAGGTGGCCAGTCCGCTCCCGCTTTCACGGCGATACGCTTGGCGAAGCTTGCACCGCCAACAGCAAGGACAAGCATCGCCACCGCGTCGATCGGCACTTGAAGCGACTCAGCAGCAGCTTCACAGAATTTCCGCAGCCCTGCGAGTTGCTCCGGTATCGCCTCGATCGGAAACGCAGGCACGTCCTGCACGCCGAACGGTATGGGATCTCCCCAGTCGTCGCAGACAGGCATTGCGTCCGCTTGAGTGAGCGGTTCGGTCTTCGTCGCGAGTGCTTGCACGCCCGAAGCCGTACAGCCGGCAAGTAGCCACGCACGGGCGTCCTTGATACCGACGGGCGGTTCAATGATGCGAACCGACACACACGTAGATGAGAGTGATTGAGCGAGAGTCTTCGCCCCCTTGCGGCCAGGTCCATCGCCGTCGGCCATAATGACGACGTTCCGTCCTCCGCAGTATTTGCAACAGAGTTCGACGCCGCCCGTGCAGGATGGGCGACCGATCGCGTCGAGTCCCAGCATTAGCAGAGCAGCCGTATCCGATGGTCCCTCGCAAACGAACAGCTCATTCATCATCGACAACCCGCTCGGAATGAAAAGTCCATCTTTTCCGCCGAACAGCGATCGTTTATCGCCGCTGGGAAACCGTCGCCGATAGCCCACAATTCGCTCGTCAACGCCACGCATCGGAAATGCCCAAGCCTCGTCGTCCCAACCAACTCCGAGCCGCCGCAGAGCCTCAGCGTCGAGTCCGAGCGAGTGCGCAAACCCTTCAAGTTCGTCTGGATCTGTCGCTCGCTGATACTGCAACGCCAGTTCGTCGAAGTCTTTCGTAATCATTGATCGCCGGTTCGTGTTCGGGTGTTCGACCCTTGTGTTGCCTTTCGGAAAAAGATCGGCAACGCTGATTCCAATCGCATCGCAGATCGCATCGGTGGAGCAACCGGCGTGACACTTCATCAATGCCCGCCCGTCTTTGCCACGTGATAAGCCCAGACTCGGATTCTTGTCTTCGTGAGCCGGACACTTCGCGAGCCAGCTCTTCCCGGAAGACTTCGCATCGGGTATTATTGAAAGAATAAGTTCAATAGGATCATCGGCCGCACTGGACACCACGCCACGCGACTTGTTTCTTGAGTACGCCATTGACTTACGCAGCACCTTTCGCGGCTTCAAATTGTTCACGGCTCGGGCAGCCCATCGCTATCCATTTTTCGATATCTTCCACTCTCCACCTGACGCTTCTGCCCATGCGGACCTCCTTGGGTAGGAGTCCGGCCGATTGCATCGTTGCCACCTTTCGCCGACTTATATCGAGCCAACTGGCCAGTTTCGGAGCTGTCAGTAGGACCACCTTTGACGGGGTTTTGATTTGTGTTGCCATTATTCGCACCCTTTTGAAAAACCTTGCTTTGGGCTGCACAGTGCAGCCTTCCGTAGGCAGGGGCCGTCGTCAGTGACGGCGCGACTGACGACGCCGTTGATGATGAGAAAGGGGGCCTGTGGGGCCTGGAAGGGCGATAATAAATCTCAAGAATTTTTGACCGTCAATTGACGGTCAAAGTGACGGCGCTACTGACGATCTTTGTGTGACCATGAGCAATGAGAGTCATTCACGGTGCTGCGTTTTTCTTTTCTGCTCTGCGCACTGAATTGCTTTGACCTGTTCCCAGTCCCCTTTGTGTGCAGCTCCCAAGATTGCGTCCTCTGTAGTGCTCGGTAAGGATGCCCTGCTCTTGGCTTCGCTTAGTTCCTTCCATGCCCTTGAGCTACTTACGCTCCCTCCACTGACGCCGAGAGCGGTGGCGATTCCATCCCTTGTGAAATCTTGGGCCTTGAGGCCTTCGGCCATTTTCCGGGCGATGAACTCAGTGACTCTCTTGGCTACTGAATCCTCGGGGGTCTCTTCCTTCGAATCATCAGCTCCGTTCGCCTTCTCTGATTGCTGGGCGGGTCCCCTGATGCTCTCTGAATCGCTCTCGTTACCACTCGGGATGGGTCGCGATGTTACAACTACACCGAACCCTTTGAGAGGCTTACGTTTGACGGCAATTCTCAGGAGGTCCTCTTCATCATCGAATTCGACCTTAATAGCCGTGACTGTCCATGCCCCTTGATCCGTCAGCTTCCATTCGTGTGGCTGCAGCGGTTCGCAAAGGTACGGCGGGCACTCTGGCGCTTCTTCATTGTTCCAAGCCAAAAGAGCGTCCAACCATGCACCCCCTATTCGCAGGAAGATTTGAGCGATTGCGTGCTCTCGTCCAAAGTGGCCCGTGTAGGAAATCGTGGCCTCCACACAAAAAGGGCTGCCGGGCAAGTGTATTCGGAGACCCGTCGTTATTTCTACGAAACAAGACGCAACGAGGCTGGCAAGGGCCTGCTCTTCGTAGGCAGTTTGTTGTTTGGGTTCATATGCGGTTCGCACTTCGGGCATGGCTCTGAGCAATGCGATTGCGGTTTTTTCTCCTAAGGCATCCCCGGATGGAAAATCGTTCATAATCCGCTCCCGTGCGGTCCCGAAGGAAAAATAAACGGGCGAGACGATCGGGAAATCGTCGTTCGGGGGCTACCCTAGCCCGCTTCGATGGTCATTTTATGGAGTTTCGCCCTCCCCGGCGATCCCCCGCACTCATCAAACGCCGATCCCGACCCAAGTGAATCCCAAGGAACCGCGCCGATCTGACGATACAGTTCAAGAGTATCCATATTCGGCGTTTGAGAAGCTCCACCCGGCCCCAGTAGGACGGGGGCGGGCTTTTGTCGCCTGGAGCCGCATGCAAATCTGCCCTATCGAGTTTTCAGTTGAGATTGCATCTTTCACGGCGCGTCAGCTACGGTATCCCCTCGACCTCCGGTAATCGTATGCGCCGTGCCTACTGGTACGATTCATCCACACATGAGAGCGACAGGATTCGTTACGCTCTCCGCTTTGGTCTTGGCTGGCTAGTCTTGCGATGTTATGACGAACAGTCTCCGCGACAAAGGGCGTAACTGAGCTACTACGATTGCGTGCTAAGTGGGGCGGACGTTGACGGGCTTGTGACGACGTTCACGGCGGGCCACAGAGTCACGCGAGACGTTGCTGGCTCTATACAGAAAGACGTTCAACGATCCCGCTAAGGTGGACTGTGAAGACTGTAGTGCGGCTATATTGGATGCTGCGGGGGTGCCGCAAAACGACCACAGCCATGTAAGACGAGTTACTGATTAGCTCAGCGCTACTCCCGCCGCTTGGTAGGCCAGACCTTCGACTTGGTTTCTTCCGAGAAATCCTTGCCGTCGAAGGTGGCAACCCCATCGATATTCAGGAAGACCGGATTCTTGGTCGCATAATCGTCACCCCAGAAAATCATCTTTTCTAGTTGATAGACCCAAAGAATCGTGTAGCGTTCTTTGAGTAGGAACCGACTAACAGCACCCTTGTCTACCAGTAGCGTTGGCGGCCCCTCAGTCTGAGCAGACGGGTCGAGCGCGATGACTTCGTCACACGAATCTGCGAATTGCGTCGGGACACCATTCCATGTGATGCCGAGTTGGTCGCATAGCCATCTCGATGGCAAGGTCGCTTGGAGCGACAAGTCAAACGAACAATCAAATCCAGAATCCTCAAAGTAACTTTCTGCAGCCGTATGCACTTCGATTTGATCATCCTCAGCGCCGATGAACTCCAGGTCGCCGCCGTGATAGTATGGATCGTCGAAGTAGGCGGACGACTGAGACCAATACCGTTCGCCTAGGAACACGCCGTTCGGTCGCCTCGGTTCCGGCATTTGGAGTCTGTGTTGGCCCATCTCATCCCGCTCCTGATAAGCAAGTATCCAGTCACGCGCGCGATCGATATCGACGTCGCGTATAAAGAATGCATCAAACCGAACCGACATGCGGCGAGAGGTTTGCCTCATTAGCCCGGTCTCAGGAAACCGGCGTTGGTACCAATCCCAGCTACCTTTGAGGTTCATCCACTCGGTGGAATCATCAGGCGGGCCTGAGATAATCACGACCGATTCAGGCGAAGGAAGTTTGGCAGTAGAGCGAACCCATGCGTTGTGATCGAGCTCCCGCCTCCAGTTTGCCGTATGACCTGGGCTCCACCACGATGAACTCGGGGCTCGGTTCCGAGGTTCTGGGACTTCCGGAGTAATCCAGGACGGATCGATGTTTCGGAAGAAGCCGATCTGCCACGGACCCTGGTAGTCGACGATTTCCTCTTCCCAAGAGTCCCCAGAAAAAACGTAGTTGTCAGCAATTCGAGCCAGGCATTCATAGAACGCCAACCACTGGTATTTCTTTCCAAATCGCTCAACCTTGCGTGCATCTCTTCCGTCGGGCCGTTGACGTCGATCGAACTCGGCCGTCCGAGAATTCAAGCCCCCGATCCGGATTGCTCGCTTCAGCATCCATCGCACAATGCCGTCATCGTTGAGACGCGGAAGATCTAGCTTAGCACTGGCGAACCGAGAAACCGAAAGCAGCGAGAATCGCTCGGCGCGGGCGGGGCTCAGCATGCGACGGAACTTGTTAAGTGCGATCTCGACCGCAGGCTCTGCGCGTGCGCCGTAAGTCGCCTCCGCCTCTTCGTACTTATCGAATGCCACGCGCTGCCTCAGTGTGAGTGTCGAGACGAACGCATCGTAAGCATCAAGCTGCAATTCCGGTAGCGGTTCACCCAAGCGAATGTTCCTCCAGTGGGACAACACGCCATCGACAACATAGTTGCGAAAATCAGCGTGTGGCCATAGTGAGTGACGAATCGCGTGCTCCGCATCTTCGACCGGGGTCATCTCTTTCTTGAAGGCCCCTAGCGATTCGACATCATTCTGTGTGGGTAAACGCTTCGGCCACCGACTCGTGTAGGGAGGGCGGATCCGAGGGATGTCTGCGTCTAAAGTCGCCCCCATATGAATCGCAAATTCGATAACACCACGGGCATAGTCTCGAAGGAGGATGCTCGGCGGGACG
>JAJDDZ010000040.1 GCA_029260025.1 Phycisphaerae bacterium | reverse complement strand
TTTTGGCGACGCAGAATCCGATCGAGCAGGAGGGGACTTATCCGCTTCCTGAAGCTCAACAGGATCGGTTCTTGTTCAAGATTTACATTGCTTATCCGTCGTACGATGAGGAATATGCGGTTGCGGATCGAACGACGGGAGAGACTGGGGCGGATCTTGAAGCGATTCTGTCTGGTGATGATATTCTCAAGTTTCAACGACTTGTTCGGCAGATACCTGCTGCGCCCGATGTGATCCGACATGCGCTTGATCTTGTTCGGGCGACGAGACCGGGCGAGGCTGACTGTCCGGAGTTTGTTAAGCGGATGGTTACTTGGGGGGCTGGTCCGCGTGCTGTTCAGTCTTTGATTCTTGGTGGGAAGGCGCGAGCTGCGCTCGCAGGTCGGGATCATGTTTCGGCGGAGGACGTTCGTGCGATGGCGCATCCAGTGCTTCGACATCGGGTTGTGACGAATTTTTCCGCTGAGGCTGAGGGGTATACGTCGGATCGTGTGATCGACGACCTTCTAGAGGCAATTGGGCCACATACTACTCACTTGGACGACGATGAGCGCATCCGCAAAGTACTTTCAACCTGATGTTCTAAGTCGGATTTCGCGACTTGAGCTGCGTGCGCGTCATGTGGTCGAAGGTTTTGTGAGCGGGATGCACAAGAGTCCTTATAAGGGCTTTAGCGTCGAGTTTGCGAACCATCGTCCTTATGCGCCTGGTGATGATATTCGTCATATCGACTGGCGAGCTTACGCGAAGGCTGACCGTTTTTACATCAAAGAATATGAAGAAGAGACGAATATGCGCGTGCATATTCTTCTCGATTGTTCTGCGTCGATGGCGTACCCGGAACATCCGAATACTGATCGGATGAACAAATGGGACTATGCGTCGACGGTGGCTGCTTCTCTTGCGCATCTATTGGTTTATCAGCAAGATGGGGTTGGGTTGACGTTGTTTGATACGGACATCGTTAAGCAACTACCAGTGTCGACTAGTCGTAGCTCTTTGGTTGATTTTGTGAACGTGATTGAGGCTGCTGGTCCTGGGAATAAGACGGATGTTAAGAGTGTTTTGCCGCAAATTGCGAGTCAGATTCCTCGGCGTGGGATGGTTGTGGTTATTTCAGATTTGCTTGCTGATGTTGATGAGCTTGTTCGGGGGTTACAGCGGTTTGCGTATGGGAAGCATGACGTTTTAATTCTTCATGTGCTCGATCAAGATGAGATTGAGTTTCCGTTTGCGGATCGGACTCTTTTTGAGGGGATGGAAGACGTCGACCAGCGGGTATTGACTGATCCGCAGTCTCTTCGGCGGGATTATCTTGAAGCGCTGGAAGCCTACCTTAGTCGGATCCGGCGGGCTTGTTTGGATAACAAGATTGATTACGCACTCTTGAATACTGGTGAGGGGTTGGATGTTGCGTTGAGTACGTTCTTGGCGACTCGGATGCATCGCCGGCGGGCCACGGCCTAGTTTTTTGTGATTGAAGGAGCGACTGCGATCGGAGCGAGCGGATTTATCTTGGGCGCTTTTGTGACTCCAGCACTTGTTGGTGCGGGAGCTGCGGCGATGAGTGCGCCGATTCTGATTCATTTGTTGGCGCGGCGACGATTTAAGCGTGTACGTTGGGCGGCGATGGAGTTTCTTTTTACTGCTGATCGTCGAAACCGGCGGCGGGTTCGTCTTGAAGAGTGGATTTTGCTTGCGCTACGATGTTTAGCGGTATTCTTGATAGGGATGCTTGTGGCTCGGCCTTTTGTTAGCCCAGTTAATATCGCTTCGGCGTTTGGGGGTGCTCGCCGAACTGAGCGTGTGATTCTGATCGATGATACGTTTAGCATGGGGTATCAGGCTTCTTCGGGGACTGTTTTTGATCGGGCGAAGCAGGCTGCTGGTCGGGTCATCGCTTCTGTTCGGGAACAATCTCCTGATGATACGGTTACGATTCTTCGTGCGACTTCGGTCGATCAACCAGTAGTTGCAGGGGCGTCTTTGGATGATGCGCAGACGAAACAGATTCTTGAGCGCATCGAAGGGATGCAGGTTTCGCAGAGTTCGATGGGCCTTCCGGATGTGCTCGACGGGGTGACGAAAGCGCTTGATGCGGGTGACGAGGTTCTGAATGTTGCGCTTTATGTTGTTAGCGATTTTCAGAGAAGGGATTGGGCGATGACCGGGGCTGGGGAGGGTGCGGAGTCTCCGGCGGTTGCGCTGCAGCGATGGGTGACGGATGATCGGGGATTGCAAGTTTTTCTCATCAAGCTCGGGGATGAAGGGGCCGCGAATACCGCGGTTACTGAGTTGCGACTTGACGCTGGTCAGGTTGTGGCGGGTACTACGGATCACTTGTATGCGTCGGTGGCGCATTATGCGGAAGAACCGCGTGGCGAGGTCTCGCTTGAGCTGACGGTTGGTGGTAGGCCACAGGCAGCGAAGTCGATTCCTTCTTTGACGCAGCGTCAGCAAGTTTCGGTTGATATTGAGACCGAGTTTATCCGGACAGGGGATGAGAGTTTGCGGGTTGGTATTCCTGATGACAAGCTCTCTGTTGATAACACTCGTTACTTGGCTGCGCCTGTTGTTGGGGCGATTCGCGCTTTGATAGTCAATGGCGAGCCTTCGGCTGATGAGTTTAACGATGAGGTTGGGCTGCTTACGACTGCGCTTCGCCCTGAGGGTGATGTTTTTAGCGGTATGGAGTCGGTTGTTGTTGATGAGGCTGGTTTTGAGGACGTGAATCTTTCGGAGTTTCATCTGGTCATACTTGCGAATGTGTATCGGGTTGTTGAGCCAATGGTTGCTCCGCTGGAGCGTTTTGTGCGCGGGGGCGGCGGTTTGATTATCTATCTTGGTGATCAGGTCGATCCGGAGCTTTATAACTCGACGCTTTTTCGCGATGGGAAAGGTCTTTCGCCTGTCGAGCTGATTGAAATTCGGCGTCCGGGTGATGCTGCGCATCTTGTGGTGACGGATCGTGTTCATCCGGCTGTTCGGGGTGTTGGGCGCGAGGATGATCCGCTGGGACTTGGGCGGATTCCGTTTCGTGTGTTTTTCAAGTCTATGCCTTATGACGCAGAGGAACACGGGGACGGGATTGCGACCGATCCGGCGCGACCGGCGCGTGTTGTGGCGCGGTTTGATGATTCTGAGGAGAGTCCGGCGATCGTGGAGCGGTCTTTCGGGACGGGACGGGTTGTGTTGCTCGCCAGTAGCGTTGACAAGGAATGGAATCTCTGGGCTGACCATCCTACGTTTGTTCCTGTTGTGTTGGAGCTTGCGAATTACGTTGCGCATCGAGGGCGACTTGGCGGGGAGCAGCGGGTTGGTGGTTTGATCGAACTACCACTTGATGCGTCGATGTATGAGCCGGACGTTTCGGTTCGTACTCCGTCTTACCCCAATGAGCCGGAAGCACCGATCACGGCCATTGCACCGAGCGACGGCGAGGGACTTGTTGTTCGATGGGGGGAGACTGGGCTGGCAGGATTTTATCAGTTCGTCATGCGGCGGCGCGACGGAGGCGAAGATGTTCGGTTGGTTGCTGTGAATGTTGATGCTCTGGAGAGCGACCTGACGATTGCTCGGGATGCTGAGCTTCGAGGGGCGCTTGCTGGACTTCGGGTTGAGATTATTGAGGGACTTTCTGGTCTGGCTGCGCAGTCTGAGGATGGTCGGACTGAGCTTTGGCGGTTTGTGTTGATCTGTGGCGTGCTTGCGTTGATGGCAGAGCAGAGTCTTGCGTGGTATTGGGGGCGACGTCGTTGATGCTTATTTCGTCGCTTCTGGTTCAAACGATTTCTGTTCTTGCGGGGCAGGTGCGCGAAGAGGAACGGGTTGTCACTGAGTTTCGATATCTGCCTGAGGGCTGGGCGGCGATTGGTGCGGTTGCTCTTATTGCTGCTTTGCTTTGGACTGTTGTGTACATGTATCGCAACGAGGGGCGGGTTGGGGCGTCGGGTCGGGTTCGGGTTTTTTTGGGCGGTGTTCGCTGTTTGATTCTGTTGATGCGTTGTGTGATTCTCTTTGAGCCGGTGAGCGTGAAGATCCTTCGGCGATGGATCGATTCGTATACGGTCGTTTTGGTTGATAACTCTTCGAGTATGGATCTGTCTGACCATTATCGTGACGACGCCGCCCAAGATCGAGTGGCTACGTTCATGGGTGGGTCTGGCGATGAATCACCTCGTCGCATGGACATCGCTGAGATGATTCTTGGGGCGGATGATCGGAAGTTTTTGCGGGGGCTTTCTGATAATAATCGGGTGAAGGTTTTTGGTTTTGGTGATGACCTTGACCTTGCGGCGTCCATTCGGGCGACGGGAGAAGGGGGTGTCGCGCCGGAATCTGCTGCGAGTTCGGATTTGTCGCCGGCGCGTGGGGCTCTTGGTGATGTTTCGAGCGTACGTCTGGATTTTGATAGTTCTGATGCGGTTACGAATGTTGAGCGAGCGCTGCGTCGTTCGGTTGAATCTCTGGGGAATGCGCCGATTGCCGGGGTTGTGATTCTATCGGATGGTGCATTCAACCAGGGTGCATCGGTCGAGGAGGTTGCACGTTTTGCTCGGGAGCGGAACGTGCCCATTCATACCGTAGGTCTTGGTGATTCGTCGCCGCCGCGCAATGTTCGTGTGGCTGATGTGGTTGCGCCTGAGAGTGTTGTTCAGGATGATCCTTTTGCGGTGACGGTGAGCGTGGCTGCGGACGGTTTGGATGGTGAATTGTTGACGGTTCGGTTGTTTGAACGGAACGCGAGCGATGGGGGGATCGACCGTGCGGTTAATGAGAAGACCTTTCGGGTTGGGGTTGGCGGACAGATCGAACCTGTGGCGTTTGAGCGAAGCAAGGATCATGAAGGGCGATACGTTTATACTGCTCGGGTAGCGCCGGTAGAGGGTGAATCGGTTACTGAGGACAACGACCGGCAGGTTGCGGTGCAAGTCATCGATGCTAAGACGCGGGTTTTGATTGTGGCTGGCGGTCCTAGTTGGGGCTATCGATACTTGACGCGACTCTTGCAGCGGGATGAGACTTTTGATGTTAGCTGTTGGTTGGAGTCTGCGGATCTTAGTGCTGTTCGCGATGGTAATACGGTTATAGATCATCTCCCTATTGAAGCTGAGGAACTCTTTGAGTACGACGTTTTGATCTTGCTTGCTCCGGGCGGTGAGGAGATTGACGAGAGTTGGTGTCAGCTTGTTGATACGTTGGTGACTGAGTACGGCGGTGGTTTGTTGTATGCGGCTGCTCGTCCGCGGACCCCTGAGTTCATGCGTGATCGGAAGTATCGGGCGATTCACGATCTTCTTCCGGTTACGCTTGATCCTGAGGCTGACCTTGTTTTGAATCAGGTTGGTCACTATCAGACGACGCCTTCACGGATTGAGATTCCAGAGGCGAGTTACGCTCACTCGGTGATGCGACTTGCGGATGATGCGGTGGCGACGAAGCTCGCCTGGTCTGGGATGGGTGAGGTTTATTGGCATTTTCCTGTGCTCCGCGAAAAGGCGGTTGCGAATGTCTTAATGCGACACGGGAACGCGCGGATGCGTAATAGCTTTGGCGGGCATGTTCTTGCCGCCGTTCAGTATGTTGGGGCGGGTCGGACTGGATTCTTGGGTTTTGACTCTATGTGGCGGTGGCGGCGTCATGGTGAGGAGTCTTATAACCGCTTTTGGATTCAACTTGTTCGTTACTTGTCTGAGGGGCGGCTTCTTGGTGGAAGTAAGCGAGCGACGCTCCTTGTGGAAAACGAAAGGCCATCGCTGGGTGAGGCGGTGAATGTTAGTGCGCGACTCTTGGATACTCGGTTTCAACCGCTGGGGCGTGACCGGATTGAAGCCCGTGTTGAGATTGATGGGGAGCGCAAAGAATTTACTCTGACAGGGCAGGCGGATCGACCGGGTTGGTACGCCGGGCGGTTTGTTCCGGATCGGGTGGGTAACTATCGTTTTAGCGTTCGGTTGCCTGCGACCTCTACGGAAGAGCAAGTGGTCACTGAGCGCGATGTGATTGTCTCTCGTGCGAATCTTGAGATTTTGAATCCTCGGATGAACCGAGCGGGGCTTGTTGCGCTGGCGGAGCAGTCTGAGGGGGGTCGTTATTGGGAGATTGATGAGGCGTTTGGGATTCCCGGAGAGATACCAGATCTTCATGAAGAGATTCCGGTTCGATCGAGGCCAAAGGCGCTTTGGGATAATGGAATTGTGCTTGCGGTCTTGGTGGGATTGATGTCTTTGGAATGGGCGCTTCGGAAATGGAATCGACTTCTTTAGAACGATGATTACGCAAGGGAAACATACTGGCGATCGTCGAGATGCGGTGCCGCTTGATGGCGGAGTTCGTGATCGGTTGGGTTCTGTCATATCGCGACTGCGGACTTATGTGTTCGTTGAAGGAGTTGCACAGATTTGCGGGGTCTTGCTGTTGGGGGGTGTTCTTCAGTTTTTGTTTGACTACGGGGCGCACGGGATGCGTTGGAGCATGCGGGCGGCGCTTCTTGGGGGGATCCTGGGGTTGGCGTTGGTGATGTTCTGGCGGCGGATCGTTCAACCGTTGCGCGTACCGGTGGGTTTGCCGGACGTTGCGAACCTTGTTGAGCGGCGGTTTCCGCATCTGGCGTCTTTGTTGATCTCGGCGGTACGTTTTTCGCGCGGGGAGCAGGGTGAGGCTGCGAGTAATTCGCCGGCGTTTGTTGGGGCGACTGTTTCACGGGCGGTGGTTGCGACGAGAGGTCTTGATTTTTCGTCGGTATTGAATCCTTCCAGAGCGCGTTGGTCTAGTTTTTCGCTTATCGCTATGACGGGCCTTTGCGTCTTGGTGACGCTTGGTGCGCCGGAGATGACGGGTCTTTGGTTTTCACGAAATGTGCTATTGAACGACGTTGCTTGGCCTCGGCGTACTACGCTGGTCGTTGAGCTTACGGATGGGGCGTTGATCGGTGCTCGAGGTGATGATCTGGTGATCCAGGCCTACGCCCAGGGGGTTCAGCCACGAGAAGTCCAGTTCTTCTATACGACGGCGTCTGGGGATCGCGGGAGTGAGTCAATGGTGACGGTTGGGAGCGCGGGGGCCTTTCGGTATCGGTATACTCTGAAGAATGCGCAGGAAGATTTCAGGTTTTACCTGCGTGGCGGTGATGATACGACGCTGGAATATGATGCTCAACTCTTGGAGCGTCCGCGGGTTCGGTCGGCGACGATTCAGGTTGTGCCGCCGAGTTACTGTGGACTTTCGCCGTTTACGTTGGGCGATGAGCAGCGTTCGGGGGAGATGCTTCCGGGGAGTCGGGTGACGTTTTCTGTGGAAGCTAATAAGCCTGTGACAGAGGCGACTCTGATGGCGGGGACGGACGTGGTTTCGGAGGCGACGTGCGAGGGTCGTAGTTTCGCCGTTTCGGTTTCACCGGAGAAGACGCTTACCTATCATTTTGCGCTCGTGGATGAGGTTGGTTTGACGAATCGTCAGCCTGTTCGGTTTGCGCTTCGGGTGGTTAAGGATGAGCCGCCCCGTGTTCGATTGAAGCTGACGGCTGCGGGAGAAATGATTACGCCTTTGGCGATCTTGCCGATGGAGCTTGAATTTGCTGATACTTATGGGCTAGCGAATGCGGAGTTGGTCTTCGATTTCACGAAGGATACTACGCGACAGGGACTCATTCCTCTTGAGGGGTTCGCATCTGGGACGGCGAGTTTCTCGACGAGTCTGTTGTGGGCTGTTGCAGATGAGGGCGCGACGGCTGGCGAGCGGTTGACGCTTTTTGCTACGGGTCAAGATTTTGATGATGTGCGGGGTCCTAATTCTTCTGATTCGCAGAAGATAATTTTTCGAGTGGTCACACCGGAGGAATTGCAGGCGGAGCTTGCTCGACGTGAACAGGAGGTTCGGATGGACTTCGAGCGATTGGTTGATGCTCAGGAGCAACTTCGGGGGCGGGCGCTTTCGCTGATCGGTCCTAATGGGCCTGCGGCGGGGTCAAAGGAATTCTCGACGGCGGCAGCGGGGTTGGAGCGTCGGCAGCGGAATCTCGCGGGATCTGTGAACGTTGTTCGTCAGCAAGTTGATCAGATTTTGTCGGAGCTTCGAGTTAATCAACTTGCTGATGACAATGTGGAAGAACGGATGGGTGAGGAGATCGCTTTGCCGCTTGCTACGTTGCTGCGGCGCGATTTTCCGCTTGCGGCTGACACGCTTCGACAATGGTCGCGGGATGGGTCGGTCGAGGCGGGGGGTTTGGTTGATCCTCAGCAGGTTGCGCTATTGTCACAAATGCGGGCGATTTTGGCGAATATGATAGAATGGGAGGGGTATCAGGAGGCGGTGACGATGCTTCGGGATATTCTTCGGTTGCAGGGGGAATTGCGGGACGAAACGGAGAAGGATGCGGAGCGAAATGCTGGGGACTTGTTCGACGATAAACAGTAGGTGACCGTTGGGAATGATTCGTATATGCGGGCGATTGGTTTTACATTTAGAGTGCTGACGCTTGCTGTGGTGCTCGGGGGCGCATGGCGGGTGAGCCCACTTTGCGCGCAGGTCCCGACCCCAACCCAAACCGAGGCGCGCGTGGTGGGTGAGGGGGAGTCGAAGGGCGCGGGGGATGTTGATGAGCAAAAACTTGCTCCTCTTGCTGCCAAAGAACAGATGATCCGCGATCGGTTTCAGCGGTTTCAGGATCGGTTGTTTCGGCTTGCGGAAGAGCTTGCTGAGCGTGAACCTGAGAATGCGGCTCGTCTTTCTCGTGCGATCTCGCGTGCTGGTGATCTAGGATTGTCGGATAAGCTCGAAGAGATCATCGCTGCGCTGGCGGATCAGTCTCAACTGTACGATGCGGCTGAGGCGCAGGGTAAATGGATGAGCGATGCTGATCGGTTGCTGGGAATCTTGCTCGAGCGCGATAGCGATAACGAGGAGCGTCGCAAAGAGATCGAGCGTTTGGAAGAATATCGCAGGCAGGTGAGCGAGCTGTTGGAGGAAGAGAAGGAGCTTCGTGATAAGGCGGCTGCGGCGAAGGCTGCGGGCGAGATGAACCGGGCGATTGAACAGGCGATCGAGCAACTTGAAAAGATGCAAGGGGAGCAGCGCGAACTTCGCGACCGGGTGGAGAGTGGGGCGGAACCATCGCTTCAATCCAAGCGTCAGCAAGAGAAACTTGCTGCTGAGGCCAAGAAGCTTGCAGCGCAACTTGAGAAATTAAGTGAACCTCGTGAGGACGAGTCGGAGGCGGAATCTAAGGCGCTGAACGAAGCTCGGGAGAAGACTGGCGAAGCATCTGAGGATACGAAGTCCGGTTCCGAGTCGATGTCAAAAGCCAGTGAAGACATGAAGGCTGGGAAGGCGGGCGAGGCGAAACCGAAGCAAGAGGATGCCGAAAAGGCGCTCGAGGACGCGAAGGAGAAACTCGAAGCTGCCAAGGAGTCTCTTGAGGAAGAGAGTAAGACGGAGGAGCAGGCGGGCGAGCAAAAGGCCGTTGCGGAAAAAGCGCAGAGCCTTTCTGAGAAAATGAAGGAGTCGCCGAAGTCTGGCGGCGGGGAGCCCAAGGGCGGCGAGAAGAGCGAGGGTGAAGAGGGAAAAGATGGCGGGGAGTCGCAGGAAAAGGAAGAATCTGGTGAGAAGACTCCGGGGCAGGAGAACGTCGAGCGTGCTGAGTCGGAGATGAAGAAGGCTGAGAAGGCGTTGGATGAGCAGAAGCCCGACGAGGCGCTTCCCAAGGAAGACAAGGCGATTGAAGAGCTTGAGCAGGCGCAGAAGGAACTGGACGAACTGTTGGAGCAGCTTCGCAACGAGGAAAAGGAAGAGACGCTTCGTGATCTTGAATCGCGTTTTCGTGAGATGCTTGTTAAGCAAAAGCCAATTAACGAAGAGACGTTGATCTTGGCGAATGTGGGGCGTGAGAATTTTGCTCGGGCTGAGAGACTGCAGTTGGCGGATCTTTCTGAGAGGCAGCGGGTGCTATCGGATGATGCGGCGAAGTGTTTGCACATACTTGATGAGGATGGGACGACGATTGCGTTTCCTCGGATTGTTGGTCAGCTGTCGGAGGACATGTTTACGGTTTCTGAGCGATTGGGTGTGAGCAAGGTAGGTGCGGTTACGCAGGCGATCGAGGATGAGATTATTAATACGCTTGAGCAGTTGCTCGATGCTGTGCAGAAGATGCAGCAGGAGAACGAGCAGCAACAGCAAGACGGTCAGAAGCAGCAGAAGCAAGATGGCGAGCCGCCGCTCTTGCCTAAGTCGGCTGAGCTTAAACTGCTGCGGGCGAGTCAACATCGGATTAACACGCGGACTTTGACGATTGAAGAGAGTGTGACAGAGGGCAGCGAAAGCGAGACGAGTGGGTCGGAGGGACTGAGTAAACTGTCGACCCGTCAGGTCGAGTGTTTGGAGATTGCACAGAAGATGCGGGATCGTCCCGAATAGTCTGGAGAGATTGTTATGAGGTTTATTCCAAAG
>JAJDDZ010000390.1 GCA_029260025.1 Phycisphaerae bacterium | reverse complement strand
ACTCGATGCGCTATCGAAGAACTTGCTAGGCCACGAAATGATTCCCATCACCGAACTCATCGGAAAAGGGAAAAACCAAACGACCATGGACAACCTCGACACGAAGCAGGTCTGCGAATACGCCGCCGAGGACGCCGACTTCACTTGGCGACTCTACGAACTTCTCGCCCCGCAGATGGCTGGCTCTGATGTCGAACCCCTATTCAACGACATCGAACTACCGCTCGTAAACGTCCTCGCTGAAATGGAGCACAACGGAATCGCCCTGGATTCGTCACTCCTCTGGAACCTTGGTCAAGAAATGGGCGAGCGAATCGAGGAACTCACGACGGAAGTCCACAAGAGCGCCGGAAGACCCTTCAACATTGACTCCCCAAAACAGCTAGGCGAAGTCCTCTTCGACGAACTCGACTTCACGCCAGTTAGAAAAACCAAGACCGGAAGAAGTACAGACGCCGACACCCTCGAATCGCTAACCACCCAAGGCGACAACCCAGTCCCAAAGCTCGTCCTCGAATACAGAGAACTGTCTAAACTAAAAAACACATACATCGACACACTACCGACGATGGTCGCAAAGCGAACGAATCGACTCCACGCAAGTTTCAACCAGACCGGCGCAGTCACAGGCAGACTCTCCTCCAGCGACCCAAACCTGCAAAACATCCCCATCCGCACCGAGACCGGAAAACAAATCCGAGCAGCATTCATCGCCGGGACAAGAGGCAACGTCTTACTTGCGGCAGACTATTCCCAAATCGAGCTTCGCCTACTGGCCCATTTCTGCAAAGACCCCGCACTACTCGACGCCTTCAGCTCGGGAAAAGACATCCACAGAGCAGTCGCCGCCCAGGTCAACGGCATAGAGCTAGAAGAAGTCACCAGCGAGCAGCGTGGCGCCGCCAAGGCAATCAACTTCGGAATCATCTACGGGCAATCCGCCTTTGGCCTTTCCCGCTCGATCGGAATCCCCGTGGGCGAGGCGAAGTCCTTCATCGACATGTACTTCATGCGCTACCCCGGCATCCGCCTCTTCATAGACCAATGCGTAGACGACGCCAAACGCACGGGATTCGCCCAGACTATCCTAGGTAGAAAAAGACCCATCCCCGAACTAAGATCGCGCAACAAGCAACAAACCTCGTTCGGAGAACGCGTCGCAGTAAACACCATCGTGCAAGGCTCCGCCGCGGACCTCATCAAACGCGCCATGATCGACATCCACGCAGAGCTACAAAGCGGCCACCATACGTCCAAGCTTCTCGTGCAGGTCCACGACGAACTCGTCTTTGAACTCCCGGAGAAAGACGTAGACCAAGAGTCCGCCATGATCCGCGACAAAATGGAACACGCCTTCGACCTCGACGTCCCCCTCGTCGTCGATCTCGCCTGGGGACCAAACTGGGCCTCCGCCAAGTAATAACAGACGTCGCACGGGCTTGCTTGGCACTCTCTTGTGTTGCACTGGCAACCAGCCGGTGAACATCTAACCCTCAAAACCAGCGCCCGACGCACCTGCACAGCTTTTTTATTACCCCCACTAACCCTCGGACCCCGGCCGTGTCTCAACCCGCGAAGCAAGGTAGAATAGTCTCGCAGCAGCAACACAGCCCAGAGATTTGCGATCAACCGTGGGGAGTCTGATATGAAAGCTAAGAATTGGAAACTACGCCTATCACTTCTCGCATGCGGAGCGATCCCCCTTATCACAAACGTAAACTGCGACCCAGCAAGGGGCATCTTCGATTTCTACCGAGACGATGATGCGAGCTACTTCTTCGACGACTATGACGACTACTACTACGACGATTACTACGACGACGAAATCATCATTTTCGACGACTACGACGACTGCTTCTTCGGATGCTTCTAGGACGAAGTAAGCCAAGTAAGCGTACTCACGGACAGACTCTCATTTGCCGGAGCAACCCCTCGCAATTGACTGAATCGCTCCGCGCCAATAACCTCGAGATAAGGATCTAACACAGTACCCATCAAGGAGTGATGTCGCCCTTGGTCAAGAAACTACAAGCGCATTGCTTGGTATGCGCGATCTGCTTACCTCCTGCCTGCGTTCAGACCCACTCCGAAAAAGTCAACCGAAATAGAACACTCCAAAGAAGCTCAGTCCGCTTGCATTTGCCAGAGTCAATTCAACACCGCCGGTCGGAGTTTGAAACGAACATCAGCACAGCCACCCAAAAGGCAACCGCTTGGTTTGAAAGATCAGGTCTAGACCTATCCGCCGATGAAGTCCTTATTGAGGATGCCCATATCTTCGATAACCACCAATCCGGACGAGCCTATCTCGCCCGACACTTTGGCATCAAACTCCAAAACGTTCCCCTGAATTTCGCCGGAGTTGTCGATGGAAAGACGTTGATGGCGGTCACTCCATCTCTTTACCAAGAGATCTTTGAAAACCTCTACAAAAACCACATATGGACTCGTTCGGAATACGAAAAGCTCCTCATCCACGAGACAGCTCACGCAATCCACGCCAAAATCGCGCGAGATCGGTTTGGGTCTGAAGACGCGATGGGACCGAGGTGGTTTTTAGAGGGACTCGCTGTGGTATGCGCGTCGCAATTTCTCTCGCCCGACACACCACAGCCACGGCTAAGTTGGAACGAGATCGAGGATTACATTGCGAAAGACTCCGCGAATCAGATTCCGATTCCAATCTACCCGGTATACGGTCTGATGGTTCGGTCACTTCAAGAGCGAATCGCTACTTCATGGTTGATTGAACACGCCGGAGACATCAATTTCACCGCGATCATCAAAGAAGCGTTCTTCAACCACGAAGAGTAGAGGGTCGAGGTTGCCAAACCGATAACTATAGAGTACATAAGAACCGTAGCGTCACCGGCACATCGGTCGCCCATCTCCAGTTTCCGGTGTGTTCCAATGACGCATCAACCGTTCAACCCATCCTCCAAAAAGTATGTGGAGAAAAGTCAGTGCCAAGGGTCGCCGTTTCGCTTAGCCTCGCTTTCGTGCTCATCGCACACGTCACCGCCCCCCAAATCCGCGCCCAGGCTACCCCTGAAGCAACCCCAGAACACCTCCAGCAACTCCAAACCTGCCGCGACGGAATCCTCGACGATTCCGCGAGACCAGCAGATAGAGGCCGATGGGTTGAAATGCTCTTTAGCTACCCAACCCCTCAGGCGGACGCACTCTTCGTCGAGTTGTTAAACCTGGAACAACGCCCCGAGGTTCAATCCGCCATCTGCGACGGACTCGCGACCATGGGCCCAACAAATCGCACCCGCCTAAACCCAAGCTTCGTCGAACCCTTGCTATCCATGCTCTCCGCAGCCTCAAAAGAACTAAGAGCCTCAGCAGGATCGGCACTCGCAGAGTTTCCCAGCGACCGGGTCGCAGACAAACTAGGACAACTAGCCTCCAACGCGGATGCACCAATGGTAGCAAGAATCGCAGCCATCGACGCTCTCGCCCCAAACACCCATCGCCGCGATGTCGTCAAACAGCTAATCGCTCTTCTGGATCAAAGCGTCCCAGCAATTACGAAACGCGTATTCGCCGTACTCTCCCCGATCGCACCCAGCGGATTCGGAGCGAACGTCGATCAATGGCAAGAATGGTGGACAGCAAAATCCGACCTCAGCAGAGAAGAATGGCTAGCTGAACAGCTCAAACACTACCGTGAACGCGCCAGGCAAGCAGCCACTAGCCTCACCGCCGTAGAACAAGACCTCGCAAACCAGCAGTCCGCCCTGGCAGCCCGTATCCGAGATTTCCAGCGAGAAGTCCTTCGCCCCCTAACCGCAGAACAAAGAGAAAACAAACTCACCGAGTGGATGAACGACGCACTAACTGAAGTAAAACAAGGCGCCGTAGCACTCGTCAGATCTCAGATCACAGACGACGGAATACGACCAACTGGCAACGTACTCACAGCACTCTTGCGACTTCTCGACCACCCATCGCCAGCCATTCGCAAGGACGTTCTCACCATCGCAGAAAACCTGCAAGATGAAACTGTCGCCGTCGCGGTCCTCGCCCGCCTCAGTCAAGAAAAACAACCGCTCCTCCGCAACGCGATCCTTCACGCAATAGGCATGCTAGCAAGCCCAAAAGCGATCCCGGCACTCCTGCAAGAAATTCAAGACGACAACAAAGACGCGCAGTCCCTCACGGCCGCTGCCCAAGCACTTGGAAAAATCGCCGCGACCCAACCACCTGATACTGACATGACCTCGGCCATCCAAACTCTCAAGACCAGGTACACCAAGACACCAGTCGAAACGACCCCATTAAGAGCAGCCCTTCTCACCGCCATGGCAGGCGTCGCAGATAAATCCTTCGCCAAGGACTTCCTCGCCGCACTCGAATCAGACGATCCAAGGATCTTAGAACCAGCCCTGCGAGGACTAAACGTCATAGGCAACGACGCAAGCTTGACCCGAATACGTTCACTGGGGGCACACCCCGACGTACGCATCCGCGTAGTTGCGATCAACGCCTTAGGTTCGCTGGGGCATGTACCTGAGGACCTCGAGAGTCTCCTCAACCATCTAAACCCAGCCTCAGAACCAAGTGACTCCGTCCGACAGGCCGCTTGGACGGCATTCCGGCAATACCTCTCGCGGCGCCCAATGAAAGAACGAATCGCCGCCGCCCAAAGACTCCGAGGATTACCCGACCTGGAAACTAAATACACAGAAGAATTAGCCAACGTCCTAGCAACAGCGGGCGAATACAACGACAACTTGGAAACACTCCGCGAGAGACTCGCAATCTTGGCGACAGAACAAGGAAAATACCAAGAAGCAATCCCCCACCTCCGCGAGCTTTACGCGATGAGATTCGGAAGACAAGACCCAAGAGCAAGCGACGACGGCGTCCGATGGATAAACGCCATCCTCCAAAGCAAGGCCCTGCAAAACTTGTCAGAAGTGATTGTGCGCGTCGCAGAAGGATCAGCCGACCCCGCCGTCAGAAGCACCATCCTGACCGCAATACGAGACTACGCAAACGGAAATGATCTATCCGCGGACCAGGAACGATCCGCAAGACTTCTCGTAGAATTAAGATCGATTAACGCAGACCATTTCGGTGAAGAATGGTCCACCCTACTCGCTAGGATCGAAGAAAAATCCAATCCACCTACACCCGCTCAAACGAACCGGACCCCGCCTTCGCCTTAGGCATCTCAACGCCCTTCGCCTCAGCCGTCTTCAAAATCAACTGACCGGCGTCAACAAGCGTCCGTTCCTTGCGAGACTCCGCCATATCCGCATCGATCATCATCCGGCAAAGCTCATGCATCGTAACCTTGGGCTCCCACTCCAGAATCGCCCGCGCCTTACTCGCATCACCAAGAAGCACATCAACCTCGGTCGGTCGCAAGTATCGCGGATCAAACTGAACGTGCTTGTTCCAGTCAAGCTCAAGATACCCAAAGGCTTCATCCAAGAACTCACGGACGCTATGAGTACTCCCCGTCGCGACCACAAAATCATCCGGACGATCCTGCTGAAGCATCAACCACATCGCTTCAACATAATCACCCGCATAACCCCAGTCGCGCTTAGCATCCAAGTTCCCAAGAAACAAAGTATCCTGCAGACCAAGCTTAATCCGCGCCGCCGCCTTCGTGATCTTTTTCGTTACAAAAGTCTCACCACGACGCGGCGATTCATGATTGAATAAGATCCCGTTACACGCAAAAAGATCATACGCTTCGCGATAGTTCACCGTCTGCCAGTGCGCTTGAACCTTCGCACAAGCGTAGGGACTTCGCGGATAAAAAGGCGTCTCCTCATTCTGAGGAATCTCCTGCACCTTGCCGTACATCTCGCTGCTGGACGCTTGATAGAACCGAACGTCATGCCCAGTCGTATCACGGTAATCCCGAATCGCCTCAAGCAAGTGAAGCGTTCCAATCGCCACAACCTGAGCGGTATAAACCGGTTGATCAAAACTCGTGCGAACGTGCGACTGCGCCCCGAGGTTATAAACTTCGTCCGGCTTCACTTCGCTGATAATCCGACGCAGACTAATCGCGTCCAAAAGATCGCCGTGATGCAAATGAAAACGAACGTCAGCCTCATGAACATCCTGATAAAGATGCTCAACCCGCTCCGTCGTGAAAACGCTCACCCGCCGCATGATCCCGTGAACAGAGTACCCCTTACTAAGCAAAAGCTCAGCAAGATAAGACCCATCCTGACCAGTAATTCCCGTTATCAAAGCGACTTTAGACACGTGCAAATTCCCTTCACTTAATCCCCCGCACCCGAGCTACGCCCGAGTCACTTCCAGAGGCTGTCCGCCCGTATTATCGGCGGTGACAAGGGGGCTCCCGAAGTTCAATCCAAACTCATCTTCCCCGCCGACACTGCCAAACCAGCTGAAAACCGGCTTTTCAGTCATCTGACGGACGCGTTCAGCAGCCGATCCGGCATGAACCCGCGACGAATTTGAAACCACCACCCCATCGAACTCGCCACAAAGAGCTTCCCCAAGCGGCAAGATCGGCACTCCCCGATACATCCGACCCGACGCAGCCAACCGATCATCCCCAATCGCCGCGATCACAATCCCAGCCCGCTCCGCCCCTCGCCAGAACCCGAAGGCATTTTTCCCAAGATCGGCCAGCACAATCCGCCTCACGCCGCGCTCAGCAAGCTCCCCCATCCGCCGCTCGATCTCACCCCAAGCGTAGAAACGCTCGAACGCCTGGTCACTCAACCGCTTCCCGCGAAAAGTAATCCGCTCAATCCACCCCCACCGCTTTCCCGCACGCGATCCGCGCGCAAACGACTCCTCATGACCCATCGATTCTGCGAGCCACCCATATCGCTCGATACAATCGGCACGAAGCGCAGCATAATGCTTACTAGGCGCATAACGCGCCAGCACCCGCAAGTTATTCCGAATATCAAAGTAAGAAGTCCTGGCAGGACGACGCGCAGCAGACGTCTTGCGATGATCTACATGCAGATCATCAAACACTTCAACTTTCCACCCGCCCTCAGCAAGTCGAAAGCAAAGATCATACTCCTCAGCCTGCATAAAGAAGCTAGAATCAAGTCCCCCAACCTCACGAAGCGACGAAGCACGAAACCCAACCCCGCACCCAACAAAAACCCCAGGCAGCGCACTACTTTCTTGTCCCCCATCTGGCAGATGCACCGTAAACCCCGCACACGCAAGCTCCTCATCCTCTTCGAACCGCTCAATCATCCGCCGGATTGTCCCAGCCCGAGGACAAGAATCATCATCAAGAAAAACAACATACTCCCCCCGCGCCTTCGCCACCCCATACGCCTTTGCGCAGCTTCCCAAGTTCCGAGGCAGCGCAATAAGGTGATCAACCCCCCCCTCAAGAACCGCCCGCGTCCCATCGGTCGAAGCATTATCAACCGCAATAATCTCGAACTCCGAGCGAGAAAGCCCACAGCCCAAGAGCGAAGAAAGCGTCTCCTCAACAACGGCACACCGGTTGTGCGTCGCCATCACGAAACTAACCAAAGGATCAGACAATGAAGCCACCTCTCAAAAACCAACAAACGCCCCACGACCCCAATATCGGCCTATTCCAACCCCAATATTGAAACACACCCAGGCAAGTTCGTAGGGTCCGTTGAGCGGCCCATCCGCCCATTCGAGAGCAACCCACCCACCCCGAAAAACATCCAATTCCGAGACTTCGACGCTTCGGCTTTTGGACGTTCCCGGATTCCGGATAGACTAGGACCATGCCAAAACTAATAGGTCTATACGGCGGAAGTTTCGACCCCATCCACATCGGGCACCTCATCATCGCCCGAGCCGTCGCGGAGTCTCTAGAGCTTGAAAAG
>JAJDDZ010000389.1 GCA_029260025.1 Phycisphaerae bacterium | reverse complement strand
CTGCGTCCACTGGGCGCTGGCGGGCGAACCGGTCATGGTGGCGACTGCGGTCGCGATGGCACACGCTGTTAGAGTGGAAAATTGACTTTTTCTCTTGATCACGACGCTTTCTCCTTGACTTTGCGGTCTTCTTTGGTGCTCATCCGAATGCAAAAACTTCATTTATTCGCTTTCTCTACCGGTTGCCTTGCGTGCGCGAGGTTCTGGGGCTGGGGGCGATCCGACTTCGAGTGCCATTATCTTTTTCTTGTCTCTGAGATATAGATGGTTTCCAAATAAGGTAGGAGCGGTCCACGCGATTTCTTCTAGAATTTGGGCTTGGGCTGTTGGCTTGAAGCTCTTGGGGCTTGGAGTCGCGATCGCGAGCTGGCCCTCTTGATCGAGTATGATCAGCTTTCGGTCTCCGTAGATTACATTTGCTTTCGCAAATCCGCGCTCTCGAAAGGCGATCTCGCCGGTTTGCAAATCGACCGCCGTTATGAATGCCGGACCAAAGCTTCCGCTTGACGCGTATACATAACCTTCGACCAAGACCGCTGATCCGTGGTGGACTTGGATCTTCTTGTTTTGCCACAATTCTTCAACTTTTGTCTTGCCCTTTTCGCCGCGTGTGAGCCGCAGCCCCACGCTTCCTTTGCCGTACGCAGCTGATACAAAGAGGATTTGCGACTTCGAATCCCAGACCGGGATTGCGCAGTTTGTCTTCTGTTCGTTTTGGAAGGGATACTCCCAGTAAATTTCGCCACTGAGGGGATTGATCCCGACGACTGACGTCGGTTCAATCACGACGAGTTGATCTTGTCCGTTTAACTCGACGAGAATTGGGGAAGCGTAGACGGGTCCGCAGTTTTGCTTGGCCCATAGAAGTGTTCCGGTTCGATAATGATAACAGAGAATACCGGAAGCTACAGCACCGCCCTCGCTTCCTAAAGGAATCAGGATGCGGTCTTTGTACATGATGGGGCTAGCGGAATAGGCGAACACTGCCGGTTTGGCCCCCAATCGATGCGCGGCATTTTCAGACCAGAGGAGCTTGCCGTCGGACTCGTTGAGGCAATGGACGTGGCCATAGGCGCCGAGGGTGAAGACTTTTGATCGTTGTACCAAAGGGGTCGCATTGGGGCCGTGACCGAAATCGTGAACGACGCCGTCGGGAGCAGGCGAGGAATACTTAAACTCCCAGATCGTTTTTCCTGTTTCGGCGTCCATCGCGATGACGAACTCGTCGTCGCCTGCTCTGTACATCGTAAACAGGCGTCCTCTGTGCAGGGCGATTCCTGAGTAACCTTCGCCGAGATCTCTACTCCACAGTTGCTTTGGTTTTCCGTCAGGCCATGTTGCATCTACACTGGCGCTTCTCGAAATGAAGTCGCGATTTTGACCGCCGAACTGGGGCGATTGGGCTGCGGCGGATGTTGTCAGCAGTGCGACAGTTAACGCGCGAGCGAGTTTGTGGATGTGCCTAAGACTGTAACCTTCATGAGTCATGAGTAAGAGTCCGTTTTTGATACCGCGGGGAATCTGATTCGCACGGTTGTGACTTTGCTCGTTGCGGCACTATTCACCGAAACAATATAGTACGCCGTCTTCGTTTCCGATGACAAGCCTGTTCGCCCCCACGGCGGGCGAGGCACTAAACGGTGCGCCCGATTCAAATCGCCAGATTTCTTGGCCCGTTTTCCTATCCAAAGCATACAGGTTTCCGTCGCCCGATCCGAACAGTACACGATTTTCAACAAGCACGGGAGACCCGTCGATCCGCCCTTTCGTTACAAACGTCCAGGTCAGGCCGCCGTTTTGGGGATTGAGTGAGCGCAGACGCTTGTCGCGACCGCCTACGATAACGGCGTCTTTCGTGATGGCCGCGGAGGACATGATGGGGAAATCTCGATCGGGATCGGAGAAGGTCCAAACGATCGAACCACGTTGCCAGTCGATTGCGAGCACCTTGCGGGCATACGTGCCCACGAAAACGAGGGTGCCCGAGATGGCGGGCGATGCCCCCGAGACAGAGCCCAACGACACCTTTCGTTCACTTTTTCCTGATTCCATATCTAGGACATGTAAATCTTCGTCGCACCCTGCAACAAGTGCGTAACGACCTGCGAGACCGGGGGTTCCGTGGACTCGACCGCCGGTTTCGAACTTCCAGACGAGCGAACCGTCCGAGGTTTTGAGACAATAGACTGATCCGCCGTATGCACCGAAGACGATGCGGTCTTTGTAGATATTCGCTGAGGAGATGATTTCGCCGTCTGCTTGGAACGTCCATTTCTTTTTTCCGGTTGACGCATCGACGGCGTGCATGACGCCCTGCGAATCTCCGGTGAAGACCATTCCGCGATGAACCGTTGGCGAAGATCGAATCATTTCGCCTTCTTCTACAGCGTACTCCCAGCGTTTTTTCCCCGTAGCGAGATCGAGGGCGTAGAGCTTGCCGTCGTCGGCACCGACGTACACGACTCCGTCAACGATGGCGGCTGTTGATGTGATGGGTTCTTGTAGCTCGAATTTCCAGAGTACGTTGAGCTTGTCGGGTAGCTTCGAAGTGGCGACGCCAGTTAGTGCTTTGTTTCCTCGAAAGGATGGCCAATCGTCGGGAGCGACGGCGTGTGTTTGTGCGGCGATGGTAAGGCAAAGCAAGAGCGCGGATGCTGTGCGAAACTGACTCGGGATTACATTGCGGATTGCGCGCACGGATACAGTCGCCCCTACTTCGGTTTGAATCGCAGAGCCATCGACGCGCCGCCGGCGGCCATAGCGATACCGACATAGAACCAGACGGACGGCGGACTCGAGGGTTTCTTTAGCATCATGGAAACGAGAGTATTGACGACCGGCGCACCGGCGAAAACGACCGGAGCTACGATCAATGGACTTCCGCCGAATTTGATGGCGAAAACAATCCCGAGGGCACCCACGGCACCGAGAATACCTGCGAAGGTGGATATCGAGACACCGCGCAATGGAAACTCAAGCGGTTCATGCTTGGCGATCATGAGAAAGGCGAGAACAGCGGCCGCGAGCAGGAAGTAAGCGAGCCCTACAAAGACAAATGCACGAAGCGGAGCGGACTTGTCCCCGAACGAGATTTGCCCCGCGTGGATCGTTGGGACATACGCTCCCCAGCAAAGGACGGTTAACGCTACGAAGTATAACCACGTCATTTTCATTACCTACTCCCTATGGGTTGACGGATGCATGCAACATGCCGAGCAACCTCGATTGAGAATCCTATTTCTTACCGCCCTGACTATGCGAGTTTGGCGACGACTGACTGGAATTCAGACGCGTCGAACGCTCTTAGCATGGTCGTTTTGACCTTGGCGTTGTGACCTAGCTCTAGGACCAGGGCGGCTGCGGTTGCTTCGTCTGGTGCGTTCACCACGAACGCTCCGTCGTAGGTTCCTAGGGTCCAAAACTGCGATTCGATGCTTGCGCCGACCTTCGTGGCGGCAGCTTTGAAAGCTTCGGCTCGCTCGATGGAATTCTTTACGGCTGAGACGCCGCCTTCGGTAAAGCTGAGTAGTACTAGATAACGTGTCATGAATCGCTCCTATGTTGTGACTGGGTCATAAACCTAATGTTTTAGAATCGTCTTTGGATCGCTTCTTACGACCTTCTTTATTCCTTGCCTCCTTCGAGGATGGCTCTGAGAGTTTTTGGGATCGAGATCGATTCGAACTTCCCTGGGGCTGTCGCACAGCAGACGGCTGTGGTTCGACCGAGTGCGATGCGTTTTGAGTCGCGAAGAAACTCAACCTCGTAGGTCATGGATCGGTCGCCGACGTTTTCCACTTTGAATTTCAGTTCTAGCTCGTCCTCGAAACGTGCGGGTGCGAAATACTCGCAGGCTGTGGCGACGCGAGGCCAACTGATTTCACCGTCGCCATCCGGGAAAATAACGCAACTCCCGGCGGATCTCCAGAAAGCGTGTTCGACTTCTTCCATGTGGCGATAGTAGTTGGAAAAATGCATCACACCCGCCAGGTCTGTTTCGGCGAAGGTGACGATGCGTTTGATGGAAAACTCGGCAAGCAATGGTTAACTCCCGAAGAACTTGTCAATGGTCGCGGCGGATGGCGGCTTGGTTACGAGCGACGTGAATACGAGGGCTGCGGTCGAGCAACCGATGATCGTCGCGACGGGCATCATGCCTGCGACGAGGTACGAGCGATTGGCGCCCCATCCTGACTCGCGAAAGAGTATGAACCAAACGATGGCTGCGGTGATGACGCAGGCGTAGGCACCCATTTTTGTCACGCGTTTCCAATATAGGGACGCAAATACGAGCGGGAATAGGCTTGCGAATCCGCTGAAGCACCATACCGCCATGGGGAAGACGCCGACTTTTCGCCAAGCGATAGCGATGATGTATGTAACGAGCACAATCGCAATCACGAATAATCGCCCGACCAATACGCGCTGCCGGTCGGAGAGAGTGTCTTTGGTTAGATAGTGCCCGACGATGTCGTTGGTGAAGATGCTTCCTACGCAAAGGAACTGTGAATCGAGCGAGGACATAATCGCGGCGAGGATGCCCGCGGTCAGGAAGCCGCCGAGAAGTGGGCTTGTCATTTTTTTGACCATGACGGCGAGCACTGCGTTGGCATTCGGGAAATCCGGCGGGATCACGGGCTTTCCGCCCATAATCGCGGACGTCGCCCACACTCCGATCAAAACACAGGGCACCCACACGATCATGATCATGATCGGGTGTGCGATCACCGGTAGCCTAAACGATTTGGCAGATTTGGCTGTTAGCCAATGCTGAAATAAGTGCGGAAACATTCCGACGCTGAGGGGGATGAACATGTAGGTCAAGAACGCGAGCCGCGAAATGGACTCCGGCTCTTTGGGTTTGATGATTGCTTCTTTCTTGTCCCTTTCCCAGGCAGCAAGCCTCTTGGTGTAGACTTTCTGGTCGGCATCCGTTGCGGTCGATCGGAGTCTTGACGGGTTATACTCGCGAACGAGCTGGGTCGCCGCCTGCGGACCACCTAGTTTGTCGGCGATGACGAAAAACGTGACGCAACCTAGGATCATGAATACGATCGTCTGAAAGGCGTTGGCCCACGCGGTTCCTCGGACGCCGCCAAAGAAAACGTAGATCAATACGACGAGGCAAATCACCGCGGCACCCAACCGATAGGGGACTGCTCCGTTAAATCTTGGGTTGTCACTGGGGAATAATTCTGGAAAAGCGCCGCCGGTGAGACTTTCGATCACCGTCCCCGAACTGATCACGCCAATGAGCAAGTACGGAATCACGAGTCCGACGAGAATCGGAAACAAGACGATGCCAATTTTGTCCGACTCGAATCGGTCTCGAAAAAACTGGATTTGGGTAACGTAGCCATGCTTGGCGCCGAGCGACCAGAGCTTGATCCCGATTAGGAAGAAGCACGCGGAGTGAATGATCCCCGACCATGAAGCCATCCGACCGTACACGCTGATTCCGCCCTTGAACGCTTCGCCAGTACTACCCACAAGGGCAAAGGCAGTCATTGTGGTTCCGAAGAGCGACATCAACAGGAGGAACGAGCCAATCCCGCGTGACGCGAGGAAATAGTCGGCGGACGTTCCGCGAAACATGCGACTGCTAAAAACGCCGAGCGCCAAGAGCAGCCCCAGGTAGCATGCGACGATTACAACGGTGATCATGCCTGGAGTCATACGTCACCTCCGTTAGCAGGATTCGATGCGGTGTCGCCTTCGAGACCTTCGGGCCAACAATACTTAACAGCCATCGCCCAGAGGATGGCGGCGACGATGGAGACACCGGCCTGATACGCTAGTCCTAGCGGGATGAATCCGAAGACAAGCGGGTCAATTCGATCCCACCACCAGAAGTCCTGATGAACGAGTGCTAGCATGACAATCATAGCGTAAACAAGCTTCTTCATTTTGTTGTACTCTTGGCCACGGGAAACGGGTCTGGTAGTTTGACCCAAGTGCGCAGTTCGTCAAATACGTCGCCGACGCCGTCGCTAAACACGTCGCCAATGAGAAGGCGAACGATGTGGTCGCGATATTGGGGGAATTCTTTGTTGAACTTCCCGAAGCTAAAGGCGTCGTCGTAAAAGGCGTAGATAAGCTGGCGGATGTTCTGGAGGCCGGCCATCAGTTCGGGAGCGAAGGTGCCGAGCGCGTCGGCACTCGTGTCGCCGGCGCCCAAGGCAGCGTGAATTGCGTCGGCCGCCATTTCTCCCGACTTAAGCGCAAGGAACACTCCGGAGGAATAGACCGGGTCGAGAAACGCAAAGGCGTCGCCCACGAGCACCCACCCGTCGCCCGCGATCTTGGTGGCGCGGTAGGAGAAGTCGCTGGTGACGTGGGCGGAGGAAACTCGTTCGGCATTTTCCAGGCGCCACTTCACGCCGGGGCAGTTGGCAATTTCTTCGTCGAGTGTTGCGACCGGATCATCGCCACGACCGGTGAAAAGGTACGAAGGGGGGGCGACGACGCCGATGCTGGTCATGTCATCGGGTAAACCAATCGACCAGAACCACCCCTTTCGATCGGGGGTGTGGATGATAATCGTTGCTCCTGCGTTTCGTCCTTGGTCGCGGTGTGCTCCTTTGTAATAAGCATAGATCGCGCCATTCTTGAGGTCTGGGTCGGCGACTCTAAGTCCGAGTTGCCGAGATAGGAGCGTGTTCATCCCGGTTGCGTCTACGACGACCTTTGCTCCGATCTCCTCCATCGCGCCCTCAGCGTTGGCCACTACGCCAACAGCGCGCTCGCCATCGAAGATGACCTCCTTGACGCCGACGCCTTCGCGGACTTCTGCGCCGTGGTTGCGGGCGTTGTCTAGCATGATTTGATCGAACTTGTCTCGGGGGACTTGCCAGGTCTTGGACCACTCGCCGGGGTCGCGGTCGGTGAAGTAATAAGGATGGGAGTCTTTTCCTGAGGCTGAGACGAACTGGACGCTTTCTTTTGTGGGGAAATTGGAGGCTTTGAGTTTTTCGAGTAGCCCGAGTCGTTTGAAGGTCGGGTATGTCTGAGGCATGAGCGACTCGCCGATGTGATGGCGGGGAAAACGTGCCCGCTCGAGGATTAGCACTCGATGACCTAGGTCTGCTAGCAGGGTGCCGACCGTTGCCCCTGCGGGGCCTCCACCGACGACAAGGCAATCGTAACTCGTATTCATTATCAAATCGCTAAATCGTGGTCGGCGTCAGGGGCTGACGACCTCGAGTAGTTCCATGACGGGTTTGTGGTCGCAGTAGATAAGCCCTATGCGTCCGAAGACATCCCTGGACGGGGGAGGGTTAAACATTTTGGCAATGGGCGAGTCCTGGGGCATTTTGACGAACCATTTTGGCTCAACGCGAGTGAGGACATTGCGAGCATCTAGGATTTCGCCCAGTGGGGTCTTGCGCTGAACGATTTCGTGGCGAATATCGTCATCTACAAACGCAAGGTTCAACTTCACGACGCCAACCTCGACGACACGTTTACCGCCTTCAATGGTGAGCACGATTTTTCGACGATAGACGTCCGCGTCCTCATTATGGTCATGAACGTCGAGCGAAACTGGCTCGCCGTAATGATTCGAGAGGGTGGCAGTCATGTGGTTGGCGTGGACGAGTAGCTCGTGGGCGGCGGGATCGACCTCCGTCGCGTCCACGACCTGACACAGATCGATCCATGCGAGATCATTGAAGAAACCGTCGCAAAGCGATCGTAGTTCGAGTTGTGCGGCGGTTTTGTCGTTCAATGTTTCGTGCATACTCGTTCTACTAGGTGTAACGGATATCCGTGTACTTGGGATCGAAAAACCGGGGGAGAAGGGAATCGATGCGGAGCAGTCCGGTTCGCGTGAGCGAAACTTTGCCGCCGCCGACCGTCGCATAGCCATCCTTTTGTAACGACGCGAGAGGTTCGGCGAATACCTGCAGAATATCCTGATTGAATTTTTTCTGAAAATAGTCGACCGGAATTTCGCCGAGTTTTAGCTGCAAGACGACTTCGCGGGTGAGTCGCTCGCGGTCGGAAACACGAAGGGCGCGGTTTAGGGGTAACTCACCGCGATCGAGTGGGTCTACGTAGTCCTCCCACTTGTCGGCGTTTTGATAATGTACGCCGGACAGGTGCGAAAACGATGCAACGCCCGTGCCGATCATGTCCGCACCCTGCCAGAGGGCGTCGCGATAGATGAAACCGGCGTTTCGTTCTGGTTTTACAACAGTATATGCACCATTGATGACGTATCCTGCAGACTCGAACTCGGACAGTGCGTAATCAGCCCACGCGCGGCGCTGATCCCACGACGCGATGGGACTTTCCTGACCTTCGTCTTTGATCCCACGCGCGATCGTTGTGTTATGCGGGACTTCCATTTGGTAAATCGTTATGCTGTCTGGGTCTAGACTGATCGCCTTGGCGACGGAGTCTTCCCACTTCGCCTGAGTCTCGCCGATCATGCCAGCGATCAGATCAATATTGACCTGGGGAAAGCCTACTTCGCGGACCCAATCGTAGGCGCGAAAAACCTCGGCGGACTTGTGGGCTCTGCCGCCGGTTTCAAGGATTTCGTCGTCAAAATGTTCAACGCCGACGCTAAGTCGCGTGACGCCTATTGCCTTGATGGCTTCGAGCTTGCTCTTTTTTAACGTGCCCGGTTCGCATTCGAAGGTGACCTCTCGGGCGTGGTCCCATTTCCAGTGTTTGCTGATTCTCTCGATCAGTCGTTTGAGTTGGTCGCCACTTAGATAGGACGGGGTTCCGCCGCCGAAGTAGACGAAATCGAATTCGCGTCCCTTGAGTGCTTCGCGTTCTGCGTAGAGGGCGGTCTCTGTGGCTAGAGCTTCGAGGTAGTTTTCAATCTCGCTGGAGTTCTTGCCGGTGTAGACTCTGAAGTAACAAAAATGACATCGCTTGCGACAGAACGGAATGTGCAAGTACAGACCAAGTGGAGCTTTCTTGCCTTGGGCGTCGGTTGGCGCGGGCGAGTCGATCGCTTCTATGGCGGCCGAGACATCGTTTTTTGACCAGACGGAAAACGGCGGGTAGTTGGCGACGAAATAACTGCCAACCTCGGATTCACTGTTGTCGTTAAGTACTTCCAAGTCCATTAAGACGCTCGCCGAATGGGTGTTCTCGATTTCGCTACAACAAGCATAGTAGTCTATCAGATTTCCGGGCAAAAGGGGATGTAACAACGTGTCGGGAGCGTCGGAAACGTTCGTTACGCTTGTTGGAGGGCGCTTCGATAAATGCCTTCGAGGTCCTCTGGCGAAACCGTTACAGGATTGAAACCTGCGGTCCACTGTTTTGACGCCTCCTCGGCAATCACCCTTAGCGCAGATACGGGGACGCCATATTCTGCGAGATAACCCTTGAGACCAGCGGTTTGCCGCAACTCGACGATTCGATCGGCTAGGCGGTTCGCATCTTCGGCGATCGAGGCGTATGGGTTCTGCCCGCCCTTCGCGTTGAATCGAACGACGTGGGGTAGCATGATTGCGATGGCTGCGCCGTGGGGTAAACCGAATCGCGCCGTGAGCGGGTTGGCGCAGGCGTGGGCTGCGCCGAGCATTGACTGTTCGATGGCTGCCCCGGCGAGATGAGCACCGATCAGCATGTCGGCGCGGGCGTCGTCGTTAGTAGGGTCTTGGATCGCGGATGCGTAAGATTGATCGAGTCGTACCCACGCCTGGCGGGCAAGCTCTAGCGAAATATCGTTTCGATTCTTGGTCCCGGCTGTTTCGACGGCGTGCGAAATCGCGTCGATCCCTGTCATGGCGGCGACCATCTTTGGTTGTGTACGGGTTAGTTCGGGATCGAGAATCGCTACTTTGCAGGCTGCCTTCTTGTCTCCGCAGGCCATCTTTTGATGCGTGTCGGAGTCGGTGATGAGGGCGAACGACTGTGCCTCGCTACCGGTACCAGCCGTCGTGGGAATCGCGATCATGGGGAGCATCGGTTTGGTTGCTTTGCCGACGCCCCAATAGTCAGACATTTTTCCGCCGTTTGTATGGAGGAAGTTGATCCCCTTCGCGCAGTCCATCGAGCTTCCGCCGCCGAGACCGATGAGCATGTCTATTGGTTGATTCGTATTTGCGGCTTTTTCCGCCACCCCGACGCCTGCTTGAACATGCTTGGTCGTGGGGTTCTCGGCTGCTCCGTCGAAAACGGTCACGTTGACGTTTGCTTTTTGAAGCGCCTCGACCGCGTGGGCGACGTGACCGGCAGCCACGATGCCGGGATCGGAGACTAACAGCGCATGTGTCGCTCCTTCGGTAGCAGCAATTTCGCCGATCTGCGCGAGCGAACCGGCCCCGAAGACGACTCGCGTCGGAGAATGACGGAGTATGTCCGGCAAGTTCCCGTCTTGTGGTGTCGTTGCGTTCTGTTCCATACTGGTCAGTTTATTGTCGGGGATAGTGGTCGGGGTTCGTTGTTCAAATCTGGTATGAAACTACGCGGCGGGTTCCGCCTGGAACGCACGCTGACGATACAGGTGCTCGAACAAGTTCCCCTCGTGCGGTTGATCCCAGCTTAGCTGGTACGTTGGGATCGCGCCGATGTTGAGTCGGTCTACATCTGGCGAGGTCATCAACGCGTCGATCAGTTTTTGATCTTTGGTGATGGCTGAGACGACCAGCGATGAGCCGATCATCTTGGACATCTCGGCGGTCGGGCATTCAACGACTGACGCGAAGGGGAATAGAAATTCTCGATTTCGGAGGGCGTGCTCGCGATCTTCGCACCAGATGACCGTCGGCAGCAAGTACGAGACCCGGTCTTTGGTCACTAATCGATGCGAGCCCCGAACGCTTTCGGTCATGTCGATTGCACCCGGTTCTTTCAGCTCGAAGTCGATCATCTCCGACATACTTTCAGCCATCGCCTGATTGGCGAACGCGGCGATCACGGCATTGGGATCGTCAACGGCGAGTGGTTCGACCTTGGCGAACTTTGCGGCGAGAGCTTCGGCGATCTGCTTTCCATTTCGCGGGGTCCAGACGGCCGACGCGTTGATGCACGACCGGCCACCGTTGGCTGCGATCGATCCGGCGATGATGTCGATGTACTTTTCCCAGTCGTCGGCGGTGTCGTCACCGAGAATCACCTTGCTGTAACCTGGGCCGTGGATTTCGACTCGCGAATCGCCTCGCCACGGAGCGGTCGTATCTCCGCCGCCGAATAGCATGGACCGACTGACTCCGCGAAGGAGTTCGCCTGCTCCGGCGTGATCGGTTGGATAGAAACCCAGCGCTTCGCGGGGGATCCCCTCGGCTGCGAGCGCTTCGATGATGCGAAAGGGAGTCCACGGTTCTTCGCGACCGGGTTTCAGAACGACGGGTGCTTTGAGTGCGATCGCGGGGATCCAGAGTCCGTGGACGCCGGGCGAGTTACTGGGAAGGACCGCGCCAAACGTGCGTCCGTCTCGAAAATAGCTCAGGGTTCGGCCGTTTTGTTCTCCGTAGCCCTTGTCAATGATCGAGAGATCGAATCCGCGCGTTAGTCCTGCGATGACGACGTTCAACTCCGTGAGAACGCGTTTGATTTTTTGAGCGTTGGCGTGGCAGTAGTTGTGGGGCATGCCCGTTGTTGCGGAGAGGTTTCGGATGTAGTCGTCGTAGGTTTGCTCTTGGTCGCCGATGGGAAGCGTGCTGCTGACGAAACGCTCGCCGGCGCGTTTGCAGATGTCGATGAGTTCGCTGACGGTGAATCGCTCGAGGACGGCGTCGTCGATGCGGTTGATGTCGCGCACGACCATACCGCTGTTTGCTTGACTAACCCTGGCGATGGGTTCGCCGGTCGCGTGATGGACGAGTTCGACCTTGTCGACGCTCTCGTAGGGTTTGCCTTGCCGAAGAATGGGGATATGTAGCATTTAGTACACTCCCTCAACGATCGGCTTGGCAAAACCGGAAAAGGGTCGGACGTCACCGGCACCATCCCAGGGATACTTTTCGCAAGGCGGGCGGCGGACGGCTTCGTCGCGTTCGAGGAACCGCGGGACGAAGAATTCTTTGGTTAGCGTGGTCAAGCGAGCGCGGCCTACCTCGCCGTATTCGACGATGCGTTTGGCGTTTTTTGGGTCGACGATTTCGATCATCGCACGCGGACTCGGCGGGTGGTACGTAATACTATAGTTGTCTGCCGGATCAAAAGGCTTGTGGCAGGCGAGACCCATGAGCGTGTTTCCGTACGTTGGAACGAACTCTACCTTGCCCTCTAAGAGTTCTTCGCGAGCGAAGCGGTGGAACTGTGCGGTTAGCTGGGTTCCGCCACAGAAGACGCCCTTGACGCCCATCCGAGCAAGCGACACACGTTCGCACAACGCTTCGAGCAATTTGGGTGTGGTGAATAGGCATTCGATTCCTTCGTGGGCGCGAAGCAGCGTAAGCCCTTGGTTGATGACATGGTCGCGGTACTCGTGCATGAGTTGCATACGGTTGCTTTTGACGAGCTTGACGACCCAACGCGGATCGAGGTCAACATGGAAGCAGACGCCGCCGCGATGCTGACACAGATGCTCGACGGCCATCCGCAACCGGCGCGGACCCGTGGGACCGAGCATCAGCCAATCTCCACCGCGAGGGAAGGCGTCGTCGGACAACGTCTCGCTGAACATCTCGTAGTCAATGCGGAAGTCGTCGATGCTGATTCGACTCTTGGGGACGCCGGTACTGCCGCCGGTTTCGAACGTGTAGATTGGTTTGTCGGCGTACGCTTTTGGGACCCACCTACGAACCGGGCCGCCGCGAAGCCATTCGTCCTCGAACGGATCGAACTTATCGAGGTCGTCGTAACACTTGACCTCTTTTCGCGGATCCCAGCTGAGCTTCGACGCGTACTCTAACCAGAACGGGCAACCCGTCTTGGGGTCGAAATGCCATTGAACGATCTCGCGCGTCTGATCATCGAGGCGAGTCTTCGCATCAACGGCGCGCTGCTCAAGTGAAGGCGATGTTGTTGTCGTCACGCTTGTATTCTCCGTGTAACGGCGCCGAATCAATGGGCGCATGTATTTGATGGTATCATAGCTTCCGGCGGCGACGATGCCCAGTCAGGCAAACACCTTTCCGCGAATGGGGATGCTACTTGCGGGGTTGACTTGAATTGCTCGCCCTGTTTCGCTACAACTCTTTACATCGGAGGCCGTAAAATGATTGGTGATCGACGATTGGAGACACGCATGGGTGCAAGCCGAATTTCGAGAATGATGACGACCGCCGGGTTGATCGCTGGGATGTTTTCGGCGGGGGTTGTTTGCGCAGATGGCGAAATTACGATCCGCGGAAAGGCGATTTTCAAAGGCGACGCGGCGAAGTTTGACCCGAAACCGATTGCCGCCGTGAAGGGAACTCAATGCGATAACGGTCGGGACATCTACACCAGCAGCGTCCTTGTCAACAAGCACACGTCGCCACAAACGCTTCGCAACGTCGTGATCTGGATGGCAGAAGGGCCCGTAGAAACTCGAACGATGCCACCGACTGAAGGACTCACTATTGAAATGGTGGGATGTAGCTTTCAACCCAGGATCACAACGGCGTTCACTCGCCAGAGGGTCCGAATCCTAAATGGCGACTCGATACCCCAAACGTTTCTCACCTTCCCGATTAAGAACAAACCTCAGGGCGTTACCATCCCGAAGAAAAATATGCCTATTAGCCTCGTGTTCTTCGATGTAGAAGAACCTTTCGAAATCAAGTCTCCGAAGTATCCGTGGATGAATGGTTGGATTGCGGTTTTTGATCACCCGTATTATCTTTTGACTGATGAACTGGGGACGTTCGAATTCAAGAATTTCCCGCCCGGTGAGTACACATTCAAGGCGTGGCACGAAGTTTTTGGGACTAAGACGATCAAGATCAGCGCTACGTCAGGGAACGACGCGATCGTGGAGTTTGTGTTCGACGGCGCGAAGGACAAACGTAAAGAAGCGAAGGTGGAAACTTCGCAGCCCTAGCGGTGGCGCACTTTTTGCCTCCCCTCCCATGCTGGTATTGTGTGATCGGACATCATTGGTGCGCCGAATCTGTTTCTGTTCCGCCAAACCCGATCAGCCCGATACCGTAGTTGGCTCGAAAGCCCAGACATTGATACCCGAATCGATTCGCGTGCGTCATGAAAGTGCTCTTCATTCACACCCATTACGAGGAGTTCCTTGCGGACCTGTACGCCTCCGATCCGGAGATCGAGAAGATGGATTACGAGCGACAGCTGCGGCGCATCTTTGCGAGTGGGTTTGGGACGGGGGATGCTCATTCTCATGCCCTTCGCGGGCACGGTTTTGACACGCACGACATTATCACCAACGCGGACACCCTGCAGACCACTTGGGCGCGGGAGAATGGAATTTCCGCTTCGGATGACCGGCGAGACCGCCGGCGGGAGATTGTGGCTGCTCAGATTGATCAACTTTGTCCCGATGTCGCGGTCGTTTTTGAATGGTGTCCGCTGGGTGACGATTTTTTGCAGGAAATCAAGGCGAGAATCCGCCTCGTCGTCGGGGAGATTGCGTCGCCGCTCCCCCCGGATCGCACATTCGCCGCCTACGACCTAATGCTCTCATGCTTGCCGCCGATTGTGGAGCATTTTCGCCGGAAAGGGACAGATACGCTTCCACTGAAGCTCGCATTCGACTCGCGCATCGAAAAGCGACTTGGCGGAGCGCCGGCAAGACATGACGTGACGTTCGTCGGGGGTTTCGGACAGACTCACGCCGACCGGATTACCTGGCTTGAGCGCTTGCTTCAGGATTTAGATATCACGATCTACGGGTACGGTCTGGATCGTGTCTCTCCTGAGTCAGCGATCCGTCGTCATCACCGCGGACCTGCCTGGGGGATGAAGATGTACGATATCCTCCAACGGTCCAAGATCACTCTCAACCTCCACACGAATTTCGAGCTCGACGGGCACCTTGTCACTAACATCGCGGCCAATATGCGACTCTACGAAGCGACTGGCGTGGGAACTTGCCTTGTGACAGAACATACGAAAAACCTCTCCGAGATTTTCGCGCCGGGGCGTCAAGTCGCGACCTACACCGACTTCGACGACTGTGCAGCCGTCGTCATGGGCCTGCTTGCCGATGAAACCAGACGACAAGAGATCGCGAAGGCGGGCCAAGCCCGGACCCTCGGCGAGCATACCTACGAGCAGCGCATGCGCGAATTTGGGGACATTCTCAGCGCGCGGATATGAAACAACCGACATCTCTCAAACCTATTGCGCAGGAATTGAAACAGCTCTAAACTATTGCAAATGCATGGATTATCATTGGTGATTCCTAGTGAGTCGGTCTTTTTAGAACATCAATTCATAGTTTATGGTCCGAGAATAGACCCGATCTGTTACGGTAATTATCGGACAGTTGCGCGCTCGTATTCGACGCGCGCCCGCTCTCAGAACTTTCAACATTCTCAGTTTTTACGCGAATACAGGCAGCTTTATCGGGTTGCCGATACTTACTAAAGGAAAGCGTTCCCTCTCAATGATATCGCTTGGGAGAAAAGCCCGCGCGCCTGAGAACAGGACAGACAATGGCCGAAGCGACCGCCGCACGAACAAAGCATCAGACCACAAGGATACCGGTCTGCACCCCCACCCTCGACGGGAACGAACGCGCGTATGTCCTCGATTGCATGGAGACGAACTGGGTCTCTTCGTTGGGGAGTTATCTTCCGAAGTTTGAGGATACGTTTTCAGAGCTATCCGGAGCGAAACACGGCGTCTCCTGCAGCAGCGGGACCGCCGCGATTCATTTGGCGCTCGAAGCGCTCAACATCACCACGGGTGACGAGGTCATCATTCCAGCGTTTACGCTGATCGTCTCGGCCAACATGGTTTGCCTGGCGGGAGCGATTCCGGTCCTCGCGGACGTATGCCCCGATACCTGGTGCATCGATCCGGCGAAGATCGAAGAAAAAATTACGCCACGAACCAAGGCGATCATGGTCGTGCACATGTACGGTCAACCCTGTGAGATGGACGCGATCCTTGAGATCGCCAGGAGACACAATCTTCGCGTGATCGAAGACGCAGCCCAGGCTCACGGGGCGACGTACCAAGGG
The DNA here is from genome assembly GCA_029260025.1 of Phycisphaerae bacterium. Lineage (GTDB taxonomy): Bacteria > Planctomycetota > Phycisphaerae > UBA1845 > UBA1845 > JAJRUK01. The sequence continues at coordinate 8,865 of JAJDDZ010000389.1, read as the reverse complement.
CAAGTCGTAGGCGGGATCGGCGACGTGGGCGTTTTCAGTTTCTACGGAAACAAGATTCTAACGACCGGCGAAGGGGGGATGCTCGTCACAAACGACGAGAAGATCTCTGACCGTGCGAAACTGCTTCGCAACCAGGCTTTCGAGAAAGAACGCTTCGTGCATAACCACGTTGGGTTTAACTATCGCATGACAAACGTCCAGGCTGCGATCGGACTTGCCCAGTGCGAAAAACTCCCCGAGAAACTTTCCCGCAAGCGCGAAATCGCCGCCAACTACTTCGCCCTGCTCGGTGATGACCCGGACATTCAAATTCCGGTTTCCGGAATTCAGTGCGAACCGGTCTTCTGGATGTTCGGAGTAGTCTTGAAAGAATCGTTCGGCACGACGATGCACGTTGTGCGTGAGAAACTTGCTGCCAAAAGGATCGAAACGCGCGCGTTTTTTGTTCCGATGCACCAACAACCTGTTTACCAAGGGTCGAATGAGCGCTGGCCTAACCTTTGCGGCGACTATCCGGTTAGCGAAATGCTCGGACGCTGCGGGCTCTATCTTCCTACGGGTCTGGATCTGTCCATCGAAGATCAGGAGTGGATTGTCGAGTGTCTTTTGAGGTGCAAGCCATGACATGCGCAACCGACTTCGCTCAGGATGATGCTACCCCCTTGACGGAATCTTCAATGGCACCGCACGGACTGGCCGACGCCACCAGCACAGGGGAGTTGGTGTCAATCCCTTCACCGGCGTCCCGCGTAGGAAACCCAGACGTTTCAATCGTCCTTGCGACCTACAACGAACGCGAAAACATCTGCGATGTGATACGCGGGATATTTGAACACGTCTCTGGTGACGTTGAGGTCATCGTTGTTGATGACGACTCGCCAGACGAGACCTGGAAGCTCGTTGAGCAGATGGACGACGAGCGGGTCAAGCTGATTCGTCGCGTTTCGACGCGTGGACTCGCGTCGGCGTTTAACCGGGGAGTCATCGAATCACGCGGAAATATCGTTGGGTGGATGGATGCTGATACGACGATGCCCGTCGAACTTCTCGCGAAGATGATCGAACAGCTGTCGCGCCATGATATTGCTGTTGGTTCACGATACGCTGAGGGCGGAAGCGACAGTCGCCACTGGGTTCGAACTTTTGCGAGCAGGTTGATCAACAGCTTTGCGGGCGTTGTGCTCGGATACGGAATCAGGGATTACGACAGTGGTTTCATCGTGCTTCGCCGGAGCGTTTTTGACAAGGTGTCGATCATTCCGACGGGATACGGGGCGTACTTCATGGAATTTCTCTTCACGTGTCGGCGGAAGGGACTTAGCGTCGTCGAAGTGGGATACGGTTTTACGGATCGCACGAAGGGATACTCGAAATCCGCACCTAGCGCGATCAAATTTCTTTGGACCGGCGCGGGGTACGTTACCCGAATATTGATCGCTCGCCTTCGCCATATTGATTGAAGGGGAAGGCTGACTGGCTGATGGTCGCTGACCACTCAGAAGGATTACGATGACAATATCGACCACAACAACTCTTAGCGATTCTGCAGTCCCGGCGACCTTCTCTCGCCGGGACGAGCGCGGTTCGTTCGTCGAGGCGATCACCACGGGTCCGTGGGAGACGGTGATAACAGGAACGATGAACGCCGGCGCGGTCATCGGAAATCATTACCACAAGAAAACGCGGATGTTCTTTTTTGTCCTGACAGGACTTGCGATCGCCAACATCGTGAACGTTGAAACCGGCGAGCGACGAACGATCGATATCGATGAACGGCATGGACTGCATTTGAACCCCGGCGAGGCGCACGCTATTTCTTTCGAGACCGAGACGACATACGTCCTGCTGAAATCGCAAACTTACGATGAAAACGATCCGGATACGTTCGCGTATTCCGTCTTGGACGAACCGGCGAAATAGCTCGCTTTCACTTTCGATTAACAACCATGCAAGCGAACGAGTTCGACAAGCTAGCTGCCTTTGAGGGATGGTACTGGTGGTATCGCGCCCAGCGTGCGAACGTTGTTGATGCGGTCCGCGGGCTTCCGGTCGCCTCGGGCGCAAGAATTCTCGACGCGGGATGCGGAACCGGCCGAAACCTTGCAGCCCTGGTTGGCGACAACCGTGCGTACGCATTTGGTATTGATGTTTCGCCACGGGCGGCGAGCGTTTGGCGCGAGGGAAACGCCACGCGATGCTGTCAAGCATCGATCAACGATCTACCCTATTCCGACAGCACGTTCGACGTCGTCACTTCCGTTGATGTCTTGCAGGAAAAAAGCGTTGACCCGAAGCGATCGATCCTGGAAATGTCGCGCGTGCTCTGCGCGGGTGGCCACCTCATTCTTCTTGCACCTGCCTATCAGTGGATGCTGTCTCGTCATGATCGCGCTGTTGAGTCGGTACGGCGATTTACGCGCGGCGAACTGATGTCGCTCGCTGAAAGTGCGGGGTTCGTTGTCGAAAGTGCGACCTATCGCTTTGGCCTATTTTTCCCAGCGATCGTCGGAAAACGCCTCCTGGACAAGCTCTCGTCGAACAAGATGCACGATACAGAAACTTCCGATCTAACGCCGATTCCGGGTTGGGCGAACAGTTTGCTATCCTCGATGGCGAGAATTGAACATAAGTTCGCTCGCCGCGTCTCCCTTCCTTTCGGATCGACCGTTCTCCTCATCGCGCGAAAGGGGGCGAAGTGAGCCTCTCTTCCTCATGGCAATTTGTTGGCGGTGTCGACGGGTGGTATTACCGCTTCTTTGATTGGTTACGCATGGACGTGAACCGGCGACTGGTTCGCTATCTTTCGTCGCACTTGCCGGGAAATTCTACACACGGCGCCGTCGTTCTCGAATCCGGAAGCGGACCGGCGTTTGCGACGTCACTCTTCGCAAGAGACCACCGCGTCCATCGCGCAGTTTGCTTGGACATCGACGAGGGAGCATTACGAGAAGCCAGACGCCGCGATCCAGAATGCCGGGCTGTCGTTGGGGATATGTGCAACATGCCCTTTCGCGCCGATGCGTTTGCGATGGTCTTTAGCAGTAGCACTGTGGAACACCTCGACCACCCAGGCGACGCCGTGCACGAGATGCACCGCGTTTGCAGCAGCAACGGGCGAGTATTCGTCGGCGTACCCTATCTCTTTGGCCCCCTGATGTTTCAACCACTGGTCCGCGGAACGAGAATCGGCGAGTGGCTGGGACCGGTCTTTAGTCGACAGAAGTTGGGCGACCTGCTCACGTCGGCTGGACTAACGCCGGTGGCATCCATGCGATACTTCCTGCGCTTTTTCATCGGAACGGTTGCAAGTAAGAGCAGCGCTTCTAGCACCGGAAAGGCGGGCGCATGAACGTCGAAGTAACGATCATCCTCGCTTTCTTGCCGGTGTACCTGCTGATTCGTTTTGCCTTCGCTCGACTTCCGCTGCACATCGACAGCGGGTTCTACGTTTCCAACAACACAGTTGCGACGCGAAGACTTCGTTTCGCGAAGGGGTGGAATGCCCACTTCGCCGGATGCAGTAAGGTCGTTCCCGAATTCTTCTACAGCCTGATCTACCTTCTACACACGAGAAAATCGCACGCGGAGAGCGATCCGATCTGGGGTTTCAAACAGTGGTCGCGGTTCTACGCGTCCTTGGTCAACTACGCGACAGCCATCGCCGTCGGTTTTCTGGGGTTTGTTCTCAGCGATGGTGACTGGGAGCTTTTCGCGTGTGCGACAATCGCCTACGCACTCCTATCCAGCGAGCCGCACTGGGGAAGTTACTTCGAGTGCGGCGAACTGTTTGAAAACCTGGCCAACGTCGTCGCGATTCTATTCTTGATGATCGGACTTGAGCGCGGCGAGCTTTCTTGGTTTGGATACGCAGCCTTTGCATGGAGTTTTTCCACGTTTTTCGTCAAGCTCAGCTCCGCGATCGGATTCGTGACGATCTTTGGTGGGTGTGCGATCCTCTATCCAACTTCAATCCCCGCCATACTGGTCGGCGGCGGGGTCTCAACAGCTTTCTACGTCGTGTGGATGCTGGCGAACGGGCAAAACCCGATCGCGCTGGTCCGATCTTTGATAGGACATGAGTCAAGCTACGACCAGTGGCAAGGATCGTGGGGGATCTTTCACCGGTGGGTTGAAAAAGGACGCTGCCTGGCGAATGCCGCCTGGCGAAATCCGATGATCCCTGCGCTCGCTGTCGCAGGTGCGTTTTTTGCTGCGCCAAGCGAGCCGATCTTTTGGCTATTCGCAATCGGAGTCGCCATCACCTACGTCGCCCAAGCAACAGACTGTCGGTATTACCTGCTACCTCTCACGCCGATTATCGCCATCATCGCAGCCGGAGGACTCATGGTGGTGATGTCTCTTGGACCGGCTGGTTTGCTTAACGCAATCGGACTTGTCGTTATTTGGGTAATCGCCATACCGGTTCGCGCGATGTGCTATTCAACTTCAGGGCTAAACGCGTGGTGCTGGAAAGGCGGAATCAGCGATCGCGAAGCGTCGCGGAATCTCTTGCTAGACGCGGCTGGCGATACCTTGCGCGAGATCTGCGGTGGCGAATCGCTGGCCGTCTACGGGCCGCTGAACCAGGCGTACCTTCTTGCGGGGGCGAGCTGGACGACCCCGATAGTCGCGCCCGAGTACTATATGGATCACGTTCATCCGACGTGGGAACGCGAACACAACGAGCAACTCTTCGCATCGCCCCCGAAGTGGATTCTCGATACAGGTAGTTGCTTTGACGCGAAGGCGTCGCGGAACGACTTGGGGCTAAATTACTGCTGCTATTACAGATTTGGAAGCTCGATCCGACTCTACCGCTTCGTGGGCGCGACAAGCCCCACCATGGCCATCGCAGACATTGCGACCTACCGCGTACAGACTCGAGGACAACTTTTCGCGGAAGAAGTTCGCGCTGGCGATAGACTTGTCGTTCATGATTTTGAAGAAAACGCCTACTTCGACGACGAGTTTCTCGGCGACACAACCGGTGCAGCCCTCTCGGAGTTGCTTGAGAATTTAGCAAAGCGGGGGTACCGAAAGCTCGCCGTCTACGGAGCGGGACGGTTCACCCTCCGCCACGCGGACCTTTATCGAAAGTCCGGAGCGCCGATTTCCATCGTGCTCGACGACAACGGCGATCTAGAAGGCAAGACGTGTGCTGATTGGCCTATTAAGACGATCGAAAAAGTCTCGCCCAACGACTTCGACGCAATCATTATCTCGACCGACCGCTTCGCCCGTGCCATGCTGGGTCGCATCAAGCGTAGGTTCGGGCGCGATATTCCGACCTTCACCATCGACGTCTAGTTGGCGGCGATCCTTTACATCGCCTCTGGCACGCGCATCATGGCGACATGGATTCTCCCCAAGCAGATTTCGATCAGATACTCTCGGAGGCCGTTGCGCCATGGGGCCTGGAGCTCAGCGCATCGCAACTCGAACAACTCCGCACGCACTACGCGATGATGATTGAAACCAATCGCACCATGAACCTAACCCGCATCACTGACCCCCTCGAGGCTGCGACAAAGCACTACGCCGATTCGCTGGCGATCGCTGTGTGTGCGAGAGTCAAAGACCTGACTGTTCACACAGTCCTTGATATTGGTTCGGGGGCTGGGTTTCCCTCGATCCCGCTGGCAGTCGCGCATCCCGAATGGTCCATTACTGCGATCGACGGAACCGGGAAAAAAATAGACTTCGTACGCCGCGCCGCAGAAACTTTGGGACTTTCGAACATTCAATGCGTTCACGCAAACACAACCAACTGGAAGTCCGGAGATACGTTCGACCTGGTAACAATGCGAGCCGTCGCGAATCCGGTCGAAGTCGGCAAGCCGTTCGTCGCGGTTGGCGGACACATCATCTATTATGGCCGTAAAATAGAACAGCCGGATGGACCGACAAGAAAAACGTACCCCTACCGGCTGACGATCGGTGAAGAAACACTTTACCGCCACTTGCGGGTATTTGGTCCCAGACCAAAGTCAGCCCACTAGCTGCCCCAGAATCGAACGGCGTTTTCAAACACGGTGATCCCGTCGGGCGAGCCTTCGTTGGTGCGACGCGTCCATAAGGGATGGTTGGTATGGGCGATGTGACGATCGGGGTGGGGCATCAACCCAAAAACGCGTCCCGTGTCGTCGCACAAACCCGCGATCCCTAACGTGCTTCCGTTTGGATTGGCAGGGTATGAGTCGTGCCCGCCGTCGTCATCGATGTAACGAACGGCGACCCGCCCTTCACTCAGCAGTTTCTTGGCGATCTCATCGCTCGCGGTAACGACGCGACCTTCTGCGTGCTCGACGGGCATTTCGAGAAGAGTCCCAAGCGAAAGAAACGGACACCTATCCGTACAAACCTCGAGCTTCACCCATCGCGCTTCAAATCGAGCGGAATCGTTGTACGTCACTGTCACCTGGTCACCGCCCGCTGTACCCCCAGGAAGCAACCCCATCTTCACGAGCACCTGAAACCCGTTGCAGATCCCAAGGATCCCGCCGCCGCGAGCAACAAACGCCCGCATCGGTTCCGCAACACTCAGGAGCAATCGCTGCGCAAGAATCTGACCGGCACCAACGTCATCGCCGTAACTAAACCCGCCGGGAATCGTTATGATCAACGTGTCATCCAGCATCTCCGGACGAGAAGCTAGGTCATTAACGTGAACCAGCTTCGGCGACGCACCCACTAGCTTCCAGGCGTGCACAACCTCTTCGTCGCTGTTGATTCCAGAGGCTCGCAGTACAAGGACGTTGACTTTCTTTGCCATTACGACCGCCCTCCCCCGTTCGCCAACGGCGTCCGCCATGCTTTCGCCAGCGTACTAATGTCAATCACATTGGGCTCACTTCCGTTAACCTTTAGCGTCAACTTCGCATCGTCGATCACATTGCCGATCAGCGGAAAACCGGAAGACTCCGCCCCTTCGGGCGACATTTCCAGAACATAGGTCGTAGGTAGATCCTCAAACAGATCGTGCTTGTACGAATCACTCGAAACCGAAAGCGATACGCCGAGATTCGACGCGATGCACATTTCAGAAACCGCGACCGCCAGTCCGCCGTCGCTTACATCATGAGCGCTCAAGACTTTTCCCGATGTAATGAGTTCGGAAACTTTCCGATGAAGCGCCATCGCCTTTTCAAGTCCAGCCTCCGTCACAGGAGCAGATGCAACAACAAGCACATTGCCTTCATGCTTCAAGTCCATCGAGACACACCGCGAAACGTCCCGCACAACACTCATCGCAGAAATCAAGAGAGTATTGGGAATTGCAATCTGTGGCGGTAGCCCGGTGCGCTCCGACTCTGCCTCGCTCATCGCAAACTCGTTATTGAGCGAATCTTTCCCGGAGATAAAGGGCAGCCCGAACGCGATCGCAGCGTCGGTCGCACCCTTGCAAGCTCGAACAAGCGCCCCCAGCGACTCCGGCGTATCGACCTTAGGCCAACAGAAGTTGTCGAGAATGGCTGTACGTTCAGGATCCGCGCCAACGCAAATAACGTTACGCAGCGCCTCATCCACGCCGAGAATGGCCATCCAGTACGGATCGCGATCGCTCCACTCAAGACATAGTCCGCAACCAACCGCGACGCCCGTATCCCGATCGTAGCGTGGACGAACCACGGCCGCGTCCGACGGTCCGCTACCAGGACCAGCGAGCGGTTTAATCACGCTTCGACCCTGGACCTCGTGATCGTACTGCCGGATGACCCATTCTTTCGAAGCGGTGTTTAGCTCACCAAGCTCCGAACACAATCGCTCAGGAAAGGAAACCTCTGCTGATGAGCGCGTCACCGCGCACTGACTCGTCTCGGGCCTCTGCCAAGTCGCGGTCCGGACAGTCTTGGGCAACCCATCATGCAAGAACCCCATATCCAGCTCAGCCACAACATTGCCCTGATACTTAACGCAAAGTTGTCGATCATCCGTAAAGCGACCGATGACCGTCGCCTCCACTTCTTCAGCCGCGAACACCGCGAGAAACGCGTCGAGGTTTTCTGGTTGCACCGAGAAAACCATCCGCTCCTGCGCTTCGGAAATCCAGATCTCATCGTAACGCAATCCCGGATACTTCAGGGGAACCTTCTCAAGCTCAATGTCCGCCCCCAGCTCCTCAGCCATTTCGCCAACAGCACTAGACAGTCCGCCTGCGCCGCAATCAGTCACTGAGGAATACAAACACCCGTTCTGACGATCTCGCGCGAGCAACATCGCATCGAGGACTTTTTTCTCTTCGACGGCGTTACCAATTTGCACGGCGTGCGAAAATTCGTCCGCGTGTTGATCGGTTAGCTCAGCGGAGGAGAACGTCGCGCCATGTATTCCGTCGCGACCCGTCCGACCGCCAACGACAATGACGTAGTCACCCGGATATGACTTCTTATCGATCCTGTTTCGCGGGAGAAGCCCGACGCTTCCACAAAAGACAAGCGGGTTTCCAAGATAACGATCGTCGAAATGAATCGCGCCGTTGACCGTCGGAATCCCCATTCGATTCCCATAATCACGAACGCCGCCAACGACGCCCTTCAGCACGCGCCGCGGATGAAGCACACCCACGGGAAGTCGATCGGCGTCAAAGTCCGGCGAAGCAACGCAAAAAATATCCGTTGAGGCGATCGGTTTCGCGCCGAGCCCGCAACCCATGATATCGCGAATACAACCGCCGATCCCCGTGGCCGCCCCGCCGTAAGGTTCGATGGCTGAGGGATGATTGTGTGTTTCGACTTTGAACGCAACGGCGTATTCGTCATCCAGCGCGATAATCCCGGCATTATCCACAAACACCGAGAGGCACCAATCGCGGTCGAGCGTCTGCGTCGCGTGGACAATCGTTTCTTTTAGTAGATTCTCGAATCG
>JAJDDZ010000388.1 GCA_029260025.1 Phycisphaerae bacterium | reverse complement strand
GAATAGCGTTTTCAGCAACCACAGCTGGCGGGCCGATAATTTGGCGCCCGCTCATTTCTTCGGGGCGGGCACATGCTGATCGATCAGGATCGGGTTCCCGTCGGGATCGAGCAGCGTTAGACTTGCAGCCCCGGTACTCGACTCATCGGCCTCGGTCGCGAGCGTGAGGCCCTTGCTCACCAGCATCCGCTGAATTTCGCGCACGTCGTCGAACTCGCGGGGCGTCTTATTGGATTGATCCCAGCCTGGGTTGAAGGTCAGCATGTTCTTCTCAAACATCCCTTGGAAAAGGCCGATCGTGGCGGTCCCGTTCTGGAGGACCAACCACTTCTGAGCTTGGTCGCCCCCTGACACCTCGAAACCGAGCTTCTCGTAAAACGTGCGGGAGGCGGCAATGTCCTTGACGGTCAGACTGACAGAAAATTTTCCTAGCCTCACTGGTGCATCTCCTTTTTTATCACTGGCGCCGGCCATTGCAGCATACATCGACGCAGCTCCGCCAAGAGAACATAGAATCACGGATAGGGCCCTTCGTGTCATTGGAATCTCCAAGTTCGATTCAGTTTTGGTTGACGGTTCACGGTACGGAGGGGCATCGTACAGGCCGGGGTGAGGAGGTCAAAGTAGATGGGATGAAGGTCCGTTGCTCCTGTTTGTTAGTTGGGCTAGTCTTACGATGATGCTCGTAAACTAACCCGGGAGCAACGGGCTTTCATCCCCATTTACAAAAATGCCGGGCAAGCTGCCAATGGCACCCTGATTCACCGGTAAGAAACCGATACCACACAAAGGCATGGCGGCGCTGCGCCTGGTCTTGGCACACGTCATCCGGGGGTTTGTACAGATTCTTAGCTGTGGGCTGGCATGACGGTCGATGCTGGGTCTACGGCTCTTGCTTGAGTGAAGGCCTGGCTTCTTGCTTTGCATTGTTGGCAGGTGTTGCAGGCTGAGAGTCCCGAGGCGCAGCAGGTCCAGCAGGTTTCAAGCGAGAGATCGAAGCGGACGGCCAGCTGGACAATCTCGGCGTAACTTAAGTCCATGAGCGGCGTTTCGATCTTGACGCGCGTTTTTGCCGCGAGAAGGGCATCGAAGGCGATCGCCAGACCGTGGATCATTTCTCGGCGGTTGTCATGCCGCGGTTCAGGTGGCGCTAGACCAAGGTGTCCACCCTCTGCGGTTTGGGTTATTCCGGTGACCACCGTCGAAGCGCCCACACGCAGCGCGACTTGAACGCCCACGCTCAGTATCATCGGCGCGATCCCCGCAAGCATCACCGGTGATAGTGTACTTACGTCGGAGTTGTGGGTGGGTGTTCCGACAACGCCGGTAGCCCCGACGGCCGAGGCGCCGTGTTCGCCGCCATGCTGCAAGCTCGTCACGTGCGGGAGCACTAGTGGGATGAGTTTTGCGTGAGGTAATTCTCTGCTGAGTTCCGCCGTCGCGTTTAGCTCAGCCGATGACCCCGCCTGCCCAAAGCTCAGATGTACGAGGGTCAGTTCGTGATCCTTGGCGTAGCGCCAGGCGCATACGGCTGACTTGATTCCCCCGCCGCTGAGAATGACGATATTTTCCACGAATTCGAGTCTCCCGGTTTTCGGTCAATTGGGCGCTGGTTGCATACCATAGGTCTTATCGACCGGGTCGGCGGGTGTGGCCGAGAAAAGTTGCGTTCGTTCAGTTGGTTGCGGGAGGGGCGGGGCGGCGATACGTTGTGCATAGCGCCTATTGACCGACGGCGCCCAGGGAGATTGCCATGGCTGAGATCGCACCGTTTTCTGCGATTCGATACGACTACGACCGGTGCGGCGGTGATGTTTCCAGCGTCATTGCCCCGCCGTATGATGTTTTGGATCAGGGCGATAAGGATGCTTTGCTCGGGCGGAGCGATCGTAACGTGGTCGGGATCGACTTGCCGCACATTCCGCCGAAATCGGCTGGGCCAGCAGATTGTTATGATCGCTCAGCCGCGATGCTCGACGCGTGGCTTATCGATGGAACGCTCACGCGCGAAGATAAGCCCGCACTCTATCTTTATCATCAATGTTTCGAGCACGCGGGGGAGCAATATACGCGGCGGATGTTCATTGCTCGGGTGAAGCTTGTTCCGTTTTCCGATGGTTCGGTGCTCCCACATGAGAAAACGTTCGGCGGACCGAAAGAAGACCGCCTTGCGTTGATGAACGCGACGAAGGTTCAGCTTTCGCCGATTTTCGGGATTTTTGCCGACCCAAAAGACGCCATCGGGCAGGCTTTTTCCAAAACGTCGAGCAGGTCACCCGATGCGACCGGGAAACTTGACGGGGTTGATAATCGTTTGTGGATCGTTGGCGATTCCACGACGGTTGATCCGGTGGTGGCTGCGATGGGCGACAAAAAGATTTATATCGCGGATGGTCATCATCGGTATGGGACGGCGCTGCTTTATCGAGATCATCTCGCTGAGCAAAACGGCGGGTCATTGCCCGACGATCACCCAGCGAACTGGATCATGTTCGTTCTGGCGAGCATGGACGACCCCGGTTGTTTGATTCTTCCCTACAACCGTGCGATCGGACAGACGGACACCGCGTCGCTCTTGAGCGCGTGGGCGGATGGCGTTGAGACGTGCGGGGCGGATGTGGCCGACGTGGTTCTCTTTGACGGCGCGGATGGGGTCGAGACGCCGGTTCGGTTTACGAATCGCGAAGCCCTCGCGTTGCTTGCACCTGATGAATGCGATGCGTGGCGACGGTTAGACTACGCGTATCTGCATCGCTATTTGATCGACGAACTTCTCTCGAAAAAAACAGGCAAAGAGCCCAAGCTGCATTATGCAAAATCGAGCGAAGCGGTTCGAGAGAAAGCGAAGGAAAAAAACGGCGTAGCGCTCTTGCTCAAGGCGACGCCGATGGAGATTCTTCGGAGCGTGAGCGAAGCGGGCGGTCTGATGCCGCAAAAGAGCACTTACTTTTTCCCCAAGCTCGCGACGGGGTTGGCGATCAATCCGCTGGCGTAGAAGAGAGACGTCGTTTTGCTAGTTCTGTGTCGGGTGGCCAATTGGTCCCTGGTCCAGGCCGTGGCGTTTCATTTTCTTGTATAGCGTCGTTCGGTTGATGTCGAGTTGGTCGGCTGTGGTCTGCCGATTCCAGCCGTTGGCGTGCAGCGCTTGTTCGAGGATTCGTCGTTCGGGTTCAGCCAAGGCATCTTTCAGGGGCATCGGTCGATAGTTTCCACTTGCGATTCGCGGCGTTTTTGGGAATCGAACTTTGTCGGGAATGTCGCTCACGGTGATCTGGTGACCCTTGCAAAGTATCACTGCGCGGTCGATCGTGTTTTCCAGTTCGCGTATGTTTCCGGGCCAGGCGTGTGCGACGAGTCGTTCCATCGCGTCTTCGGAGATGGAGCTTACATGACGGCGATGGGTTGTGGCTGATCGCTTTAGAAAATGCTCGGCGAGGGTTGGAATGTCCCCCGTGCGATCAGCGAGCGCCGGTAGGTCGATGGTTACGACGTTGATGCGATAGTAGAGGTCTTCTCGAAAGCGGCCGGCGTTCATCTCTGTTTCCAAGTCGAGATTCGTGGCGAGGATTACGCGGGCATCGACGCTTTGCGTTTTGTTGCTTCCGACGGGTTCAAACTGCTGCGACTGAAGCACGCGAAGAAGTTTCACTTGCAGGCCGGGAGAGGCTGAGGATATTTCGTCGAGAAAAATGGTCCCCGTATCTGCCACCGCGAATTTCCCCGCCTTGTTGGCGGTTGCTCCGGTGTATGCGCCGCGGATGTGTCCGAAGAGTTCGCTTTCGAGAAGCGTTTCGGTGAGCGCGCCGCAACTGACCTCGACGAAGGGTTTATCGCGGCGGTCGCTTCGATTGTGGAGTGCCCGCGCGATGAGCGATTTTCCGGTTCCAGAGCTTCCCGCAAGAAGTACGGTTACGTTCGTGGTGGCCACCGATTCCACAAGATCAAAAACACGAATCATCCGGTAGTCGTTTCCGACAACCCCGGGGAGTCCACAGTTTGGTTCGGAAAAGTGTTCTGGCGTGTTGCTAGTTCGGTGTAGTGCCTGCTGGGCGATAAGGCGATCGAGAGAGCGCGCGAGGTCTTCGTCTCGCACGGGTTTGGCAAGGTAGTCATGCGCACCGATCTTAATCGACGTGATTGCGTGCTCGACGGTCGGTTTACCGGTCGTAACGATAAATGCCGAATGAGGCCAACGCTTACCCGCGATTCTCATCAAACCAACGACGCTACCGCCGGGGAGTCGTTCGTCCGCGATCACGACATCGGTTGCTTCTTCGCCGAGGACGTCGAGCGCGTCGGCGAAGGTGTGGACCGTCTCCACGTCGAACCCACGTCGCGCCAGCATATCCGCCACCGACTCAGCCAAAATCCGATCCGCATCGGCGATGAGTAATCGCGCAATTGGTGTATCCCGTGCGATCATTCTAACTTTTCCCCCTACAAGCAGGCGACATGGCGACCGCGCACAATCGGAGCGGCGCTCTACCGGATTGTAGGACGTGTGGAGCTGGCGCGACAAGGGCGTTGTGCGCCTGCAGCGAATTTGTGTTAGCGGACGTGCGACGGTGCGAGGGTTTGGTCGTGATCCCTATCGGACGCTGGCGTTAGCCATCGCTTTTTTCGATTTCCTTTTTCGATCCCAACAGGACGACCGTGTCGGGATGCTTGATTCGCCATTCGCCCAGTGGGACAACGCCGGGTTCCGCGATGAACGGACGCGTCTCGCCTTTGCGCTTACCGGAGATGGCGGTCCATTTGTCGTGGTCAAGTGGGTACCACAGACTTTCGGTCTTTCGATCGAAAATCAAGAAAACGTTCTTGTAGACATATCCACTGACGCCGAACTCGTCGTTTTTGTCCTCACCGCCTCGTCCGTGAACCACGGACAGTGCTGCGAGCGGTCACCAACCGACGGTGACGGGTTTGCCCTTGAAGTCGTCGTTGACCAGTTCGTGGTGATCGAGGAGCGCGGTCGGATAGGCCCGTGCGATGTCGTTTTCGATATAACCGATGACCATGATCTCGTCGTTAGTCTTTGGTTTCTCTGTGGGTCGATAGGGACTTGGGGGAATCTCAAGCAGTCGCCGATCGCTTGAGGCGACGAAGTACGGATCGTCGATTGCGCGGATACGGTCCTTGCCGATTCCGAACTGAAGCTCGTCGGGAGACATCGGTGCGCCCGTAAAGTCGTACCACTCAGCCCCCTTCCCGGCGTTCTTCTCGCCGCCAGCCCAGATGTAGGTCTTGTCACCCTCACGGCGAATCTTCCACGGGTTGTCTTTTTGATTACGAAGCAGACCCCGGTATTCAGTTCGCGCTTGCGTATACACATATCCGCCGGCCGCGAGGAGCAATGCGACCGTCACCCAGATGATTCGCTTTTTTCCAACACCGTCAGCCATCGGGAAGGCCTCCTTCTATTGAGTTACGCCGCGAGTATAGTCGATCGCATTCTCTATTCCTGCAAGGGGTCGATTTCATGCGTGTGACGGAATCGCACATCGTTCCTCATCATCCCGCATGTATTCGGGCGTTTTTTGGAATACAACCCACGAGGACGACAAGAGATCGTCTGCGTGGAGGAAGATCGCGTCGATAGTCGAAAACCGTCAATGCGGCAAGGGATCGCTAGTTTTCGTTGACAAGATCAAGAGGTTGCGGTCTATTTCTCATTGTTTCATAATCGATCCAGATGGCTTGGCGGAGAAGGCACTCAGTTCGGTGGATCGATTCCAAACGGTGGTCAAATCCTCCACCTGTCCAGCTACAATCAGATGAAGACCAAGAAAGTATGAACAGAATGGGCGCCGAAATAGAGAACCTGACCGTCATGAATGGAAAGACGACCGTATCGATCGAAGACGAAGTCCTACGGCGATACGCGGGCGCGGCAAGCGAGCCCGAAGCGTCTCTTTGCTGTGCGGTCGACGGGTACGACATGTCGCTGCTGGAGAAACTCCCCCAAGAAGTTATCGACAAGGACTATGGCTGCGGTGATCCGTCCAACTGGGTCGGTGCGGGCGAAGTTGTGGTCGATCTCGGATCCGGGTCCGGAAAAATATGCTACATGCTATCGCAGAAAGTTGGAGCGGCAGGGGCAGTCATCGGCGTTGATTTTAACGACGCGATGCTCGATTTATCCCGCAAGTACCAGGATGAGATGGCGAGTCGAATCGGGTACGGGAACGTCCGTTTTGTTAAGGCAAAAATTCAGGACATGGGATTAGATCTCGACAAGGCGGGTGCGTGGTTGAAGAGGCACCCGGTCAGCGGAATCGAAGGGCTTGCCGCTTTCGAGGCCGAGTGCGACAGACTTCGGCGAGATAAGCCGGGCGTTTCGGATGGCAGTGTTGATGTCGTCGTATCGAACTGTGTTTTGAATCTCGTTCGATCGGAAGAAAAGAAGCGGCTCTTCGCCGAAATTCATCGCGTGTTGCGTCGCGGCGGGCGTGCTGTAATCTCAGACATCGTATGCGATGAAGAACCGACACCCGCGATCCTCGCTGACCCGAAGCTCTGGAGCGGGTGTATCTCTGGGGCGTTTCGCGAGGACAGTTTCCTCGAAGCGTTTGAGGACGCGGGGTTCTACGGAATTGAGATTGTCGCGCGCACGGATGTACCTTGGCAGGTTATCGACGGGATTGAGTTTCGCTCGCTCACGGTTCAAGCGTTCAAGGGCAAGGAAGGTCCATGCATCGAGCGCAACCAAGCCGTCGCTTACCGAGGTCCGTTCAAGACCATCCTCGACGACGATGAGCATCGGTATCACCGAGGTCAGCGCATCGCCGTTTGCGATAAAACGTTTCAACTATTGACCGACCCCGCTGGTCCCTACGCGGGACAGTTCGATGCGATCGAACCCAACGAGGAAATCTCGATCGAAGAGGCTGGCGTGTTCGATTGCACCCGGACAACGGTGCGCGACCCCCGCGAGACCAAGGGCATGGATTACAGAAAAACGCGACTGATCGACGACGAACCGTGCTGCGGTGAAGGTTCGTGCTGCTAGCTTATTTTCGATAAAGAACCGCTCATGACCACATTGATCCTCATCGGCGCCGTGTTCTTCCTAGCATGGAGTAACGGCGCCAACGACAATTTCAAGGGCGTTGCGACGCTCTACGGAAGTCGCACGCTCACCTTTCGTCAGTCGATCTGGTTGACGACTGGTGCGACATTCGCGGGGAGCTTGCTATCCCTTCTGTTGGCCAGCGCTTTGGCGAAAGCTTTTAGCGGAAAGGGTTTGGTCCCGCCGGAGATCGCCGGGACGAGCGAGCTGTTAATCTCCGTAGGATTAGCCGCCGCCCTCACCGTTATGCTCGCGACGGTCATCGGCATGCCCACCTCCACAACGCACGCGCTGACCGGCGCGTTGCTGGGCGTTGCGATGGTAATCGGCGTTGATAGTGCCAACTACGCAAAGCTCTGGGACAAGTTTTTTCTCCCGCTGCTCGTTAGTCCGATCCTCGCCCTGGGGGCAGCCCTGCTGTTCTATCCTCTGCTGACTCGTACGCGAAAGAAGCTGGGCGTTGCGCGACAGACATGCCTCTGCGTTGGCACGTCTCCCCGAGAGTTCGTTCCCATCGCTAGCGGACGGGCCGATATCAGCGCCGCCGGCGCTTCGACATCGAGCCTCGAGATAGCCATCGGGACAGACGCCGATTGCGTCGAGAGATACGACGGGAAAGTCGTCGGGATCAACGCTCAGCAAGCAGTTGATGTCTTTCACACGTTCAGCGGGGCGGCCGTCTGCTTCGCACGCGGCGTCAATGACACGCCGAAAATCGCGGCACTACTTCTTGCGACCGGTGGCGCCGGCGTAATCGGAGGACGCGGTGTTACCTGGAAACTCGGGCTCGTGGCGCTGGCGATGGCTGTGGGCGGTTGGTTGCAGGCGCGAAAAGTGGCAGAGACCATGAGCAATCGGATCACCGACCTCAATACCGGTCAAGGACTCACCGGAAATCTCATCACAGCCGCCCTGGTCTTAGGAGCGTCACGGTTTGGCGTACCCGTTTCCACCACGCACGTTTCCTGCGGGTCGATTTTCGGAATTGGCGTTTCTAACGGTACCGCTCGATGGAAAACGATCGGGTATATCGTGCTAACGTGGTTGACCACACTTCCTCTCGGGGCTGCGATCGGTGCGCTGCTTTACTGGTCGATGACGTACGGGTAGGTTTCTGAATGAGTATCGCGACATCCGTATACTTAACGATCGGTGGTAATAACGCCTTTGATCAAGAAGTATCTAGCACAATGCGTGCTCCCCTACGCGCGAGAGCGATCAATACCGTCCAGGTCAACATCGGTTTGACGTGCGACCTTGCGTGTCGACATTGTCACGTCGAGTCGTCGCCAAAGAGAACCGAGCAGATGTCATGGGACACGATGGAACTAGTAATAAACGCCGCGCAGCGCGCCAGCGCGCAGACCATCGACATCACAGGCGGCGCACCCGAGATGAATCCTCACTTTCGACAGTTTGTTGTTGAAGCGAGGGGCAGAGGATTAGCCGTTACGGTTCATACGAACTTGACAATTCTGACACACGACGGTTATCAAGACATGCCCGCGTTCTTCAGCGACCACGGCGTCCACCTGGTCGCCTCGCTCCCTTGCTATACCCCGGAGAACGTCAAGAAGCAGCGCGGGCTTCACGTTTACGAAGAAAGCATCGAGGTCATCCGCCAGCTCAACGCCGTCGGATATGGATTATCTGAGGGGTTGCTTCTCGATCTAGTGTACAATCCCGGTGGACCAACGCTTCCGCCGCCGCAAGCAAAGCTCGAAGAGGATTATCGCCGCGAACTTGGTGAGCGATGCGGGATCAGCTTCTCCCGACTCCTTACGATCACCAACATGCCGATTGGGCGGTTTCTTCACGATCTCGATCGAGATGGAACTGGGAACGCCTATCGTTTGATCTTGAAGGACGGGTTTAACGCCGAAACGCTTGAGGGGCTAATGTGTCGCGACCAGATTCACGTTAGCCACGACGGAACCCTTCACGATTGCGATTTTAACTACGCCCTGAATATTCCCACCGCGATCGAAGCACCCACACACATTCGCGACTTCAATCCAAAGTCCCTTGCCAAACGCCGGATCAATACCGGTGAACATTGTTTCGGTTGTACCGCCGGAAGCGGGTCGTCCTGCGGGGGAGCGATCGCGTGAGTTTACAAGCCCCAGAAGAGTTTCCACAGGCGAATCCCTTCGACCAGCACAACCAGCGGCTTATCGCCAATGTGCATCCCGCTGATTGGGTCAACCCAGCGCCAAGCGGGCGATACAACATGGTCGTCATCGGCGCCGGGACAGCCGGTCTCGTCACGGCCGCCGGCGCTGCGGGGTTGGGTGCGAAGGTTGCACTCATCGAGCGGTCGTTCATGGGCGGCGACTGTCTGAACGTCGGGTGCGTTCCCTCCAAAGCGCTGATTCGATGCGCGCGAGCCATTGCCGACGTTCGCGCTGCGGGAGAATACGGCGTACGCGGTCTTGATGACGTTCACGCTGACTTCCCCGCGATCATGGAGCGCATGCGCCGCCTTCGAGCAGACATTTCACCAACCGATTCCGCGAAACGTTTTAGCGATCTGGGAATCGATGTCTTCATGGGTGACGGCAAGTTCACCGGACGCGACACCGTCGAAGTTGACGGGCAAATTCTTTGTTTCGCACGCGCTTGCATCGCAACCGGCGCTCGAGCCGTTGTGTTACCCATTCCCGGACTCGCCGAAGCTGACCCCCTGACTAACGAAACGATCTTCTCGTTGACCGAACTTCCCAAAAGACTGACTATCGTCGGCGGCGGACCGATCGGATGCGAACTAGCCCAGTCGTTCGCCAGGTTCGGATCGAAAGTGACGCTACTTGAGGTGAACACGCAGATCTTGATCCGAGAAGACCCCGACGCCGCCGCTCGCGTCCAGGAATCACTCGTTAAGGACGGTGTTACGTTGCGATGCGGGGTCCACATCGAATCCATCGAAATGCAAGGCAACACACGCGTCATCAATCTCAAGGGCGGCGAATCGATCGAGGCTGATCAGATTCTGCTCGGCGTTGGACGCGCCCCCAACGTCGATGGACTCGGACTCGAGCAGGCAGGCGTCGAGTTTGATCCTCGCGGGGGCGTGAAGGTCAACGACAATCTGCAAACCGCCAACCCGAAAATATACTCAGCCGGCGACGTATGCAGCGTCTACAAATTCACGCACGCCGCAGACTTCATGGCTCGCATCGTGATTCAAAACGCGATGTTCTTCGGACGATCGAAGGCGTCCGCCCTGACGATTCCGTGGTGTACCTATACCGAACCGGAAATCGCCCATGTCGGGATGTATCCCAAAGACGCAAAGGAAAAAGGTATCGCGATTGATACGTTCGTAGTTGAGCTCAGCGATGTTGATCGCGCGATTCTTGAGGGCGACACCGAGGGTTTTTGCAAGGTCCACGTTCGCAAAGGGACAGACAAAATCGTTGGCGCGACGTTGGTCGCCAGGCACGCGGGCGATATGATTTCTGAGTTGACCGTCGCGATGGCTGCGGGTGCGGGGTTGGGTACGATCGCCAAATCGATTCATCCGTACCCAACAACCGCAGACGTCATTCGAAAGACGGGCGACGCGTACAACAAGACGCGATTCACGCCGCGCGTGGCTAAGCTTTTTGAAACGATTCTGCGATGGCGGCGATAATGCGAAAACCTTCCGACGCAGATTCGGCGCATTCTCACCAGATCGATGAGAACGTTGCGGGCGATTTCCTTATCATCTTCACGCGCTGCCCCCTACCCGGCAAGACCAAGACTCGTCTGATCCCCGCGATTGGCGATGTCGGAGCGGCTGACCTTCAGCGCGACATGACACTGCACGCGCTCTCGAATATCGCCATGTTTGTCGAAAAGCGTGACGTAACCGTCGAACTGCACTACGCTGGCGGGTCCGAGTCTCAGGCTGCGGATGTCTTCGGGTGTAGTTGGACATATGTCAAACAGACACCCGGCGACCTGGGCAAAAAAATGCGCGGCGCAGCAGACCGCGCGTTCAATCGTGGCGCACAAACCGTTGTCGTGATGGGCGCTGATTGTCCCGAGATTACCGAGGACGTGCTCGCGGAAGCGTTCGACAAGGCGAGAACAACCGACGTCGTGTTCAACCCAGCCACCGACGGCGGGTACGTCTTAGTGGGTCTGCGGAAACCAGCCCCCGAGATTTTCGAGGGGATGACCTGGGGCGGGGCGGATGTTCTACGAGACTCGTGTGTGGCAGCGCAGCGGGCGGGACTCTCGGTTGATTTGCTCGAACCGTTGAGCGACGTAGACGGTGGCGAGGATCTTTCCGTCTGGCGTCTTGCGGATGAAAAGCGCCGCGACGATCCTCGCGTTCCGCGCATCTCGATCGTCATTCCCGCGATCAACGAGTCGAGTGGGATTGAAGCTACATTAGCGGTTGCTGCGACGGGTCGCGGTGTCGAGTTGATCGTCGTCGATGGCGGTAGCACAGACGACACACGTTCAATCGCAGAGCGGTACGGCGCCCGCATTGTTTCTAGCGCTCGCGGAAGAGGGCTCCAGATGAACGCCGGAGCTACCACCGCAACAGGCGAGATCTTGCTCTTCCTGCACGCCGACACGCTCCTGCCCCCGGGGTACGATCGCGCGATTCGCGATGCAATGGAAAAGCCAGGTGTAGTCGCCGGCGCGTTTCGTCTCTGCATTGATTCAAGCGGACGGAGCTTAAGAATTATCGAGCGCGTCGTGGGTTTCCGCTCGCGGGTGCTCAGGCTTCCATACGGCGATCAAGCGATTTTTGTAGGGCGAAAAGCGTTCCATGAGGTGGGGGGATACTTGCAGCAACCCATCATGGAAGACTACGCGCTCATGCGATCGCTTCGAAAACGCGGACGTATCGTGATGGTGAATCTCCAGGTAAAGACCTCCGCTCGGCGGTGGCTTGAAAACGGAATCTGGCGAACCACGCTACGCAATCAACTCTACACGATCGCCTACAAGCTTGGCATCAGTGCAAAAAGAATCGAATCGTGGCGACGCACCCAGAAAGCGCCGTCGGTTATCGAAGTGCTCGAAGGTGATCGAGGACTCCAGTCGCAATCGCTTGTGCAACTCGCGCTTGATACCCACCCGAAGCAAGTCGCGATGCCTCGACGGTGTTCGTCAAGTATCCGCACTCAACGAGCACCGACGGTCGAGCATGACCCACCAAGACGCGAAACTTCGCTGACCGAACACCACGAGTCTTGATCCCCGCCGAAGAAAGCGATGCGTTGATTCTCGTGGCTGCAGTTTTGCTTTGGTTTGTTGCGCCACCAGCAATGTAGATCGTTGCGCCGGTGGCGCGCGGGTTCGGTGCAGAGTCCGCGTGAATCGAGACCAACAGATCTGCAGCGTATCGATCAGCCGTTGACGCGCGGTCGTCCAGAGGAATGAACGTGTCATCGCGACGCGTCCTGACCACGTTGACCCCCCGTTGTTGCAAGAGATCTGCCACCCGCATCGCAATCGCAAGGTTGACATATTTTTCTACGAGCGGGCCAACTCCAGGCGCTCCGGTGTCCTTCCCGCCATGCCCCGCGTCGATCACGACCGTTCGGCCAGAAATGGGCGAAGTCGGTGGTCGCTGAGGTCCGGGTCGTGTTGGAAATGGTGCCGGTTTTGTTGGTTGCTGGCAGCCGGACGTAAGAACGATCATCGCGCCAAAAAAGACCAGTGTCCATCGTCTCGCGCACCCCGCGCGCGTCCGAAGAATGCGAAAATAATATCGAGCCCGATGCATCACCCGATCTTACGGCGTGTAGAGTTTCTCGTACAGCGCTTCGATCTGATCCACCATCGCTCGCCAATCAAACGCCTCCAAGCATCGCTGACGACCTGTTCTTCCAAGGCTTTCACGGAGTGCCGCGTCATTCGCGAGACCGACCACCCCCTCCACAAGCCCGCCTACGTCACCAAGAGGAACCAAGATCCCCGTCCGTTCATCCACGACTTCGGGAGCGCCATCATTATCAAAACTAACGACCGGTTTTTCCACCAACAGCGCCTGCACAAGTGCCCGAGGAAGACCCTCCCACTTCGACGCATGCAGGAGAAGGTCAAACGCGTTGATAATGGGTCCAACTTCCTCAGGCGGTAGCAGCCCAGTAAAGATCACCCGGTCCAACAAGCCCAGTTCACTCAGCTTGCGCTCATAGTGCGACCGATGGGCACCATCCCCGACCCAAACAAACCGAAGACGATCGCACCGTGCGACCGCGCCGGGCATCGCCCGAAGAATCTCTTCGTACCCTTTGTTTTCAAAAAGTCTCGCGATCGTTCCAACGACGACGTCATCATCTCGAAGATCCCAACGAGTTCGCCATCGCAATCGTTCCTTGTGATCGGGTCCAAAGCGATTCGTCTCCAGACCAGACCGAATCGTCGTGAACTTCTCCCGGCGTGAGATGCCCGCCCGGACCGCTTGTTCCGTCATCGCGTCCGCGACGGTGATAAAATGTGTCGTGTACTTCGCGGTGCTCCGTTCGAGGTTCCTGTAAACCATACGAACCCACCAGGCCTGCGTTCGATTGAAGCTCATCCCATGGATTGTGTGAACGATGCAAGGAACCTTCGCCCCCCAGGCGGCCCGCCTCCCTAGAATTCCGGCCTTGCTGCTATGCGTATGAACGATGTCGGGTTGCGTGCGTTCGAAGATAGTTTTCATCTCCATCAGCGCTCGTCGATCTTGACTCAGAGAAATCGCCCGCCGCATCGAATCCAGCGTAATCAGATCGCACCCACTCGCCCGCGCCATCTCCCAAAGAGATCCCTCCGGTCCGGTTTCAGGTCCGGCGATCAGCGTCACGTCGTGACCCTTCTCGACGAGTCCCCGACATGTCAGAATCGTATTCTCCTGAGCGCCCCCGACGATCAAACGTGTAATGACATGGCAAATCTTCATAAGAAACGTAAACAGGCATCGAGCTTGCTATCTCGGATCGCCCTCTGTCACAGCAGGCAACATTATTTCCTCTTCGCAAAAAAGCTCCGACGGATAGCGAACCCATCGCAAGCAAAGTCCCCGAGCAGGAGCGGTCGGTCCGCCCTCTCTTCGATCACAGCTCGAAAGAATCTCCCCAACATGGTCAGGCGCCCATCGCCCGCGACCCACATCAACAAGCGTCCCCACCATCGTGCGTACCTGTTTCCACAAGAACCCCGTACCCTCGACATCGATACGAATTTCATCGAGATGACGTTCAACATCGCACCGCAAGACCTCACGCACCATCGTCGACCGCACTGTCCCGCTCGCTGCCATCGACGAGTAATCCATTTTCCCAACGAAGTGCTTCGACCCCGCGTTCATCGCCTCAACGTCCAGCGTGTCCCAGTAGTGATAGACATATCGATGCAAGAGTTGACCTACCGGTCGATGGGGTGCGTTAAAGATTCGATAGCGGTAGAGCTTGCTGGTTGCGAGCTTGGTGGCGTGGAATTCGGGTTTGACTTCGCGAAGCGCGACGATACTCAGATCTTTGGGAAGTCGCGACCCGAGCGAATGTGCAAGTTTTCTTCCGTCCAGTGTGCAGCTGGTTCGAAAGTTACTAACGTGACCAGCCGCATGAACCCCCGCGTCGGTTCGCCCGCTTCCGATGAGCGAAACAGGATGGCGCACCGCCCGCCGGATCGATTCTTCAAGAGTTTCCTGGACAGTCCGCAACCCTGGCTGGGTCTGATACCCGTGAAACCCTGTCCCCTCAAAGGCGACAACCAAACTAACGTTACGATCCATTCGCGCGATAGTACGACGACAATCGATTCGCCTCAAGCGCCCACGATTCGCCGTAGGCACCAGAAAGTCGCCTTGCTAAACAGTGGAACAAGTAGAGCCAAACCGAGGGCATCGCCCCGCCCAAGCTCCCTACGCGACCAATTCCTCATACGCCACGCCCTGAAACTTCCCACGAAGACGCTGAAGAATCTCTTTGTGGATCTGACTCACCCGCGACTCGGAAAGATCAAGCACGCTGCCGATCTCAGCCATCGTCATGCCCTCATAGTAGTAAAGCGTCAGGACAAGGCGCTCCTCGCGAGCGAGACCCTTCGTGATGTGGCTAGACAGGATCTCACGCGAAACTTTGACAGCCGGGTCCTCGCCGGCGCGATCACGAACATCCCAAGGATGCGAAGAACCGCCGTCGCCGCGATCGCTCGCCGGTTCCATGGCGCTAAAGTGAACCTCTTTGCCAAGCTGCGACAGACGACACAGATAGTCGTAGCGGTCCTGGGTCATTTCCATGCGCTTGGCGACTTCCGCGTGAGATGTACCATATTCCTGATCGCTCCCGAGCGCCTCAGCCGCCATCAGCCGGCGCTTTTCGAAGGTACGAACCGTCCTGCTCTGCGGGTCGAGACTTCGCAACCAGTCCATCACCGCTCCTGAGATTCGCTGCTGACAGAACGTTTCGAACTTCGCTTTACGTTCTGGATCATAAGCTTCGACCGCCTCGATCAGACCGTCAAAGGCGGCGCTGCATATTTCGTCATAGGAAATCTGAGCGGGCAGCTTGCGAGAGAGACGAGCCGCGTGCGTGTGGACCAGTTGACTATAGTGAACAACGATCCGGTTCCGCATCTCCACGGTCGGTCGTTTGAGAAAACTCTTCCACATCGTCTCGATTGTCATCTCTTTTCGTGCCATGCTCGATCCCTTTCTTATGGACTCGGTCCGAAAGTGACGCCCTCTTGGAGGCTGTCACGACACCCGTGTGCCATTCTCGGTCCGGCGACTATTGCCTGTTAAGTTAGTTAAGATCCGCG
>JAJDDZ010000387.1 GCA_029260025.1 Phycisphaerae bacterium | reverse complement strand
GGGTTGTCTTGGTTAGGTCGAGTGTGATGGCGCCAGTCTTGCCGTTCCTGTCGTCGTTCCCCTCGCCTTCGGTGCTGCCGGATGCGGTAGCTTTCGGTTTGGTTGTGGGCGTAACGATGACGCCACCCGATGGCGTATTGGCCGTTAGCAGGCCACGGGTCCAGCGGTGATCTCGAATGATCTTGTTCGTCTGGGCTTTGTCAGCCCCGTCCCCTTGAAGAAGTGGGACGTCGATAAGTAGGCGTTCAACGGTCACATCGCGATTTTGGAGACAAGCAAAGAGCTCGGTCATTGGCTGTGTGGGAACGGCGATCGCAAGGATGGAAGAGTCACCTCTGGGAACGAAAACACAAGTCAATGCCTCAAGTCCGACCGGAAGGTTTGGTTCCAGTTCGTACGACAACGCCTCGTTCGTGGGGCGCTTGCCATTTGGCGTGAGTCGATGCACGAAGCACCATTGCATCGGTATGACCAGCGTGAGAGAATCTGCGGTAGTTTCCAACGAACGCGCGGCCTTGGCGACGGCATCCGCCAGCGCCTCGCTTTTGTATTCCATGAGAAGGGAGTCGGGGCCGCTGTGCGCAACATGGCCTTGCGAAACTAGCGTCATAGTCCGCCCACGCACATCGAGTGCAAGCGCGTCAACGCGTTCGTCGGAGATTATGCAGACAGTCTGAGTGCCGTTCATGTCTTATTCAACAAGTCCTAGTGCTGATTCTCTTTGGGCAACTCGACCCAAACTAAATCCTCGCCGCGCCGCAACTGGACTCGTCCGGCCTCGATCGCCAGCACTTCGTAAGTATCAATCAGTTCGCTCACCGCACGGAGCTGAGCCTCGCCGCGCCGATTCCTAAAGTGCGCGAAGCAACTGTCATTTTGTACGAGGGTCGCAAGTAGAACGGGGAGCGGATCACGCTCTTTGGATGGTTTTGAGACTCTGCGCGGGGCCGGCGGAATCGGCGGTTGTTTCAGGTCCCGCTGCCAGAGCGGCGCGTACCACGCGAGGTCTCGTGCTGCCGGTTCCGTATTTGGTTGCGACGCGAACGGCGTGGTATCGGTTGTGAGGTCCGCCCGTTTCGGAAAGCTTCCCCACAGCATCGCGACTGTGATCGGCAGTGCGAGAACGAGACCTGCGCGCAAGACGGTGAGGCCACGGTGAATCGTTCTTACCTGGCCACCGGTTACCATCGGATCTGGCTCCTGTGAAGGACGTGTAGATCCTCGCCGCCCTGGGCCACGACGTACCATCGCCTGCGATCGCCGCCGATGCCGGTTTCGATCGTGATTGCGTATCTGCGAAGATCAAACGCGACGCGCTGGGCAACTTTCTGGCGAACGTCGCCGTCGAGGGTTGCGAGAGCACCCTGTAAGAAGTTGACGCTTCGGTCGGCGGATCTTTGTGCGAGCAGGGCACTCCCCAGTCCGGGCCGAATATCTTCCAGGGCGGCCTCCAGTATGTCATGCGTAGTGCGACGAATGTCAACGCGTCCTGATCCCCAAAGAGTCAGGACATCCGACCACACCGATTCGTCATCTCCGTTGTCCATGTCGTCTTGCCATCCGACGAGCATGCCGGCGGGCAGATCTTGAAACAGCTGGTCAAACCAGATGTATCTTGATCCTTGGTTCCCAGCGTTAGGTGTGGTCAGTCGGGGTGGTCGGGTTGGTCGGGGTCGTACTGTCGTACCCGCGAGATTTCTGCTGAGTGCGAGTCCTTCAAGCTTACGTATGAGTTTGTCTTTTTGGTCGTCGCGGGGCCAGAGTGCGGGATTGAGTTTGGCTCCGTCGTCTCGGATGTCGCATGCGATCGCGACCTGACCCACGTCTATTTCCAGTCGCGATGCGCCCGTCAAGTCCAAATCGGTCATGATTCGCAGCGCGGACTGGCTCTTTGAGTTCAACTGATCGGCGATCAGAAGCATCGCGCTATCCACCGCAAGCTGGTGCGCAAGTGTGCTTCTACGCCGCGTGGTCACAAGCGATTCGATCGACGTCGCCGTCGCAAGCTGGGCCGTGATCGCGATCATCAACACAATCAGAAACATCGTGGCCACCAAGGCAAAGCCTTGCCGTGTTATCGATGTAGCGTTAACTCTCATCATCCATCCAAGTCCTCGCCGATCCAATACGTCCGGGTAGTCGCCTTCTTATCACCCAACTGCTGGAAGGTTACTCGCACAGCCTCCGCCGTTGATTGCTTCCTGCGGCTCGACGGGAACGACGCCGACCAGCGAACGCCATCAAACACCTCAACAGCAAACACCCCGACCGCGACCTCCCCGACCGAAACCCCGACCTTATCCTTTACGGCAGCTTCTAACCCGACCGCAACCGCCAGCGTCTCACGCGAGGTCGTGGGGCGAGTGAGGGTAAGATCCGACACCTCGCGGACCAAGTCCTTGGTGCCGTTTCCGGCGGGGGAATCGACCAGCCGGTATCGAACCGTCGCGGGCCGCATCGGTACGTGGAGCGCGTCACCTTCCTCGAACTCAGCCAGACAGCGAAGCTCCAGAACCTGAGCGGGAGATCCGAACAGTTTGAGTGGGGGGGCGCCTGAGCCGGCGTCATCCAACAGATGCTCTAAATCTGATGCGAGCCGCTGGAATACGACCTCACGCCGTTCGATCTTCGCGATCCGGTCGTTAACGGATTGCCTGGCGGTCGCCGCTTGCAACGCGATCTCTCCGGTCATGGCCGCAACGAACACAGCTAGAGCCAGCGCCGCCAGCAGCTCAACGAGAGTAAACGCGCGTCGGATCTTGATGTATCGCTTTAAGGTTCGCGTGCTAAAGCTTCTCATCAAGTTGCTCCAGCCAGGCGTACTCGGCAAACACGTGAGCTACTCCGCGTTCGTCCGAGCGGCGGATCGTTAGCGTCACCTCGGTCAGTGTCAGTTCTGGCGTACCCGAATACGGGCGAACCGTGCGCGACCATGACCAGCTATCTTCTCCCGCAAAACTCCCTTCACTCGGATGGGACCGCGTTTCGGGTAGTGTTTTCCAGCTGACGATCAACTCACGTGCGAGGCCAGCTGCCGTGTCGGCGTGTTCTGTGGCTCGAATCTGTGCGAGCGCGTTGGACTGTGCGTGAAGCAGGGACGTTGCCACCGTCGCGAGCAGGACCAGTGAGACAACAACCTCAATGAGCGTTAGTCCCTTACGCCGGATCATCAATGCTCTCCAGTTCGATCTCGAGCAACTCGTAGGTTGTGCTCGTGGGCCTTCGCGACAGAAGACGTACCTCCGCCGAACTCGTTCCGCCCATACGCACGACGGCGAATCGATCCGCCGCATCTAGGATCATCGCGTGCCTGAGCATGGAGCCGTTGGTGCGGACGCGGATGGAGGTTTCATCTTCGCTTCCCTCGGAGGGGTCTTGACCTTCAACCAGGATACGTTCGATGCGAACGTTACTTGTAAGATCCCACGCCTCGCCTTGGTCCCACATGATTCCTTCTTCGCTACGATGTGGCTTCGAGACCACGACCGAGCTTCGATTCGCCAGGTAAGTAACTAGCCGCGGCGCTCCCGACATGCGTGCCTCGCTCGACGCCAACTGGCTTATCGAGATCAGTTGGTTGCCGGTTGCTCGCAATCGCGCCGTTCTTGATACGCCATCCAAACCGACGACGGCCATGGTTGCCGCGGCCGCCGTAAGGGCGAGCACCACGAGTAGCTCCACGAGTGTGAACGCCCCTCGATTGCGCTTAGACTTATATCCAGCGCAGTAAGTCACGGCGTCTTGTCCTCACGGAATGAACAGATGTCGGCGTCGCCGCCGGTCCCACCCGCCTGGCCGTTCGCTCCGTAGCTGCAAATATCAAACGCACCGTGAAGGCCTGGATAAACGTAGACGTAGGCCTTTCCCCATGGGTCATCGAGGTCACCCTGCAGGATGCCGTTGGGATGATCGGGCGTTTTCTGCTTGAGTAGCGCCAGGCCCTCGTCGCTGGTGGGGTAACGGTCCGTCTCCGAGTAGTACAACTTCAGCGCGTTGGACATCTGAGAGATTTCGGTTTTGGTGGCGTTTTGTTTTCCTTTGACCAGGTAGTCGGTTACCGAGACGGTCACGACCGTGGCCAGCACCCCAAGGATCACCACGACGACCATGACTTCGACGAGCGTAAACGCTTGTCGAATGAAAAATGAGGAATGAGGAATGATGAACCGGGGCGCTCTAGTCCGCGACCGCGCGGGACACTCACTCGCTTCCGTGGTTTTGTTTCCGGATTCGCTCTTTGCTATTCTCAATTGTCTTTTTTTCATTGTATTCCTCTCGTGGCTTCCAGAATCGGCATCAGGCACGCAAACGCCACAAATCCCACCATCGCTGCGAGCAGCACAATCAACAGTGGCTCAAGTGCCGTGGCGAACTTGGTCACCGCGAAGTTCACCTCCACCTCGTAGCGCTCGCGAAGTTGGTCCAGCATGCCGGTCAGCTCGCCGCTGTCCTGGCCCACCGCGATCAGGTGCCTCACCACCGGCGGAAAAATCCGCGATCCCGCAAGCGTCGGCGCGATGTCGCTTCCCGATTCGACGGCCTCGGCCACCGCCGAGAGCTCTCCGGCTAGGACGAGGTTTTTGGACTGACCTGACACGTTTCGCACCGCGTCCACAAACGGGATCCCGGTGCGAAGGAGCAGCGCCATCTGCTGAGCAAACTGCGCCACGATCGTTTTTTGAAGAAGCGGGCCGAGTGCCGGAATCTGTAACAAGGTTTTTTGAATTCGCAGCCGTCCGCCCGGGCTTCGATAGTAGAAGACAAATCCGCAAGTCAACGTAGAAACAGCAATAGTCAATAACATCCAATGCGCGACCAGGGCGTCCGAGGTACTCTTCAAGAGCACGGTTGATGCGGGCAGAGGTCGTCCCGCGGTCGCAAGAACCGTGAGGAGTTGCGGCACGACATAGCTCATCAAAAACAGCACAACGCCAACACCCACGCAGACCAAGATCATCGGATACGTCAGCGCCCCGGAGAGTTTATGTCTCAGCGTCTGTCGGGCGTGCAGGTGCGTTGCCAGATCCGCGAGCGCGGTATCCAGCTGACCCGAGAGTTCGCCCATCCTCGCGGCGCTCACGAACACCGGGTCGAACCACGCGTCATGGGCCGCGAGTGCATCGCCGAGGGCGTCGCCGCCGGTGACCCGATCACGAATGTCGGCAAGGACCACGGAGAGTTTTGGATCGCACTGACCGCCCAGCACATCAAGGCATTCGGCGAGCGGGATTTCGGCACGCAACAACAGTGACAGGAAACGCGCCAGTTCGGCAACCTGAGCATTACGGCGCGCAGCACCCCAACCCCGACCATAGCCCCGACCGCGACCCCGACCATAACCCCAACCATGACTCTGAGAGAGAGACTCACCCCGGGCCCTGGTCGCGACGGCAAACGTCTCAATCGACAGACCGCGATCGCGCAGGCTATCTCTCCCCGACGCCGGTGTGTCGGCGATCATCGTTCCAGAAACCGGCTGCTGAGCCTGATCCGTTGCGCTGTAGGTGTAGACTGGCATGAGACTCAATTCAAAATGATGAATTCAATAGAGCGAAGGGAGGCACGGAGCGTGTCATCGCACGCACGATTTCCAAATTCGCTCTTCATCATTCGCTATTCTCTTCCTATTCTGTGTTCGTTGCGCGTAGCACTTCCTCAACGGTCGTCTCACCGGCAAACATCTTCTCCACCGCGGCCTCGCGCAGCGATCGCATGCCGTTCTCTTTGGCCAGCTCGCCGATCGCCCTACTCTTGGGGTTCGTGGCGATGAGTTCCTGCAGGTCGTCGCCGATTCGCAGCAACTCAAAAATGCCGATGCGATCGCGGTAGCCGGTCTGTTGGCATTCCTCGCAGCCGGCCGCATCGAATACCGCGGAGCCGGCGCGCTCCCGCGAGATCCCCAGGGCCGTGCAATCGGCGGCGTTTAGGTCTCTTTTCTTTTTGCAGGTGCCGCAGACCTTGCGAACAAGGCGCTGGGCAAGCACGCCGAGCAAACTTCCCGCCACCAGGTAGGGCTCAACGCCCAGGTCTAGCAGCCGGGCGACCGCACCCGGCGCG
The DNA here is from genome assembly GCA_029260025.1 of Phycisphaerae bacterium. GTDB lineage: Bacteria > Planctomycetota > Phycisphaerae > UBA1845 > UBA1845 > JAJRUK01. The sequence continues at coordinate 1,550 of JAJDDZ010000387.1, read as the reverse complement.
TCGTTGGTGTGGAGTGTACTGAAGACCAGGTGACCGGTGAGCGAACTCTGGATCGCCATACGAGCGGTTTCTGCGTCTCTGATCTCGCCCACCATGATCACGTCGGGGTCTTGCCTGAGCACGGTGCGCAAACCCGTGGCGAACGTCATGCCCTTTTTTTGGGCGACCTGGGTCTGACTGATCCCCGGCAACTGGTACTCGATCGGATCTTCCAGCGTCAGGATGTTGAGTTCGGTCGTGTCGAGTTCCTGTAGCGCCGCGTAAAGCGTCGTGCTCTTACCCGATCCGGTCGGACCAGAGACCAGAAGAATGCCATGCGTTTTCTTGATGAGATGCAAGAAAACATCGAGTTCGCGCTCGTTCATTCCGAGCTCCGGAAGGCGATAGAGCCTCGCTGACTTATCCAACAGACGCAGGACCACGCGCTCACCGACGCTAGTGGGCAAGCAACTGATGCGCAGGTCGATGGTCTTGTCTCCGACCTTCACCGTCGTCCGCCCGTCCTGGGAGAGACGCTTTTCCGCGATGTTCATGCGGCCCATAACCTTGATGCGGCTGATGACTTCCTCCTGGAGTCGCTTAGGCGGCTGCAGGTAGTCGTAAAGCACGCCGTCGATCCGAAAACGAATCTGCAATACGTCAGCGGATGGCTGAACGTGGATGTCACTGGCTCGACGCTTGACCGCGTCCAGGAGGATCAGGTTGACCAGCCGAGTTACGGGCGATGCCTTGGCGCTGTCCAGTAGGTCGCCGCCCGCGCTGAGTGCTGCGATTAGTTCGGAGGAATCAGAGGCGCCGAGATCATCGACCATCTGCTCGACGCCGGTTTCGACCGTGCCGTAGGCCTCATTGATAACGCGCTGGAGAGTTGGCAGATCGATCGTAGTCGGCGCGGTGGCGAGCCCAAAGAGTGTGGTGAGTTTGTCGAGAACGAAGAGTCCTTCGGGTTTGGCGATAGCTACAAGCAGAGTTCCGTTCTCGTGATTCAGGCCGAGGATGCCAAACCGCCGCGCGAAGGCAATGGGAACCCGCTCGACAAACGATGGCCAAACGTCTTTAGCTGAGAGGTGCTCAAGTTTGGGCAGCGCGGATAGTACGTTCGATGCACCCGCCGCTTCATTCGGCATGGCCGGTGTGTTCGTTTCGGAAGTCGTTTGGGTGGTTAGCGCATCCATGCGGCGCCCTTGAGATCGTCTTTGCTAAACAGTCCGGCGGCTTCGGTTTCCTGCAGGGTGAATAGCCTCAGATCGTCGAAGTCTTCCTGCCGCACGATGGTGGGGCGAATAAACGCAAAGATCTTGGTATTGGTCTTCTGCCGCGAACTGCTCTGAAACAATTTACCAAAACCTGGTATGCGGCCGAGGTAGGGCACCTCACTGACCGAATTGCTCTTGTTGTCCACGACCAGTCCGCCGGTGATCAACGTGAAGCCGTCCGGAACGTCGACCGTGCTGGCAAAAGAGTTGGTGGTACGCGGAGGCGGAACACCCGCGCCCGAAGCACTACCCGAAAAGTTGCTGAACGTCAGGTCGTATTCCAAACTCAGGAAC
>JAJDDZ010000386.1 GCA_029260025.1 Phycisphaerae bacterium | reverse complement strand
GTTCTATATCCTCGGCGGACTTCTCCGGTATCTCCTGCGCACGGGTCATCCGCTCGCGTTTCATGCGTCGATCGCTTTCGAACAGAGCTACGGCGGAATCGACGGGGACTCAGCCTCAGGTGCGGAAATGTGTTGCCTTCTTAGTGCGCTAACCGATATCCCGCTTCGGCAAGATATCGCCATGACCGGCGCCATCGACCAAGTCGGGAAAATCCTCGCCGTCGGCGCGACGAACGAAAAAATCGAGGGCTTTTTCGACACCTGCTCTCACGCGGGACTTACCGGGATGCAAGGCGTCATTATTCCCAAAGCCAACGCACGCGACCTGATGTTGCGACATGATGTCGTGGCCGCCTGTCGCGAGGGGAAGTTCAAAGTTTACCCGGTCGAGCGGATTCATGACGCACTCGAAATCTTAACGGGCATCGATGCGGGCGCTATCGCGGAAGACGGATACTATCCAGAGGACACGCTGCTCGGCGGCGCTGTCATTCGTGCGTTCGAGTACTGGGTCCGTGCATCACAGACCCCTGACGCATCGAGTATCATGGAACCGGACGAGGAAGAAACGGAGTAAGGATCGCCTGTCTGATCTCGAATGTCCAAGACAAAACAGCTCGCAGCTTTTCTCGACAGCGCCGAATACGTCGTAGCCTTCACAGGCGCGGGGATCAGCACCGAAAGCGGAATCCCGGACTTTCGCAGTCCCGGCGGCGTCTGGTCCAAAACGACCCCGGTGATGTACAACGATTTCGTCTCCTCGCGTGACGAGCGCGTTCGCTATTGGAAGCAACGAGTCGAGATCTATCGCGATTTCGCCACCGCCTTACCCAACGCTGGCCATCTTATGTTGGCCGACCTTGAAAAAAGTGGAAAGGTCAAGGGGATTATCACCCAGAACATCGACGGACTGCACCAAGTCGCCGGTAGCAAACACGTTATCGAAATCCACGGAACCGCTCGAGTCGTCGCCTGCATCGCGTGCCAGAAAGAGTGGGCGCCCGAGATCGTTCACGAGATGATCGAAGCTGGAAACGACGCCCCCGACTGCGACGAGTGCGGATCACCCCTAAAGTCCCGAACCATTTCGTTTGGTCAAGCGATGCCCGCCGTGGAGATGCAAGACTCCGCACAACTCGCCAGAAGCGCCGACCTGTTTCTCGCGATCGGATCATCGCTCGTTGTTGAACCAGCCGCCTCTCTCCCGCGAATCGCCAAGCACTACGGCGCAACTCTTGTCATTGTCAACCGCGACGAAACTCCGCTTGACGCGATGGCAGACCTGGTGATTCGAGAATCCATCGGCGAAACACTTGCAGACGCAGCGTCCTTAAGCGACCATTAGCAAAGTCCCACGCGCGATGCGTCGCAGAAGGATTTCGAAGTAGAAACCATACCACGACCGGTACTTCCAGGAGAAGCAGCAATGTCAGACATAACACTCAAGCAAGCGAAACTCGCGGTCTCCGCTGCCACGGAGAAGGCACTGCAAATCGACACCAAGATGGATATCGCAGTCGTCGACGCCGGCGCGAATCTCAAGGCGTTCGCACGAATGGACGGCGCTTGGCTTGGCTCGATCGATATCGCCATCAAGAAAGCGAAGACCGCACGTTTTTTCGACATGAACACCGGCGACATCGGCGGACTCTCACAACCAGGCGGATCGCTTTTTGGAATAGAACACTCCAACGGCGGGCTCATCACCTTCCCCGGCGGCGTACCGATCCGCAATAGCGACGGCGAAGTCATCGGCGCAATCGGCGTTTCGGGAAGTAGCGTGGAGAACGACCACGCTGTTGCAGAAGCAGGTGCGAAGGCTGTTTCAGCATAAAAGAACACCGGACGACCCTGCCGCAACCGTATGGCACCGGCATCTTGCCGGTGGAACGATACTCAAGACGGCCTAAGACGGCCCCGGAATGCCCGCTCATCTACCCGATGTCGAAAAATCTCTTCCCCATCGAGTTGCACGACCGGAATGTGATCCTTGTACTGTTCAAACCACTTTCCTTGACCCGCGGCTGTGATGTCAATCGTTTCGAGGTCGAAGGGGATCTGTCGGCGGACGCGCTCGATGACGTACAGGGCTGCGTTGCAAAGCGTGCAGCCGTCCTTTGTGAAAAATGTGATGCGTTTCATGACTCAGGTACGACAAGCGCCTTAACCACCTTGCCCGCTTCGACCGCAGCAAGTGCATCGTTCACGCCAGAAAGCGGGAATCGCTCAACGGGGATGTGTGACCAAATCTTCGCCGCCCTCGGGACGCGGAGCATTTCGACAACCCGGTGAAAATGCGAGTAATCCGAACCCCAGCACCCCCGAACGTCCAGGTGTTTTTTATTAAGATCAAGGTGCGGGTTGAACGCGACCTCACCGTGGTCAGTGTATTGACCTACCACAACCACCCGACCCGCGTCGCGGGTCATGCGCATCGCCTGCGTCACCGCGATCGGTGCGCCGCTGCATTCAATGGTAACATCCGCACCACGACCCGATGTGTGGTCAAGAACCCAGTCGCGACGCTGGTCCTGAGATTTCCCCTCAAAGTTGAGCACCGCATCAGCGCCCATAGCAGTAGCTGTCGCGAGTCGCGCGTCAGGGGCACCGATGCACAAAAGTTTCGCAGCCCCACGCAACGACGAAAAAGCAATCGCCGAGAGACCAACCGGCCCGGAACCGAGTACAAGAACCGTATCAGCAAAAGCAATATCACCCCGCTCGACGGCATGCATGGCTGTTGGAAGGGAGCATCCACCGGCGATAAACGTCTCACTCGAGACGCCATCCATACGAATCGCCCGCACACCTGGTTTCAGATATACATACTGAGACCAGCCGCCTGTCAAACCATCCTCAAGGCCGTAAGTGATCCCGTAGACCTTCCGCGATGGGCAGCGCGTCGAAGCTTTGGCGACAAGGCAGGACCAACACGCGTTGCATGTTTTGTGGACATCAAGAAACGTAACCCGGTCGCCCTCGGCGAAAGGGCTCCCATCAATATCGAAGAAATCGCCTCGGATTTGTTCGAGCACGCCGACTGAAACATGACCCGGAATTATTGGATACGGCACCCCTGCAAGACGCCCATCGCGAAGATAAACGTCCGTCCCGCAAACCTCGCTAAACTCTACCCGGAGTAGTGCGGAGTTTGGTTCCAATTCGGGCAGCGGAACCTCGCGCAGCTCGCAATCACGCCCACGCGTCCCGGGCGCAATGGGCCCGGGCATAATCGCTGCCACCGCACTTCTGTTTGATCGCGTCATGAAACCCTACGTTTTCGCAGGTGGAAGTTTGGTCGCAAGGTAAAGCTCATCCAGTTGGTCAGCCGCCACGGGCCCCGGAGCGTTAGTCAGAGGACACACAGCACGCTGGGTCTTCGGAAACGCAATCACCTCGCGAAGACTGTCCGCATGACTCAATAGCATCGCCCACCGATCCAATCCAAACGCGATCCCGCCATGCGGCGGAGCACCAAATCGAAGAGCGTCCAGCAGAAACTCAAATTTCTCCTTCGCTTCCTCTTCGCTGATCCCCAAGAGTGTGAATATTTTCTTCTGGACTTCCTGTTGATGAATCCGAATACTACCGCCAGCCATTTCGATCCCGTTAAGCACCAGGTCATAAGCCTTATCGCGAACCTTCCCCGGATCGGTATCCAGAAGGGCGACGTCCTCATCGATCGGCGCGGTAAACGGATGATGCGTGCTGAACCATCGTTTCTCGTCCTCGTCCCAGACCACAAGCGGAAAGTCGATCACCCACAGAAGATCCCATCGATCCTTGGGAATAACGTCGAGCATTTTCGCGAGCTGCGTTCGCGTGTAGTGGAGATATTTCGAAACGTCCGCGAACGTACCAGGCATAAAGAAAATCGCATCGCCAGGTTTCGCGCCGACCGTCTCGCAAAGCTTAGCAGCCATTGGCTGCAAGAATTTCGCGATACCGGTTGTCAGTTCGATCGCGCCGTCCTTTTCGCCAACTTTCACCGATGGCAATCCGGTTCCGCCGATTCCCTTGATCTCTTCGGTCAGTCCGTCGGTCACTTTCCTCGTCAAGCTGGCCGCACCTTCTGCCACGAGACATTTCACGACCCCGCCAGCGCCGATGGCCTCCGCAAAGACCTTGAAATCAACCTCTTTCATTAGCTCCGTGATGTCTTGAAGCTCCATGCCGAAACGCGTGTCGGGTCGATCGATCCCGAAGCGTTTCATGGCTTCCTCTTCCGTGATTCTTGGGAAGGGCGTGGGAATATCGATCCCCATCGCTTCCTTGAAGATTCGCTTCACGCATCCTTCGACCATCTCCATGACGTCGTCGCGCTGAACGAACGCCATTTCCATATCGAGCTGCGTAAACTCGGGCTGCCGATCTGCACGAAGATCCTCATCGCGGAAACAACGAACAATCTGCGCGTACCGATCGAACCCGCCAATCATGAAGAGCTGTTTGAAGAGTTGCGGCGACTGCGGTAGGGCGTAGAACGCCCCAGGGCGAACCCGCGACGGTACAAGATAGTCGCGCGCGCCTTCCGGCGTTGATTTCGTAAGAAACGGAGTCTCGATTTCGATAAACTCGTTGTCGTTGAAGAATTCACGAATCGCCCGCGCGATCGCAGCCCGCAGTCGGAATACTTTCTGGATTTCCGGTCGGCGTAGGTGTAGGAACCGATATCGAAGAAGCGTCTCTTCGCTCGTTTCCAGCTTCTCCTCGTTGACCTGAAACGGAAGAGCGTCGCACCGGCTGAGTACGTCAAGTTCACCCGCAAGCACTTCGACCTCGCCCGTAGGAATCTTAGGATTCACGAACTCACCGCGATGGACGACTTTTCCAACGACCGAAATTACGTCTTCGTTGTGCAAGCTCCGCGCCAGCTCGAAGGCTGCACCGCTCTCGTCCGTACAGCGAATCTGCGCGATTCCCGTATGGTCGCGGATATCGATAAATGCCATCCCGCCGTGGTCACGGACGGTATGAACCCACCCAGAGAGTGTGGCCACTTGGTCAACGTCAGAAGCCCGAAGCTCGCCGCATCTGTGTGTTCGTTTGTTATAGGCAACTGCCACGAATTCTACTCCGTTCGCATGTATGGTCGTAGCACTGGATTAGCAGTGCAACATAGTCTAGACGCGCGACTCTTGTAGACGAGCATGCCCTAAAATGCAACTTTTCCCACGCGACCGTTGGCTGGCCAACGCGGGGGACGCCCCTATACTTCGCATTCTCGATTCGTATCGGTGTAGATAGGAACATGCGGCGAAGGACTATTCCGTGGGCAAATATGACGCAGTCTTGATCGACTTCTACGGGACAATCGCCGACGGCGATAGGCAAGCCGTAGAATCCGCGTGCGCCGGGATCGTCGAGGCGTGTGAAATTCCGCTGACCTCCTCAGAGTTCGCAATTAAGTGGGGAGAACGTTTCTTCGCCACCGTTGAGCGAAGCAACCACGCAGACTTTCGCACACTGTACGTGTGCGAAATCCTCAGCCTGCAAGAAACCCTCGCCGACTACGGCTTCGACGGTGATCCCTCCGCCTTCGTTCAAGGACTCGAAGACTACTGGCGGAACCCACCGGTCTATTCAGACGCCCTTGAATTCCTTCGCGACTGCTCGCTCCCGACTATTTGCGTCTCCAACGCCGACACCCTGCCACTATTCTCAGCGATCGACCGACACAATCTGCATTTCGAATCCGTGATAACGTCCGAAATATCGCGATGTTATAAGCCTGACGCAAAGATCTTCCGTGACGCGCTTGAGACGATGAACTTGTCGCCAAATCGCGTTTTCCACGTCGGTGATTCCCTTCACAGCGACATTGAAGGGGCGACAAAGGCGGGCATCGACGCCGTCTGGATTTGCAGAAACGACCGAATCCACGACATCGGAACCGCTCATCCAACTCACCAAATATCCAAACTTACAGAATTACACGAACTAATTCCCGATTCCCACTAGCGTAGCGACGTCCTGCGTGTCTTGTCATTTGACCCTCGCTATACCGCGGGGTACGCTTATTTTACCGCGTAGGACGCATTTTCAGGCTGGAGGAATTTACTCGCCTGAGTTTTCCTCTGCGCACAGAAAGGGCTCGTCATGAATGAGATAAGAAGACACAAGAGGCGACTGGGATTTTTGACCATTGCTATCGCATCAGCACTCATCGTGACAGGTACAGCCCCCGAGATCTTCGCCGGGCAAAAGCGGCGGTCGTCGTCGACCAAAAGGAGCAAGAGCGCCAGTCCGTCGAGGCGTTCATCGGCCCCTACCCGACGATCCTCGTCCTCAAAGCCCCGCTCGTCCGCTCGGCGATCTTCACGCTCCAGCCCGAGGAAATCATCCGCGCCCCGCGGTCCCAGTTCCTCAGGGCGATCCAGGAAGAGCTCCACGTCGCGGACCAGTCGAAGCGGCGGTAGATTGCGCACTTCCGCACCAAAATCCAGTATCCGCTCGGCGCCACGATCGACTGGCCCTCGATCAACCACGGCTTCGCGCTCAACGATCAGTCGCCGTACCCCTAAAAGCTCGCAACGATCCGAAGCGCCAAGAGCATCGAGGACGCCAAGTGTTCGCCTTCCAGCGAGTCGATCGACTGCAGTAGACCGGTTCAGCGCAAGACCATCGTCGTCTGGGGCAATTCGCGAAACAACGTCTATCAGAACGCCATCGAGCCATAGCTCGCACAACGAAAACCGCAGACCGTCCCCCACGTTTCGTTTCGGGTTCGACCACGGCGAATTGCAATACGGATCGATCCGTCTGGGTGACTCCGACCGCCGCGATGATCACGGAAGTCGCAACCGTCACGGAAATCGTGCAAGCAACCACGGGCGCCACAGCAAC
>JAJDDZ010000385.1 GCA_029260025.1 Phycisphaerae bacterium | reverse complement strand
CACGACGGATGTCTTCCATGTCATCCACGCCGCGAGCGCGCGAACCGTATCGATCGTCTCATCCGGATGCCAGCGAAGTCCACCCTTTGTCGGACCGCGGGCGGCGTTGTATTGAACGCGATACCCCTTAAAGATGCGGGTGCTCCCGTCATCCATACGAAGCGGCATCGTGAAGTGGTATTCGCGCATAGGCCAACGCAAAAGCTCGTGCGTTGCCTTATCAAGACCGAGTTTCTCGGCCGCCTCGTCCAGTTGAGCCTGAGCGATAGCAAAAGGGTTAAGTGTCGACATTTCCCAAAGCTCCTTAACTAACGAAAAACGTTGCGAAAAACGGCGAAAGGCCAAGGATCCCGGCTACATAGCTGTGATCGACCCCCGGAGTTCCGCCCGGATCAATTCTCCGATTTCACAGACACACAGTGCAAACCGCGTGCCAAACTCCACCGAAGGTTCTCACCGCCAATGGAAACCAAGATCGTAGCAAAGTCAAATCCCCTTGGCGAGGGGGTCTCCGCCGGAAAATACGCACGAAATCGTCGCATCGACAAGTCGAACACCCATCACAGCGATACCGTTGACGGATAAGCGTATTGTTGGATGCACCGCCAGCTAAGAAGGGGCAAGTAGCCGACAGAATCAGTTTCGCCAAACCCTTCGCCTCAGCCACAAGCCGCATTTCTGGGAACAAGCCCACACTCGGCGCGACAGCTATCAAACCCACGGCGAGCTCCCAGTACATTCAAGCCATCGCCGTGCTTGAGGATAGAAGGCTCGCATCAAATCGATAAACGTCGGTTTCGCCGCATCCTCCGACCTGAACGGCGAGGAATGGCGAAGACAAGCAGTCGTATCCAGACGGCGCTCCGATGACGACACCGCAACCATTTTCGATTCGATGGCAATCCTAAGTCGCAGCGCCACCCATGCCTCGCAGCCGCGACCGATAGAAATGTAGAGCGAAGGGGCTATCTGTGCTTATGGATGTCCCGCTACCCTCACCCGCGGGATTGTACGATTACCTCTCTATGGAGTCCGCGTGCGCCTCGTTCGCGCGCGATCCGATAACCATGTAGGAGCTAGTATGAACCCGCTTAAGGTCGGAAACGTCGTTCGAGTTGATAGCACCGGGATCGAAGTTCTCATCACCGCAACCGATCTGAATCTCGAACACGACGGACAGAGCTACCGCATCGGACAGCTCGGATCCTACATCACGATCCCGATGAACGATCGCACTCTGGTCGGGTTTGTGACCGGTACCGGACGACAAGACATCGCGGTGGTCGATGTCGAACCGCAGTTACTCATGCAAATCCAACTTCTCGGGGAGATCAAGGCGGGGCGATTCGCCCGCGGTGTCAACGAATACCCGATCGTCGGGGACGACGTGTGGGTGGCTGCCCCTGGTGACTTTGAAACAATCTTCGGATCATTCGATCAACTTCTAGCCGGTTCAGATCACCCGCAGAGTTTCGTTCTCGGAAAGTTTTGCCTTAACCCCGACTATGACGTCAAGGTTCTGGGTACCGAGCTTCTCGCCAAGCACGTCGCGATCGTAGGAAACTCGGGCGGTGGAAAAAGCTGTACGACCGCCAAAATTCTGCACGAGCTAACGGACTTGCACCAATCGCAGGTGGTCATGTTCGACATGCACGGCGAGTATCGTGCCGCCTTCTGTGACGAAGAAGGACAGCTCAATGCCAACGTAACCTATCTCGGAGCAGACGATTTAGTCCTGCCGTATTGGCTACTCAAGTACGAAGAAATCGAAGAGCTTTTTCTTGATCGCTCCAACCCGCTACATGTTTCGACGCAAATTTCTTTCTTGCGATCTGCGCTCTTAGAGTTCAAAGGAGCTGCCGCCGATGAATTGGGGCTGGAAGAATCGCTCACGCTCGATACGCCAATCTACTTTTCGCTTGACCATCTCAAGTTGTACGCCGAAAACCTTAACGACGCGCGGTTTGTCCTCAACGATGACCACCTGGCCTTTAGCCAACTTTCGCTTCGTTCCCTGCCCGTAGACGAACAGCACGAATTAATGCGCGAACAGCGCTGCAACTTCAATCGCGGCAACCCTGAGGGTGAAACCTCTCATCCCCTTTACTTTGGCAAACTGCTGGGTTTCATCGATCAGCTGGATACGAAGTTCAACGACCGTCGCTATGAGTTTCTGTTAAAACCGATTTCGCACGGACTCAAATCGCGCTACTTCCGCGATCATATCGACGGCTTGGATGGACCGGAGCAGCGCTCGAACCTCATGAACCATTTGATCAAGGTGCTCACCGGTCGTGTCGAACCGCGCAGCAACATGACGATCATTGACCTTTCCGGGATTCCTTTTGAAATCGTTGACGTGACCGTCGCCGTACTTACGAGGCTGATGTTCGAGCTGAATTTCTGGACGCCGGCGGAAGATCGTCATCCAACGCTGCTTGTCTTTGAAGAAGCACACAACTATGTTCCGCGCGTCGATGTCGGTAAGAGTTTCGCGAAAAAGGCCGTCGAGCGCGTTGCGAAAGAAGGTCGAAAATACGGCGTGAGCGCGATGATTATCTCGCAGCGACCGTCCGAACTTTCCGAGACCGTGCTCGCGCAATGCAATAGCTTTATTGTCATGCGATTGAGTAACCCCGAAGATCAGAAATACGTCTCCAAGGTCGTGGGCGATCACTTTGCGGGCGTTATTCAGATGCTCCCATCGTTACGACCGGGTGAGGCGTTTGTCATTGGCGACAGTGTGCTCATGCCAATGCGAACCCAGGTCGAGATGCCTTCGCCTGCACCTCGTTCGAATAACTTGGACTTCTTCCAGCTCTGGTCGTCGGACAAAGCCCACGGCGACGTCGACGAAGTTGTCGGTCATTGGCAGCGGCAGGACCGACAGTTCCTCGAAGATTTCCACAAGGAAGAGGATCCGGGGTTCGGTGATGAAAAACCCGCCGATGAAAAGCCAGACCCGCCGGAGAAAGCTCCGTCCAGACCCGCGGCGCCGATCCCCGTGGGGGCTGGAGCGGGTTTGACCCCGGGAGCGGATGGGACGCTGAAACGGCCAAAGGCTGTAAGCGCACCGGCGGCGGCAAAACGTACTCCCTCAAAGTGGCTAGCTCATCCACCAGACTAGCCCTGTTTTTCGGGTCGCGTGGCGAAGTTCGCCCACCGGCGTAGAATAAGTCCGGTGGAGTGGGCGAAGGCGATCGCTCGCATGGTCCTTGTGCCCTTGCGAGAGGAAAGTCCGGACTGGGCAGGGCGCGGTGGTTGGTAACCCCAACCCGGGGCGACCCGAGGGACAGTGCCACAGAAAATACACCGCCAAAGCGGATTTCGGTCCGCCGGTAAGGTTGAAATGGTGCGGTAAGAGCGCACCGCGCGGTTGGCGACAATCGCGGCATGGTAAACCCCATCGCCAGCAAGCCCAAATAAGCGGCGAGAGACGGCCCGTCTCATTAGGTGTCACTTTGTGGCACCTGTAAGCCGCGGGTAGGGTGCTTGAGCCGACGGGCGACTGTCGGCCTTAGATAAATGATCGCCCATTCGTTTTGTGCGAGGGACAAGATCCGGCTTACCCGCCCACTCCACCTTCTCTTGGATCTTCGGTTTCGTTGAAGTTCGTCCCGTAGACCTGTTGAACAATTTCGGCGAACTTCTTGGGGATGGGGTCGGTTTGCTCTTGTCCTTTCTGGCGAACGCCCATGTCGGTCTTGACTTTGGGTTGGACTTTGCAGGCGTCTCCTAGGGCCTTTGTTAGTTTGACAAGTTCTTCGGTAGAGAGTTCGTCTTCGTTCGTTGAGAGTTTTTCGTACGCTAACCCCATGAGCATGAGAAACGCGCGGTGACTCCAGAGGTCCGGTTCGCATTTGGCTAGGTCTCCAAAAACTTTATCGAGAACTTCTGAGACATTAGCCTGCCGGGTTCGGTGTTCTTCTGTTCTCTTGTTTTCGGTTTCGATGGCGATTTCTGCTTTTTTTTGCGCTATTTCGATGGCCTTCTTCTCTGGGCGCAAGGGGTGTTGCCGGATTCTTTGCAGGTAGCGTTGCACCTGCTCGATGGTAACGCCGTAGGTTTCTGTGATCGCGTGTTTGTTGTCGATCTTGTTGGCGACGTCGCGCGTGATGCAATCTGTGGCGCGCGCTTTTATCCCTAGCGATTGTTGCATTTCATATGGAAGCGTGCGGGCGAGGTTGGCGCTCCGAGGTTTCTTTAGACTTGCCATCATGACTCATCCAGTGCGGGGTCGGTGATGCAGCTATCCGCGAGTTCGATACCGCTCGTGGTGAGGCGGAACCACCTTCTGCGCCAGGGGATCAGTGCTGGGTCATGGTCGCCCTCGGTTTCGACTCTCTGAACATAGGTTTTGTCGCACAGATAGTGCAGGTCTCTTTTGAAGTGGTCGAATTCGAGGGTGGGAAACAGCACAAGCAAGCTCCGAAAGAGCTGGTCTGCCTGGATCGGACCTGGGTAGATGACGCGCAGGGCGACGAGCGTTTCGTTTCGGACGCGTTTGATCTCTCTTGTTTTTCTTCCGTTTCTCATGGCTTTTCTTGGCTCCTTTGACCGACGGTGGGGGTTGCCTGCCTACTCGCTGAGTCTTTTTCTTTCCGCCCTTTCGTTTTCTTTCAGCAATTTCCCGGCGGCGGTTAGGAATGGCTGTACGTTGGATACGATGTTGTCCATCGAGGTTTCGAGTTTGACGGCTGTTTTGCTGAGGTTTTCGAGTGTTTGCCTGGCGAGCATGCACTCGCGGAGCCACTCTTCCTTGGTCGTGTAGTCGCGTTCAAATTGGATTACGGTTTCGCGGACTTGAGCGGTGGATCGTTCGATGGCTTCGAATCGCCGCACTAGCTCAGCGTGCCAGGTGATCTGGTGTTCGCGGAGTGATCGCAAGTAGAACGTGATTACCGTCAGCGGTATCGCCACAAGCGGCGTGACGACGGCGAGAACGGTTCTCAATGATTCCCAGAATGTGTTTTCCATGATGGCGGTTCTTTTTCTCTCGTTACCTGCTCTTGGATGGCATGGCGACGCTTCGCCTGACCGTGGCACGCTGTGCTAGGCTATTGCGACTTCTACGGCTACCTGGATGAGGGTCAGTAGTCGTCTTGCGGTATCGACGCGCACGAATCCATCGGTTGCTTCCTGGCGGAATTGTTTGACCGCCTCGTGATTGGCGAGCGAAGCGACCGCTGTCTCTCGCGGGGAGGCGAGTAGTATTTCGTCGATGGCGTCGCGCTTGCCGTCGGTCTCTAGCTTGTTATCTAGTTGGGCGAAGAGGATATTGATGGTCTTGTCTAGTTCTTGCATTTCTTGCTCCTTTGGTTTCTCTATTCTGTGTGCCACAGCGTGGCGTTGTGTTTTCTGATTGTTGGGTCGTTGTCCCGACCTACATGTTCGATCACAGCGGGATGGCGGCGCTACGCTTCATGGCACCCGTGATTGACGGTGGGACCCAGCTTGATTGCCTCGTCGAAGATATCAGTGATCGACGGGGGTTGGGTCGAGTTTGTCGCGGGCGCGGTATTCTTTTAGCTGGACGAGGGCGTCTGATAGGTAGCGTTTTGTCTCGTCTTCGAGCGAAAGTGAATCGATGGCTAGTTGTCGCATGGTGGTGGCAGCGTCTTGAAGAATTCTGAGGTTGCCCATCAACGTGATGTGGCGGTTCCATTCGGTTTTTGTGTCGGCGCGAAGCTTTGAGAGGGCTTCGGTGAAATGGCGGGTGTGGAGGTTGACGGTTTTTTCGTCTGGGGGTGTTTCTGGGTTTGCGGTTAGTCGATTTGTGAAGGCGCGGATGGCGTTATGTTCTTTTTGGGCGTCGGCTGCGAGGATTTCGTTGTGGTATTCGGTGAGCGCGGCGGCGAGCGAATCGTTGGCGACTTCGAGGAGGTTTGCGGCTGCGATTTCGACTCGGGCGTCGCCGCCGAGGCATCCGGTGGTCGAGATGGTAACGATCATGGTTGCGACGATCGTCGGCCATTTGTGGTGATTTGTTGTCATATTGAATGCTCCGTTTCTCGGTACTCGGTTCCGACGGTCGATGCCTCTCGACCTTTCATTACCTCAATAACGTGACGGGTGATCGGTTAAGGCTCAAAGTTAATCGATCAGGTGGTTAGAGGCGGTGAAGGGTGTTTTTGCATTGACCGGGGGGTGGATGGGTGATAAAATGGTACAGGCAGGGGCTTTGCGCAAACTGGGTCTGTGGTTGCGATTGGTGGACGAAGAGACATGTCGATGACGGTTGAGCCTTACATCCTTTTGGTCGGAATTGGGGCAGGAGATTTGCCGGTTTCGGATGGCGTTCGTGGCGAGTTTTCCGGTTTTTCGCGTCGTTGTCCGGATGTTTTTCGTGCGCTGGCGAGAATCGGACGAGATTTTTCGATTCGTGCCGTTGTAGTTGACATTGGGTCTGTTGCATCCGGTCAGTCGGAATTCTTCACGCTGGTGGGTCGGGTTCGGCCCGAGTTGCCTGTGTACGTTGTAGCCACCGCGGCGCCTCTTGCTGATAAGTGTGACGAAGCGATCGAGCTTGGCGCTAGCGGTCGATTGACCGACGAGCTTGCCAGTTCGCTTTGTGTATTGTGCCGGGTCACTCAAGAACCGGGGATGAACGAGACACATGAAGCGGTTGATTCTATGCCGGTGAAAGCAGACGAGGTGCCGCGGGTCCAAGACGTTACCCCCGTCGAACCATCCGTCGAGCCACCGGTCGTCCATCAAGTTGATGTGACGGAGGTTGTTGGCGTTGAGAACGATTCTCAGCCAGTTGTTGCTGAGGAACTCGCGGTTGAGGATGATGACGTTGAAGGGTTACCGATCGAGGGCGAAGAGTCGGACTCTGAGTCGGCGCGGGTTCCTTGGTTGCGATATACGGAGGTGCCCGGTCGCAAAGCGCCGGGTGGTCCAATGCGTGGACAGCCAAAGCGAGAGTCGCCGACGAGTGATCGCCTTAGTTCCGCCGAGACGAACGAGCATGAGCCGCTACTTACGAACGAGGAGCTCGCCGCGCTGCTGGGTGATGATGACCTTGGGGTTTCGCCGGACGAGACCGGGTCTGATACTGGTCATGAAGACGGGGGAGCGATTCGATGACGACCGGCGGTCTGTTTGATATTCCTGCTCGTGATCGGTTGTTATTGATCGGGGATGAAGCAGTGCGGGAGGCGGCTGGTCTTTCTGGGTTTGCGGAATCGCTAGCGTCTTGGAATGTTACTGGTACGAAGACTTTTCTATCGGGGATTGCCGATTTGACGATGTCGCCTGCGCGGGCGGTTGTTGCATGCGTTGATGGCGGCGCTTTGAATCTTGACGATGCCGTCGCGGGGTTGCGTGTGGCTGCGGGCGCTGATGCGCGGATTGTTTTGTGCGGTCTACCGGAGCATGAGCCGGCGGTTCGTCGGGCTGCGGGTTTTGGTGCTGATGATTATGTTGTTTCGCCGGTCTCTGTTTCGGAGCTCGAACTGGCAGTTGGTATTGGTCGTTTGGACGAGGTAGAACGCGTATCGTCGGATGCGGAACGGGCTTGTTCGATCGAGGAAGTTTCTCGGATTGGGGACTCGCTATTGCTCTTGGATGAGAGTCCGGGTGCGCTTCTGGACCGGTTGGTGGATATGGTTTCGGCTGCTTGCGGTTCGGTGAGTGCTCAGATTGTTGTACGGGGTACGGTTGCTCGGGTTGGTCCGGCGATCGCGAAACCGGTACTTGCAGTTCCGCTCGTTTCGGACGGGGCGACGATTGGCCAGTTGACCCTTGGTGAGTCTGTGTCTGGACCTTACACGCCTGGGGATGTTTCGAAGCTTGCGACGTATGCGAGTTTGATTGGAAATGTTCTTTCGGTTGCATCAGCGCAGCGGAAGCTGAAAACGCTTGCGGTTACAGATGATTGCAGCGGGTTGCCGAATCGTCGGTTTGTGCGGGATCGGTTGGCGAGAATTCTGGAGCAGGCATCGCGCGAGCGGTTTCAGGTGACGGTGCTACTTTTTGATATTGACGACTTTAAGACTTACAACGATCGATTTGGTCATGCAGCCGGCGATGAGATTATTCGCAAGACGGGCGAGCTGTTTTGTCGAACTTGTCGCAAGCAGGATATCGTGGCGCGTTATGGCGGCGATGAGTTTGTGGTTGTTTTTTGGGATGCCGATGGTCCTCGTTCTGCTGGGTCGAAGCATCCCAGTGAAGCGCTTGGGGTGTTGGCACGATTTCGGAGTGATCTTGAGGCTGCGTCTTTTGAGACCATGGGTGATGGCGAGAAGGGTCGTTTGACGGTTAGCGGGGGTCTTGCTAGTTTTCCTTGGGACGGCGGCGATGTTGATTCGCTCTTGAAGAAGGCGGATGAGGCGCTACTTATGGCGAAGCGTGCGGGGAAGAACCGGGTGATTGTGGTTGGGGAAGACCGAGCGTAGTCGAAGCGGGGTTTCGCAGGGGTTTTTGTCTTTTTTTCATATCGTTTGGGCGGGTTCTCGGATTAAACTGATGACGTTTGTTGCGATTCGCTTTGGGGCGAGTGATTCGTCGTTGTGGGCGATACAGGTTGCATGAGCGAGAGGGCATGCGCCGAAGGCTACTCCGCAGGGGCTGCATTTCGCTTGGGATTTGATGGCCGTGACGTTTTTGTAGTCGCTTACGATGGTGGGGCTGGTGGGTGCGAAGAGGGCGACGGTTCTGATGTTCAGGGCAGCGGCGAGGTGGAGCGGGAACGAGTCGCCTGTTATGACAATGTCGGTTTGGGCTAGCGTGGCTGCGAGCTCGGAGACGGATTTTGTTTTTCCGATGTAGTTTTGGATTTGCGGGGATAGTTCGGTGTCGAAACCTGATGTAGGTGCGCTGGGTGATCCGAAGAGGATGACTTTGACATCGCTTTCGCTGAGTTCATTTGCGAGGTTGATTGTTTGGTCTATGGGGTAGGTTCTTAGGGAGTGGGGTTCGCCGACGTGAATGGCGACGCGTGGTCTTGTTTTTTTCGGGAGTTTGCAGCGTTGTTTTGCTGATTCGGGGATGGCTAACGTAGCTGGGCTCGTTGGTCGTCGGGTGTTTAGGCAATGGCTGAGCAAGTCGAACATGGTTCGTTGAGTTGCGTTTTTTACTGAGGCGATGTCTTCGAAGGAGAGGTGGTATTGGTAGGTCTTGAGGCAATCGGCGCGAATGGGGTATGGCAAGAGTTTGCCGAATGATGGCGATAGTTCGAAAACTTCTTTAGCTAGCGGTAAGCATGCGATGTCGATTGAAACATTCGGATATCTATCGCGTAGTGCTTGGAGGCAGGCGGCGGTGATGAGTGCGTCACCGAGTCTGCCTATAAAGGGTAGGACGAGTCGTTCGCTGGTTAGCGCTTGGCCTGCGTAACTTCGCAGTTGCGAGTCAAGCGTGGCAACCCATTGGACTGTTTCGGAGCGCATGGCGGCGGCGGTTTCGCAGTCGTAGAGGGCGTATGTTTGATGGGGCTCGAGTTGGTAGACGGGTTGGTCGTTGGCGTCTTTTACGGTGACGGGGGCGGAGGTTTTTACAAGTTGCATTTCTTGCTGCTCACCTATCGGTGTTGTGGAATCTCCTATTGGTATCGACGGATTGGGCGCGGAGGTAGTGCGGAAAGCACTGGAAATAGGCTAGGCTTGGACGAATGTCGCTTTGTTGTCCCTTAGCCCGTGGCGATGGTAGTGGCTGGCCAAAGCCAAGCGAAGACTGCGCCGGTGATCAATCCGTAAACCACTCCGTCGATCATGTCTGTGCAGAAGAACCGACATGGTTTGGAGAAGAAAATCGCACCGGGAACTTGCCCAGCACAGTACGCCAGAACTGCTGTGGCGCCTGCGACCTGAAAGACGGAAGCGAATGTTGCTCCTTCGGAACGTGCTTGCGATGTGAGGTAGGCGACGAACGTGCTGATGACTGCGTAGCAGATGAAGACCAACACCAGATTACGACCGAAGCTTGGTTGTGTTTCCCTGACATTCAGACTTCCCCATGGTCCGGCGGCGTATCGCTGCTTGTATTCTTCGGATTTCATGTCATCCGCCGAATTGCAGCCGGGCCACATGTATGTACCGGGCGCAAGGTTGAGCGAAGTAAGGTACTGATCAAAAGATTTTTCGTCGGGGAGAAACTTGATATCTGCCTTATGGTGGGGAAGCACCATCCAGGCAAGAAAACTTGCGAAGAAGACGGCAACGGATGAGACGAGAATCGGAAGCCACAGATCGGCCACAGTTTCCATAACGGTTGTCCCTTTCGGTTTTTTGGCCGCGAAGATTGCGCGACACAGATAGTTGGCTCGAATGATGTCGCCGCAGCTCGGCCCACCGGCTGCCTCGACTTGACGTGCGTGAAAATATGATTTCTGCCGATCGGCGTCAACTAAAGTGATACGGTAGCGCGATGCTGGCAACCTGGCCGGCCTTGTCCTAGACGGCACGTGCGACGATTTGCATGTGTGGCGCTCGACCGATTGCTGCCGGGTCGTGACACAAGCTTTTTTCGATTTTTGCCCAGGTGCGGCGGTCTACGGACTCCGCGAGGAGTTGACGGTGGTGGCGCATGGGTAGGACTGTTTTTCCGGCCATGTCGGTTAGGACGAAGCCTGATTTTTCGATGAGAGCGCGGAACTCTACCGGCGTGTAGGTTGTGAGGGGGAACTGTTCCTCGGCTGATGAGGTTAGCCAGTGTGTGCGGCCAGTCCGGAGGAAGTCTTGCATTTCGGATGTTTTGCCGCGCTGGAGGTAGAAGTCGATCGCACCGAGCTTGTTGTCGATCGTTGCGACGAGCTTTGCTTCGTCTTGCAGCAGACGGCGGATTTGTTTTAGCGCCTTTGGTGGCGAGGTTGCGCAGCAGATTGGTTCGCCGAAGGCAACTGCCAGGGCTGTGTCGCCTTGGGGCAAGTTGCTAAGGTCACAGATGTCCGCCTGGATAAATTCGGCGCGATCTAGGGCGCCCATCTCTGCGACTTTGACGCGAGCTTGGTCGAGCATTTGCGGACTGATGTCCAGGAAGCTAACGGAGTAACCACTCTTGATGAGCTTTGCGCCCCACTTGCCTGTGCCGCAACCGATGTCATAGACCTTAGCGCTTTGATCGCGTGGGAGGTGTGGTTTGAGGTAATCCCAGGTGAGTGCGTCGTGCCACTGCCAGAAGGCGTCGTCGTAGCTTTCGTCATATCGGTGGGCGACGCGGTCGTGGTATTTTTGAACGCCGGAGCGTTTTGGTCTTGCCATGATGAGTATTGTAGAGGCCATCGCTATCAAGTGAAGCGGGTGTTTGACGGATTGACGGAGCGGGTGATCATTATGACATGGGTTTGATTGATTCTCATGCGCATTTGACGTTTCCAGAGCTTGTTGACCAAGTAGACGACGTGCTTGCGCGCTGCGCCGAGGCGGGGGTCGAGAAGATTATTACCATTGGTACCGACGTTGCGGATGCTAGGGTGGCAATCGAGCTTGCGGAACGTTATCCGGATCGAATTCGCGCGGGGGCTGGGTTTCATCCTCATGAGGCTGACAAAGTCGGCGACGGCGATTTCGAGGCGCTTGATGAGCTTTGGGATGATCCCGCGGTTGTTGCGTTTGGCGAGATGGGTCTTGATTATCACTACGACTTTGCGGATCGAGAGAATCAGAAGCGGGTTTTTTCTAAGCAATTGGCGATGACGGGGGATCGTGGCCAGGCTGTGGTGATTCATTGTCGCGAGGCGCTGGACGATTGTTTGCCGATTTTGGTTGATCATGGTTATTCGAATCGGCGGGTTGTTTTTCATTGTTTTACGGGCACTCGCGCGGAGGCGGATCGGATCGCGAAACAGGGTTGGCGGATCTCGTTTACCGGGATCGTGACGTTTCCGCGCTCAACAGAACTTCATGAAATTGCGAAAGCGTACCCCGCCGAGCAGTTGATGGTTGAGACGGATTCGCCTTATCTTTCACCGGCACCCGTTCGTAGTAAGCGTCCGAATGAGCCGGCGCATGTGGCTCATACGGCAATGTTCTTGTCTGAGCTTCGGAACGTACCGTATGATACGCTCGTGGAAGAAACAAAGC
>JAJDDZ010000384.1 GCA_029260025.1 Phycisphaerae bacterium | reverse complement strand
AAAACCGATTCGTCGGCGAGCTTCTCGACAACGCCGGAAAGTTCTGCGTCATCCCAGACGGAAATACGTTTCACTCGCCGATCCTCGTCCCGGATGCACGAGCAAAAAACGCCAGCCCAGGCCAAAAGGTCGTCGTCGAGGTCACACAGTTTCCAAAAGACAATCGCCCCGCGCGCGGCGTCATCGTAAAAGTGCTCGGCGACATTGGTCAGCCAGGCGTCGAAACTCTCGGGATCATTGAGCAGTATCAACTTCCCACGGAGTTTCCCCCGCTCGTCGAAAAAGAGGCAGCCAAGGTCGCCACCGCGTTTGACATCGAAAAAGAGTTGACCCATCGAGAAGATCTAAGAGGTGAAACTATCCTCACGATCGATCCCACCGACGCCCGCGACTTTGATGACGCCATTTCGATCAAGAACCTTGCGCGCGATCGCGTCGAACTTGGCATCCATATCGCCGATGTCGCTCATTTCGTTCGCGAAGGAAGCGCGATCGACGAGGAGGCGTTGAAACGAACGACGAGTATCTATTTGCCGCGCCTAGTCATTCCGATGTTGCCCGAAGTTCTGTCGAACGGCGTTTGCTCATTGCAAGAGCGCGAAACGCGCCTTACCAAGAGCGTCTTCATCACGTACGACCCCTTAGGCAACGTAGTAGATACTCGGCTTGAGAACACGGTCATTCAGTCCACGAAAAGGCTCACCTACGACCAGGTCACGCAGGTTCTCGACGGCAAGCCCGGTCGCACCAGCGCGAAGGTCGTAGCGCTCTTGAACGAAATGGACGCCCTCGCCCGTCGCATTCGCAAACGCCGCCTCAAAAACGGAATGTTACAGCTAGAGATTCCCGATGCACAACTCGTCTTTGACAAGATTGGGCACATGGTCGATGTCGTCCCAGCTGATACCAGTTTCTCTCACACAATCATCGAAATGTTCATGGTCGAGGCCAATGACGCCGTCTCGCGCACGCTATCCGACCTCAAGGTCCCGCATCTTCGAAGAATTCACGACGCGCCCCCCGAGCTGGCAGACGGAAGTTTGCAAAAACTCCTTGGTATGCTCGGGTATGAGCTAGAGAGCGGAGCCGACCGATTTGCGCTCCAGGCGCTCCTTGACAGCGTACGCGATAAGCCCGAGGCATATCCACTGCACTTCGCCGTTTTGCGATCGATGCGGCAGGCTGAGTATTCTCCACTGCAAGTAGGCCACTTCGCACTTGCCAGCGAACATTACTGTCACTTCACATCGCCCATTCGCCGCTACCCGGACCTAACTGTCCACAGACTTGTTGATCTCTATGCTCGGGGCGAATTGAAGCGGGAGCAGAAGCGCAAGAATTTACCGAGTGTTGATGACCTGACGGAATTGGGCAGCAAGTGTAGCACCAACGAACGCCGCGCAGAAAGTGCGGAGCGGGAGTTGAAGACAATCCTTACGTTGCAGCTTCTTACCGATCGGGTAGGTGACGAGTTCGAGGGGATCGTGACGGGCGTGGCGAAGATGGGCGTCTTCGTTCAGCTTGATAAGTACTTAATTGACGGGCTTATCCGATTCGAGTCGCTTCCCGACGATTGGTGGGAGCTTGCGTCAAGTGGTGGCGCAGTATTCGGTGAGCGTAGTGGAATACGAATTGCAATCGGCGACCGGTTGCAGGTGATTCTCAGCAAGATCGATGTTCGGACCCGACAACTTGACCTTTCTCTTGTTGGCTCTACAGCAACATCTGCGCATAGCACACGAGGAAAAGGAAAGCGCAAGGGCCCCAAACATGCAGGAAGACAAAAAACTAAGCGGCCTTCTAGGGTAAGACGCAAACCGAGTAGGTGAGAGCACGTCTTGTGTGCAAGTGCAGAGACATGCTAACTCTTCCAACAACACTTTAGTCGTTCTGAGTGGCCGTAAACTTTTCAGAAATCCCTGGCTAGTATGTCAGAAAGCTTCCGCGGGCTAACCCTTGTCCATAACTCTCTTGGTGCGACGAAGTTGTCCACGAAATTTCACTCCACCGCTTGCGAGAAGCCTGTGGAATCCCTATTCTCCTAGTTAAGCAGGTGGACTTCCGGCGTCCGCCACTTAGCGTCAACTAGTTTGAAACGGAGTGAAAAACAATGGCAAAAAAGAAACTTCAATGCCCCAAGTGCGATCGAAAGTTCGCGCTTCCGGCGCACCTGGGAAGGCATATGAATTCGATTCATAATGCTGGGGGTGCAAGAAAATCGGCAGGGGGTCCGTCAATCCGAAAGCTTGCGTCATACAACGTATCAACGGGTGCGGGTCGAGTCTTAGGCGAGATGCAGGCGTACCTGCGCGAACTCGCCGCACAGCGCAATTCGATTGACGAGCAAATCTCGGGAATCGAAAACGCGATGCGTTCACTCGGTCAGTCAAACGTCGTGGTCCCCGGACTGCGAAAAAGAGGCAGACCGAAAGGTTCGGGCGGACAGGAAGGTTCGCTTAAGTTCATTATCGTTAAGGTTCTAAAGGCCGCCTCTGGACCATTGAGTCCTCGGGAGATTTCGGCGGCGGTTCTCAATGCAGGCTACCAGACAACCGCCAAAAATCTAACCAAAGCGGTCAGCAACGCGCTTCCAGAAATGCCAGCCCTAAAGCGAAAGGGGCGCGGACAGTACACTGTTTAGTCCGTCGCGGCGGTGTGGCATCTGTTCCTATAGCGGAAACGCATCCGTTCCCAATCGCCAAAGAATCAAGACCCGCGAGTTTCGGCTCGCGGGTTTTTCATTTCCCCAGAAGCACTTTCTGTTACTATCTGAACCCATGAGTTTCTCAGAGCTAGAGTTTGTGGAATGGCTTTCGGGTCGCGCGACAAAGTCCCCGTCGCTGCGCAAGGGGATCGGCGACGACATGGCCATCCTCAATGTCGATGGGAAAGAACTATTTTTTTCATCCGATCTCTTGCTCGAAGGCGTGCATTTCGATTCCAAAACTCAGTCGATGGATCTCATCGGGCGAAAGGCGATCGCCTGCTCGCTCAGCGACTGTGCTGCCATGGCGGTCAAACCAATGGCAGTCACCGTCTCAGTCGCCTTTCCATCGACGTGTCCTATAGATGGGGCGCGCTCATTGTACGAAGGGATTTTCGCACTCGCAGACCACTACCAACTTGCCGTCGCTGGCGGAGATACGACCAAATGGGCTGAGTCGCTCGCGATCGACGTCGCCATCGTCGCAGCGCCCTGGAAGGACGTGAAACCCATTCTTCGATCAGGCGCGAAGATCGGCGACAAGCTTTACGTCACCGGCCCTCTCGGCGGGAGTCTGCTGGGGGAGCATCTTAGATTTATTCCGCGCGTCAGCGAAGCGAAACTGCTCGCAGAGGCGTTCGGCGCAAAACTTCACGCAATGATCGACATTACTGACGGTCTATCCCTTGATCTCGCGCGCTTGTGCAAGGCATCCGAAGTCGGCGCGACCCTCGAAGAAGCACGGCTCGACACCGTCACTAGTGACGACGCAAGACGATCCGCGTCAGAAGATAACAAGACGCCGCTAGAGCACGTTCTCAGCGACGGAGAAGACTTCGAGTTGCTTATGGCGATCCAGGGCGATGTCGAATTCTACCCAGGCCCCTTGTTCCAAGTTGGCGAAATCACAGAGACGGGATACTCTCTCGCCCGGACCGACGGAAGAGTTCAAGCATTGGAACCAAGGGGGTTCGTTCATTGACTTCGCCGACACAGACTGTGCAAATGGAAACCAAGTCGCCTCAAGAAACACTTGAGCTAGGAAAACGATTAGGGCAAAGGCTAGTCGGAGGCTTGGTCGTCGCGCTCGTCGGCGACCTGGGCGCAGGAAAGACCCAGTTCGTCAAAGGGATCGCCTGCGGAAACGGAGCCACCGACCCAAAGCAGGTGACCAGTCCCACGTTCACGCTTATCAACGAATACGCTGGCGAGCGAAAACTATTTCACATCGATACCTATCGTTTGCGAGGATCCGCGGAGCTATTCGCGTTAGGGTTTGATGAGTTGATCGCCGAAGACGCCGTGGTCGCCGTCGAGTGGGCTGATCGAGTCCAAGAAGCGATCCCAGAGGAACATTTGCGTATCGAGGTCGAGGCGATAGACGCGAACATCCGCCGCCTGACGTTTTCCGCGACCGGTTCTTCACCCATCGCGTGTCTCAAATCGTTCATCCAGGCGCAACCCTGACCCGCCAAGTTTGACACCCGCAATGCGAGCCGTATTCTCGAAGTTCGTGCATGGCTATCTTTAACAATCTCACCATTGGGAGTTACGATTGGCTCGAAAGAACAAGCGAAAACCAACGGACCTTCGCCCCGTCAAAATCACACGAGGATACACCAAAAACGCAGCCGGATCCGTCCTCATCGAGGCTGGCGACACGGTCGTATTATGCACCGCCTGCTTTGAAAACTCCGTCCCACCCTGGAAAAGAGGGCAGGGCAGTGGTTGGGTCACAGCCGAGTACGACATGCTCCCGGGCGCAACGTCGGAGCGCCGCCGGCGCAACCGAACTAAGCTCGACGGACGAACTCAGGAAATCCAGCGACTCATCGGGCGATCGCTCAGAGCTGTAGTCGATCTGGATGCACTTGGCGAAAATTCGATCCTCGTCGATTGCGACGTCCTCCAAGCAGACGGCGGGACGAGAACCGCAAGTATCACCGGCGCATACGTCGCCCTATGTGACGCAGTGAAATGGGCACTCTCCCAGAAGATTCTAATCGCCAGCCCAGTTCGCGAAGCTGTCGCGGCTGTCAGCATCGGCAAAGTGGGGTCATCGTTTCTACTGGACCTCGACTACCCGGAAGACGTCGCCGCTGACGTTGATATGAACGTCGTGATGACCGAGTCGGGAAAATTCGTCGAGGTGCAGGGTACCGGCGAAGAGGCGACATTTTCCAAGGGCGACCTCGACAAGCTCTTGAAACTAGCGTCGCGCGGAATCAATCAGTTACTCGCCGAGCAATCCAA
This sequence comes from Phycisphaerae bacterium, assembly GCA_029260025.1. GTDB lineage: Bacteria > Planctomycetota > Phycisphaerae > UBA1845 > UBA1845 > JAJRUK01. The sequence continues at coordinate 16,453 of JAJDDZ010000384.1, read as the reverse complement.
AGCGCTACGAAAGCGAATCGCAAAGTGAAGATCGCCAACCGCCCACGAAAGAAGACCGCCAGCGCGACCTTAGTCGTTTGCATGCTCGGCGTATTCTTCGTGCCGTTCGGCGGTTGCGTTTCCGGCGGCAGGTCCGGCGGAGCGGGGGCGCTCTTCGGAACAACGGGCGCCGAGTGGACCCTTCGTTGTATCGAACGCACAGGCCCCAGTCGTCAAACCCAGATCGCACAACTAGCCGAAACGCTAAAGCGTACTCCCGGAATCCGCGCCGCCGAAGTATTCGTTTTCAGCGACTCCGGAAAAACAGGATTGTATTACGGTCGCTATCGCAGAGCGACCGACTTCAAGACTGGCAGACGAGACATTCCCGCCCAGATGCGCCGCGACTTGAACTTCATCAAACAACTCGGCGACGGCAATGGCCGCCGTTTCTTTATGGCCGCTATGGCAGCAAGAGTCCCCACCCCAAACGCCGGAAACCCAGCTTGGGATCTAAACGGCGCAACGGGGATGTTCACATTACAAGTCGCAGCCTTTGAATCCGCGGATACCTTCTCGGAATTCAAACAGGCAGCCGCCGAGTTCTGCGAATTTCTTCGAAACAAGGGGTACGAAGCGTACTACCACCACGCAGACGCATCGAGCGTCGTGACAGTCGGAACGTTCGGGAAAGACGCTTTTGGCCCAGCCCCAAAGGGCAAGAACTACCTCATCCAATACAGTACCGAGGTCGCCAAGCTCCAGCAAGACGAACTCCTCAAATACAACCACGTAAACGGCGGCATTGTCTACGTCATTGGGGAGGACGGCTCACGTTCGCCGGTCCCGTCGTTCCTCGTCGAAATCCCAAACCAAAAAACACCGTAGCGGATCGTTCGTCGCGTGAACAAGCTCCTCATCGCAACATCCAACCCAGGAAAACTTCGCGAAGTCCGCGCGATGCTTGAGGGGTTCGGCGTAGAGGTCATGAGTCTCATTGACATCGACGCCATCGAAGAACCCGTTGAAGACGGAGACACCTTCGACGCCAACGCCCACAAGAAAGCATCGCACTACGCCGCCGTGTCTGGCCTCGTGTCCCTCGCCGATGATTCTGGGTTAGAAGTTGACGCCCTCGGCGGCGCACCAGGTGTTCATTCCGCCAGGTACTCCGGAAACTGCGCGACGGACGAATCAAACAACGCCAAACTCATCCGCGAGTTAGCTACGATTCCACAAGCCAATCGAACCGCCCGTTTCCGATGTGCGATGGCCCTGGCAACGCCCGCCGGGGTCATCGCCACCAGCAGCGGAAAAATCGAAGGCGTCATCATAGACGAGCCCAGAGGTCAAAACGGTTTTGGCTACGATCCCCATTTTTTCATTCCCGATCAAAAAAAGACCGCCGCCCAGCTCCCCCCAGAACAGAAAAACCGCATCTCCCACCGCGCCCAAGCACTCGCAGCGATCCGCCCCGATATCATCCAACTCTTTCCCAAGTGACCCGAGCAAGGTAGGGAGCGAAGTTGACCTAGCAACACGCTGAAGTAGTGTGGCCCTGGCTATCGGTCAGTGTTCTGATTTGAGGAAGCTGGTCCCGAATGCGACCGCGACTGTTTCAACTGGCCCTTTGGGGCTGACTGGCGATTCCTTGTCCGTCGCATCCCCGACGCTACAATGCTTCGTGTAGTCGATAGATTGCCGTTCCCAATACGTGGAGATTCAAGAATTGAACGAGCCTTTTGTCCCAAAACAAATGTTTTTTACCAAAGGAGTCGGTAAGCATCGAAACAACCTCCAGAGTTTCGAAGAAGCTCTCCGCGACGCTGGTATCGCATCCTACAACCTCGTTCGAGTCAGCAGTATTTATCCGCCGGGGTGCAAGATCGTTTCGCGTACGCGCGGACTCCCCAAGCTCCTCCCCGGGCAGATCGTCTTTTGCGTACTTGCAGAGGCGCGGACCAACGAACCCAACCGGCTTTCATGCGCGGGCATTGGGTTGGCGCTACCAGCGGAACCCAAACTCCACGGTTACATCTCCGAGCATCATGGGTTCGGAATGACCCGGCGAGCATGCGCCGACTACGTCGAAGACATGGCTGCCTCGATGCTGGCGACTACCCAGGGAATCGATCTAAACCCCGACACCGCATACAACGAGCGCAAAGACATTTACAAGGCGCAGGGATTGGTCGTAAAGACCAAAGCCGTCGTCCAAACCGTCGAAGGCGACAAGCATGGCTTGTGGACGACCTGTGTTGCCGCGGCTGTCTTTATTTTGTGATCGATTCTGCCTACGAGACGCCTCAAATGCAGCCATGTCAAAAAAAACCTGCCAAAGGCAAAACGAGTAGCGCCAACGCAGCAGATTGGCTCCTCGCGCCATCTATTGAACCGCTCAAGCTTTCCGGAAACGAAGCCGTCGCCGACCTCATCGACAACGTCTACGCACGTAGCGGGTTCAATGGAAGACGACTCGCTGAAGGGGCCCAGCTCTTCGCCCGCATGATCGACGACAACGCAACTGTCGGACTAACGCTTGCTGGCGCGATGACACCCATAGGAATGAGCGGCGTACTCATCTCGCTTATCGAAGCGGGTTTTATCGATTTTATCATCTCCACCGGCGCGAATATCTACCACGACCTTCACCGACCGTTCGATTTCCCGATGGTCCAGGGAAGTCCCGACGTCGATGATAACGAACTCGGCGATATCGGCGTCGCCCGCATTTACGACGTATTCATCGCCGACGAAGATACCCTCATGGCCACCGACAAGGTCATCATGAAGGCTGTCAAATCGATCGACGTATCCAAGCCGTTTTCCACAGCGACCCTTCATCAAAAACTCGGAGAATGCGTCGCAGAGGTCGCCCCCCATCCAGAAAAGTCGTTCGTCGCCTGCGCAGCAAAGCACAACGTCCCAATTTTTACCTCCTCACCCGGCGATTCATCGATCGGAATGAACCTCATCGTTCCGCACCTGTACGAGCAACCCGTCCACCTGAATCCCATGCTCGATATCATTGAAACAACCGCCATCGTCAGGGACGCCGACAAGAACGGCGTGATAGAGATAGGGGGGGGCTCGCCAAAAAACTTCTACCTCCAGACCCAGCCAACCCTCCACCAAATCCTAATGGACCCGTCCAAGGGGGGGCACGATTACTTCCTGCAGCTAACGACCGACTCTCCGCACTGGGGCGGATTGTCCGGGGCGACTCCGGGCGAGGCGAAAAGCTGGGGCAAAATAAAAGACGCCAACGTCAACAACGCCGTCGTCTATTCATGTGCATCCATCACACTACCACTCATCGCCCAATACGCGCTCGTCCGATGTAAGAAGCGCAAACAGCGAAAGCTCTACACCAGGCTCGGTGAAATGACCGAGACCCTCAAGGAGGCAGGAAAAAAAGCCCTCACCGAGTCAGGCCAACTCCAAGAGTTCCGAAAGATTTAGTCTCCGCCCCGGTTTGTCACCGGCTTCCAGCCGGTAAGAGATCAAAACCAATGAGCACAACCCCAGACAACTTCCTAGGACTAGAACCAAAGTTCAGCGACTACAAGAGCTCGCAGTTCGCCGTCCTACCAATACCTTACGACTCAACAACCAGCTTCCTCCCCGGAACCCGCCACGGACCAGCCGCCATTATCAAGGCATCTCAGCAGGTTGAGCTGTTCGACGAAGAGCTCGAGGCAGAGTTCTACAGGGCTGGCGCCGCAACCCAGGACCCCCTAACCCCAGAAATGGCAAGCCCCGAGGCGATGCACGAGTCGATCTTCAAGACCGCAAGAAAGGTCGTGAAAGATGGCAAATTCCTACTAGGTCTCGGCGGCGAACACGGCGTATCCTCGGGGCTGATCAAAGCGGTGATGACCAAGCACAAGAAACTCTCGGTCCTTCAAATCGACGCCCACCTCGACCTCCGCGACCAATACGAGGGCACCCAGTACTCCCACGCAAGCGTCATGCGCCGCGTACACGACCACGGCGCAACAATTGTCCCTATAGGAATTAGAAACGTCTGTGCAGAAGAGCACAAGTTCTTGAGAACCTCAACGATCGATCCGATCACCGCAAGACAAACGATGTGCGACGACAACTGGATCGATCGGGCGTTAGATTCCCTCAGCGACAAGGTTTACGTCACCATCGACATAGACGGATTCGACCCAGCCTTCGCGCCAGGGACCGGCACCCCAGAACCCGGCGGACTAGATTGGTACCAGGTGACAAGTCTTCTAAGAATCGTCGCAGCCGAGAAAACCATCGTAGGCGCAGACGTCGTCGAGGTCATGCCCATCCCCGGTCAAGCAGTCACAGAGTTCCTGGCAGCCCGTCTCGCCTACAAATTGATGTGCTACGTCCAAGCAAGACGCTAGATCGGGCCGAGCTCGGCCCAGGAAGTTGAAATCTTCACGCGACCGGCTCAGCCACAAACTGCGTATCGCAAAGCGTCTTGTAGAGTTGGCACCGATCGTAGAGCTCTTTGTGCGTTCCCGCATCAGCCACCTTCCCCGCATCCATCACAACAATCCGATCAGCAAACTGAATCGTGCTAAGGCGATGTGCGATGATGATCGTCGTCCGTCCCCTGGAAAAATCGCGTAGCGCGGTCTGAATCTTCTGTTCCGACTCCGCATCGATCTGGCTAGTCGCTTCATCAAAAATCAAAACCGGCGCATCGCGATAAATAGCACGCGCGATCGCAAGGCGCTGCCGTTGCCCACCCGAAAGCGTCGTACCTCGTTCACCCAGAGTTGCCTCATACCCCCCAGGCAGTGCGCCAATAAATTCATCAGCATACGCACGCCTGGAAGCGTCCTCCGCCCGCGCCCGATCAGTCCCCGTCGCCCCTTCAGTGTCGGAAGTCCCATACCCGATGTTCTCAACGGGCGTTCCAGCAAAAACGACCGCATCCTGACTCACAAGCCCAATCTGTCGGCGAAGGCTTGAAAGCGTGGAGTTCCTGATACCAAAGCCATCAAACCGAATTTCCCCCGAGTCCGGGTCAAACAGTCGCGGCAACATACTAACCAGCGTCGTCTTCCCACAACCGTTAGGACCGACAATCGCGATCGTCTCGCCCATAGCGATCGTCAAGCTCACCCGGTCAAGCGCCGGGGTCGTCGCACCGGGATAAGTAAACGAAACATCATCAATCTCGATCGATCGTTGCAGCGGTTCGATCTCTTTCGCGTTGGCCGAGTCGCTGGTCTCAGGCGGATGATCCAAAATCGAAAAAATCCGCTCCGCCCCTGCCGTCGATCGCTGAATCCGAACATAAACGTCGGTCAACTTCCGCAGAGGATCAAACAACATCGAAAGCGCGACCCCAAGACCCGCAAACTTCGATAGAGATAGCGTCTGATCCAACACCCGACTGGCAAGCCAAACCGTCAGAACGCTACCCGCCAAGACCGCAAGAGTCTCCATCATCGGACTAAGGAACGCATCAAGTCGCGCCAGCTTGAGTTGTTGTTTCAGCATCCGTTTATCAACGATATCAAGGCTCTTTTGCTCATGGGCCTCAGCCGTGTAAGACTTCACGACCCGAAGATTTTGAAGACTTGTAGTCAGCGCCCCGATCATATTTCCATACACGATCAAGAGTCGCCGATTCGCATTTTTCGCCTTCCGACCAACAGCCAGGAACACCACCACAGTAATCGGAACGATGACGACAATCGTCAAAGTAACCCGCCAGTCGACAAGAAGACCCAGCCCAATCAAGAACATCGCCCGAAGAGGCTCGCGAATCGCCTTCCCGAACAGCGTGACCAGCCCCCGCTGAATCTCCTGCACATCTTGCACAAAACGCGTTACCAGGTCCGACGTCTCTATCCCAGAGAAGTACGACATCGGCAGATGCAAGATTCGCTCGTACAGTAGATCGCGCAAGTCCATCATCGATCGCAGCACCGCACTGGCTACGAGAATCTCACCGACGAACCGAAGGACGTTCGCGAGAATCACGATGCAGACCACGAATCCTAGAATAATCCCAAGCGTCCGAAGCTTCGTATCGGGACCATCCGGCGGAAGCAGCGTAGAAACCCACCGCAACGCCTTCGTCTCGGTCCCAAGAGGACCACCGCGAAGAGACACCTCCCGCAAAGACCCCGGCGGACCCGTCAACAGTTTGAGCTCAGCCCCATCTTCCGCAGTCGCCAGCGAATCAAAAAACGGTTTACTTAGAAGGTCATCGGGACTGCGAACCTCGTCCCCCGGGCCGATTCCGCCCGCAGAGGCAACACCGTTACCATCGACTTTGATCACCCTCGCAACATCGCCATCAACAAGCGGCGCGAGCGTCATCCCGAGGCGATCCTCAACCACCGCCCGATCAATCCACCCGTGCAGACCCTCTTCTTCAAGAAGAACTTGGAAAATTGGAAAGGTCCCGGCGATGCTGATCGTATGCAGCCCGGCAAATCCAACCGTAATGATAAGCCCAAGGACCAAACCCCGACGATGGTTCCGCGTTAGCGCAACCACTCGCCCAAACTCACGCGCCCGAAACGCCTTATCGGGAGCCCGTCCCTTCTTATCTGCTGAGACCAGTTTCGGATTCATGTCAATGCTCGAATTCGCGCACGGGCTCCGGCATCTTGCCGGCATCCGTTCCAGCCCCGGTCATCCAGGAAAAGTTTCGTTTACAAAATCAGTCGAGACCGCTTTTACGCGAGCGAGTTGTACAAGGGAACGTAGCGATCCGCCAGAATTCGCCAATCAAGTTCATTTCGGACGACGGTTTCCGCGCGCCGCGTCATTTCGTCACGTTCCGCGTTGGTAAGCTTCAGTATTCGCCTGAGTCCCTCGCGTATTCCCGACCGATTCGACTCACAAACAACAACACTCGAAATCAAAGCGTCCGGCAACACTTCCCGGCTAGCCAGAATCGGTACGCCAAGGGCCGCCGCCTTCAACATCGAGGTCGCAGAACCAGGCTCCAGCGAAGGCGCAACAAGCACATCCGCCCGACCAAGCAGTTCACGCTCAGTCCCTTCGTCGCTCGTGGGAACAAGAAAAACGCGATCGCCCCCACCTTTCCGGCGAATCGCCGCCTCAAGCATCTTACGAAAGTCACCCCGATCGCTCCCCGCGACAACGATATGCCAGCCGTCCCCATCCGAACCGACCTCGGCATACGCCTTCAACAGGGCGGCACATCCCGTCTTTGGCTCAATCGGAGCGAGCATCAAAACGCACCGCCCCTCACGTCGCACTGGAAGATCCACCTCCGACCCGCTCGAAGCTCGACCGTCTTCGTCCAAGCTCAACCCATAGGGTAGAACCAAAACCTCGCGCCCGTATCGATCCCGAAGCGCGCTCGCCTCAGATTCATTTTGCGCCAGTATCGCACTCGCCCCCCGAATCAACTTGCGTTCGTAGAGCTTCCCACGCCACCGGTCACGCCAAGGATGCCGGCCAATCGCTGCAGCGCTAAGTTCGCCGACCGCTGAAACGATAAAAGGTTTCCCAAGACGCTTCGCAAACCAAGTAGCTCCAATCATCGCGACATAAGAGCATCCGTGAACATGGACCACATCAGCCTCACGAGTCAGCGCAATGGAATTCTCATGTGAATCTTCAAAAGCATGAGTAAGCGAGCAGGAAAACCCACGACCCTCAAGCTGAGAAATCAACCCGCGCACAACAGGCGCAACCGAACCCGAATCGGTTTGAGAGCTATCAACGACATGGTGGATCAGCATCGGCACGACGCCGCGATTCTAAGCGTCAACGCGCAAAGACTCAAACGAAAAACGCGCCCCCTGTGAGTCCGCCAGAAAAAAGTGAGAGTACAGGATTGGAAACCGATAGAAATGAGCCCAACCTAATCCGGCGCAACCAAGTTCGCGCTACGAAGATCATCCGCCCGCGTCGCATCCCCGCCCGTATTGAAATCCGTAATGGCCTTGCCCGGCTCAACGAGAAAAAGATACACCAACGTATACTTCCCCGTGAAATGCTTGTCCTGAATCTCAGAAAACACCCCGATCCCGCCCACAGCCCCAGCTTGTTCAGGAAAATACTGCACCTCGATAAACTCGGTTCCGTTTACGGATGCAACAGCGTATTTCCCGATGATCTTATGACGGGCGCCGTCTTCGTCCGTCACAAAAAAGTTGCCCGCCACCTTGACCGCCTGCCCGATGGCTTTCCCGAATAGACTCTTCGCCGCAAGAAACTGCGTATTAAGTTGCAGGAGTCGTTTGTCGGCAGGAACCATAAATTTCGTAATCGAGGCATCCGCCCCCGTCGCCTGTTCCGCGACTTTCCCGATCAGATGACCGTTCTTCAGCAATCCGCGATCGACTTCGGAATTCTTTTCTTGCCGATAGGACTTCATCTCCATCGGCATCGCATCGCCAAAAAACGACAGATCAATCGTCGCCGTCGCCCGCCGAACATTCCCACCACGCCGCCGCCCCCTAGATTGCCCACCGTCAGAGTTCGCCACAGTTGTTGCTACAGGCGCCGTTGTCCCTTGCCTGTCGCTGCCAGCCGCATTAGTTCGAGAGTCACCTCCCGCGGTCGTTCTTGACGAGGGAATACTCGACGCGTCGCCTCCAGGAGCTGAGAACGTCACCTTTGCTTGTGCTCCGAGTTTGTATTCGAGGAACGACGGCTCAAATCCCGTAGGCAATTCAAAAACAACCTCAACCTCGCCATTAGATTCGCGCGGCATCAGCACGTCATCCAGAAGCGGGCGGTCACCTTGTCTATCACGAATCACCCGCACATGCCGGTTGACCGGTTCGGCAACGTTCGCTTGCTGGATCGCGCTGGCCCCAACAACTTCCGGCATCCCGCTCCCCGTCTGCCCGACCAGGCGAAACTGTCGCACAGTGAACATATGTTTATTGTCGCGGCTAGCACTCCGTCCGAGTCTGACTCGCACAGACCGGAATTCATGACCGCTGCGAGGTTCAATCGGCACATATTCATCTGGAACATCCGGGACATTGCTACCTCGGTTCGTGTTCGCCTTGCCCTTCTTGAAAGAATAGACCGCATCCGGTTGACCCGTTGAAACCACCGTCAGGCTACCCGCCGGCGCATAGATTGAGACACTGCTTGGTACCGCCGTTGCGGCTCCCATCGATCCAACATAGTCGGGATGCTCGCGATAAAAATTGCGCGAACCGCTGAAAACTTGACTTGAAAACAAGGACGTCATCTGCACAACGAAACGATCCGGCGTCAGCCATAGATCACCCTCAGGCGCATCCGAGTCGGGAAGCGCCGTCCCGTCGGTTGAAACCGCAAAGCTAGGAAAACGCACAAAACCAAATGTTGCACGTCCCAAGGGGAGCATCTGAAGGCTCAAGCTCAAAACCCCAACCATCGTCATCGCCGTAAGGAACCCGCAAAGACCCCCACAAAAACGGTCTATCATCGCAGGTAGAAGGCACGTGCGAGGAAACAATTTGTCAGCTGCAAGACGGAGTACCAAGAGCATGACCCCAAAAGGAACAGCCAAACCAACCGCTAGCGCGTAGTCTTCCTTCAAGTACTTTGCCACAAACTCAGCCGCAACCCACTCGTGCATCCCCATCGCGCAGACGGCGCTGCATATCGTCAGCATCGCCATGATGATCGCGTTATAAAACCCGAGGGTCGCCTGGCGAAAAGTGATGGCAACCACGAGCAACAGAATAATGATTGTAAATAGCATCGTAGTGTGTCCGTCCTACTTTCCGTCGCCTAGGCAGCGCAAGACTTCCTTCATACTCGTCGTTCCGTCAATCACTTTCAAAAGCGCTTCCTCCTGCAAGTAGTACATCTTATTCTTCCGGCACTGCGGTTTAATACGACTCATCGGAGCACCTTCTGCGATCAGTGCTGCCACGGCGCCATCGACCGTCAGTACTTCAAACACGCCCGTTCGACCAAAGTATCCAGACCCGCGACATTTCGTGCAAAGGATCGGACGACCTTTTCGATCCACCCGTGCTTCAGTCGGCGGGCGATAAAACTGCTCGATCTTATCAGCAGGAAGATTCAATTTCTTCAGCGTAGCGGCATCAGGCTCAAAAGCCTCTCGGCATTCTTTGCACAGAACACGCACAAGACGCTGAGCAACAACTCCAATCACACTCTTAGAAGCGAGTGGATTGTCGTTGAGGAGTTTCATAAATCGCGAAAGTCCGTCGAAGCAGTCTTTCGCCTCAAGTCCCACATACAGCTTCCGGTTCTCGCCAGCAGCCCTCGCAGAGACGAGCGCCGTCTCATGATCTTCGCACTTATCAACAAGAACAATACCAGGCTCGCGCCGGAGCACAGACTGCAACGAGCGTGCAAAGTTCACGTCAGTGTTCGCCCCTTCGAAAAGATGCTGAGTGACGTTATCCACCTCCATTAAGGGCTCGCGCTCCAGTGAGTGAATATTGTTGATGTAAGCATCGTGACTCTTAAGCACCGAGTACTGCGTCGTTGTAATTCCGTGATGAGGTGGTGCGCAGAATAGAACCATCCCCTTCGACTTCCCAAGAATCGCCGTCAACCCCTCAAGTCGCTTCGTCGCAAATCCCAACTCGGGAAGACGCACCAGAACAGGACCGCTTCGTACCTTCAGCGCCAAACGCTCGCCAGCCATAGATCCCGATGTCCGAATGTCCGTATCGCCCAGCTTCCCCCCGTCAGCAAGTAGACCGCAAGATATTTTTCCGCTCTGAGGACGCCGAATCTCCTCGACGTTAAGACCCGCAGCTTGCTTCAAGCATCGCAGCACGCGCTCGCCAGCTTGCAGCGATAGACCGTCAGCCTGTTCCTCACCAACCCCGTCAATCTTATAAACGACTCGATAATTCTCCTTCGTCGGAGCAATCTCAACATCGCTCGCACGACGCCAGAGAACATCGAACAGAAAGTCTTGGACAGCATCGAAGTCCTGACCAGCTTCAGCCTCATCAGGAAGACCCAGATGTTTCCCGTTATGGTCCTCGATCTCGACACGCATCCCCTTTGCGGAAACAGACTTCTTAGCCCGAGAAGACGTCAGCCTCTTCAGATGACCAATCGTCCCAACACGATTATCAGCAGTCACCCGAGAATTGCGATGGATTAAGTAAAAAATAATCGCCCCACCACCGATCAACGCCCAGACCAAAAGACCCGCCGCAAAAAGTCCACCACCCCAGGGAGCAACAAGCAAGACCGAAAACGCAACCAATCCTCCGCCAAGAACGATGACGTTCCAGTATTCACGCCTAGTCTTGACAACGTCAGTATCGCGATCAACCCATTGAGCGCCCTGAGCCCAACCAAACGTCAGCAACAATACGACGCCAACCTTAACCAGGCTGATGTACCCCGACGGCTCTGGCGACGTGGCTAATAGAAAATCACTCATGCTTAACTAGGTCGCCGGAATCTCTGGAAGAAATCCGATGCGACGGTCCTTTGCAATGGATGCGGGATCAAAATCTGCAATGTCCAAGCGGTGCAGACCGCTTAAAGGTACATCGGGCGCGACAACCACGTATCGCCGACCCCCTCAACTCGTGCGGGAGCAGTCGCAACATTCTATGCACCGCACAGTATGCTTCAACCGCGCTTTTATGGGCAAACAAGCCCTCAAGGGAACCCGCAACCGCGATAGATACCTCTTATTCAGTCAACCACGGCCGATTTCCGACCCGTTTCCTCATCAGATGGCTAATCAGAGTCGCCCTCGCCGTTCGCCGCGGGGGCTTCCTCGGACTCGGGGACCAGCTCAACCGGGAGAATCTGCACCTCAAGCGTCGTCGCATGCGGTCCAGTGCAAAAAACCCTGTGAGTCGATTTCTGAAAGTCACCTTCGCTCGCCATGAAGATATTATCAACGTATCGCTGCGGATTCCTGTCCACCAAAGGAAACCAGGTACTCTGAATCTGTACCATCATCCGGTGACCCTTCTGGAAAGTATGCAGCACATCTTGCAGCGGCAGACGCACATTCGTCGGCTCATTAGGAACAAAAGCCTCCGGGTGCTCATAGCTATTGCGAAAACGACCCCGGATCACCTCACTCCGCACCATCATCTGATACCCGCCCATGCGCATCCCGTCACGCGTGTACTCATTGTCCTCAGTATCAGAAGGCAGGACATCAATCACCTTCACAATCCAGTCAGCCGACGTCCCCGTTGTAGAAACCCAAAGATTCGCAACGATAGGCCCCGCCAGAGTGACATCCTCCTCCAGCACCTCGGTCTGATACACCAAAACGTCAGGCCGCCGCCCAGCAAACCGCTGATCGTCAGTCATATACGCCCGCGTCATGCCGATAGCCACTTCTTCCGTAAACGGAACCGGCTTTTCTGGATCGCTAACGAACTGATCGTAAGCACGACGGCTAAGTGCCTCCTCGAACGACAAACTCCCACCGGCTTGAAAATGAATCGTCCCCGCCGTCGCATCAGAAGGAGGCCACTCGTCAAAACGACGCCACTGATTCACCCCAGTCTCAAACATCATCGCCTCAGGAAGACCATGCTCCCCCTCGCCCTTTAGATAATGCTTGAAAAATGGAAGCTCAACGTTCGTTTGATAGTCCTCCGACCAGTTCCCATCGAAATGAACATTCCCAAGATGATCCCCTTTGCCGCGCGACCAACCCCCGTGCGACCAAGGACCCATCACGATCATGTTCGTCGCATCGGGGTTGCGTTTTTCAACCTGACGATAAATCTGCAAAGGACCATAAAGATCCTCAGCATCAAACCATCCCCCAACCGTCAGAACCGCAGACGTCACGTTGTTCAAATGCGGAAGAAGATCCCGCCGCTTCCAAAACTCGTCGTGATTCGGATGCTTGATCGACTCGTTCCAGAATGCGATTTCCTCGTGATAGTACTTCTCGTTCACGTTACTCAGAGGACCGAGGTCCATGTAGAATTGATACCCATCCGGCGTCCCATACTTCAAACGATCAGGCCACTCCTTCGTCAGCTCCGGTCGAGCAACCCCGAAAGACTTGAAAAAACCAACCGTATGCGGCAAGAAGAAGGCCCCGTGATGATGAAAATCATCAAAAAACCAATCAGCGATCGGCGCTTGCGGTGATGACGCTTTCAGCGCCGGATGCGAATCAATCATCCCCGCAGCCGTATAGAACCCCGGATAAGAAATCCCCCACTGACCGACCCGACCGTTATGGTTCGCTACATTCGCCAACAGCCAATCAATCGTGTCGTAAGTGTCAGAGCTTTCATCGACGTCGTGGTCGTCCTTCTTCTCATCGATATGCGGCGTCATGTTCACAAAATCGCCTTCCGACATAAACCGCCCGCGCACATCCTGAAAAACCATGATAAACCCTTCTTCCCACATAGGCTTTCCGGGTCGAAGGTGCTTAGGATACTTTTCCTCGCCGTATGGCGAACAGGTATAAGGCGTGCGAAACATAAGGAAGGGATAGGTCCGCGAGGCATCGCGCGGCGTATACACAGCCGTATGAAGCTTCGCACCGTCGCGCATAGAAACACGATATTCATGCTTCTCGTAGTTCGCCTCAACCCACGCAGACGCATCAGGCCTCTTGCCCTTGTCAGCCGTCACGCCTGTCGTCGCACCACCCGGCAAAAAAACCAATGTGCAAACCAGGAACATTAAGACGAGTCGCCAGAATCGAACAGAGTAACCCTTCATGAAATTCTTCCTATGCAATCAGCCTGAAAAAGACCAGCCAGCCCAGAGCGGGTCCAGAGTGGGCCCAGAGCGCGTCATGGCCCGAAGGCGTGAAAGTGTACCAGCTTGGTTAGCGCGGCGGAACCCCGCACAGTCAATGGCGAAATCTAAGAAGCGCTTCGATCAACCCCGCAGCGACCAAGAAAGGCATCGAGCTTCTCGCGCTGCCCGTCGAGTTCAGCATGTTCAATCTGACAGATCAATCCATCCGCATCAAACGACAAGATCTGACAACAACGATAAGAATGTCTTTGCCCCCGATGATAAATATGATCCGTATAAATGATCTCCGCACGCCCATCATCAAGTTGCCGAACATCGCTTTCATAGCTGATCTCGTCGAGTACTCGCTCAGCCCACGCAGCATTCTCGCGATAGCTATCGACAATCGCAGCGTTCCCAACGGTACGACCAGCCCCCATCAAGTACACGCACTCGTCGCAAAGAAAAGGACCAGCCTCATCAAATGCGCACCGGTCCAGTGCAGAAGCAAAAGAAATCGCCGTCCCAAGTGTCTCCGGAATAGATTCGCTCATAGCCCTGAACTTATGCGACAAGACCAACCGGTCAAATCCTCCGACCATCTCGAAGCTATCGAAGAGCAGCAAACCGCCCAATCACCGCATCCGCACTCTTAATCCCATCGACAGCAGCACTAATAATCCCCCCAGCATAACCCGCTCCTTCTCCCACAGGATAAAGTCCCGCCGCATGGACGGCCTCCCGAGTCACCGGATCCCGAACAATACGAACCGGCGAACTCGCCCGAGTCTCCGGCGCAGTGACAACCGCGTCCTCACCGGCAAACCCCGGATATTTCTTATCGAGCATCACAAGCGCCCGGTCCAGCGCCGAGGTAACCTCACGCGGCATCAAACCAGCAATGTCAGTCCACTGCCCACCCAGCGGATAGCTCGTATCCGCCGACCCTTCCGACCCGCGACGCTTAAGATAATCGCCCGCTCGCTGCATCGGTACGCGGTAAGAGTTCCCGGTCGATTCAAAAGCTCGTCGTTCCAACGCCTCAAGATACCCAAGCGCTTCGCAAGCACTAAGTCCCATCTCCGACGGGTCAAGCGTAATGACCAACCCGCTATTCGCGTAGGGGCTTCCTCGCCGCGCCTGGCTAGCCCCGTTCGTTGCGATAAGTCCCGCCGACTCGTTCGTCGGAAGGATCAGACCTCCCGGGCACATGCAAAAGCTAAACATGTCACCCTCCGCCGCCGCCCCCTTAGCAACGCAGTGATACTCCGCCGGCGCAAGTCGAGAGTGTCCCGCCGCAAGCCCATACTGCCACCGATCAACCAGAGATTGCGGATGTTCCATGCGCACCCCAAGCTGAAACGGTTTCGGATCGATACGCACCCCGCGCCGCGCGAGCATCCGGATCGTATCCCGCGCAGAGTGACCCATCGCAAGAATCGTCGGACCAGCCGGTGTGAGTTCCTCGTCAATCCCGATCGACCTCAAGCCTCCCTCGCTCAACTGAACATCCGTAAGCCGAGACTCGAAACGAACGCTTCCACCCAGAGATTCGATCGTCTTTCGGATTCGAGCGCAAATCGTCGGAAGACGATCGCTACCGATATGAGGCCTGGCATCAACCAGAATGTCCGGGTCCGCCCCGTGCCGATAAAGAGACTCAAGCACCTCCCCGCAAAGCGGATCCTGCACGCGAGTATAGAGTTTCCCGTCACTGTAAGTCCCCGCCCCTCCTTCGCCAAAAAGCAGGTTAGACTCCGGGTCAAACTCGCCTTGTTTGTAAAACCGCTGAAGAACATCCCGATGCCGCCGTCGCACATCGCGACCCCGTTCAAGGACGATTGGCTCGTACCCGCGCTCCGCCAGTCGCAGCGCCGCAAACATTCCCGCAGGTCCAAACCCCACAACAACAGGTCGCACCGCAAGCGTCTCGCGCCCCGCCTCTATGCGCACCGGGGAGGGCGGATCAAACCAAAGAACATCTCGCCGTCGAAACCGCTCAAGGCGCTCTTTCGTGCGCTGCCGCGGCTCATCAAGCGCCACTTCCAGGTGATAACTAAAGCGTATTCCACCTTCAGACCGCCGCCCCCGCCGAGCATCGAGCGCCCGACGAATAATCGAGTAAGATCGAATCGCCTCGACCGGAACCTTCAGGCGCAGAGCAACCGCCGGAAGCAGCAGCTCCTCAGAGTCTTCAAGAGCGAGCGGAATATTACGAACAAGAATCGGCATAGCGTCCTCAATGGGGGCAGTGGAACCGTTATAAAAGTCATGCCGGAACGCCAGGCGAAGTCCCAGAACTGCGCTGGCGACAAGCAAACGGCCAGGCGCCACCGACGTCTGAACCAGTCATCGACTTTTTCAACTGCCCCGAGGTCAACTGTTTACGTATCTTCCCTTTTTTCCGCAAGTGTCGGCGACCGGGATAACGATTAAGTATCGCACATGAGGCGATGATACCGTGGTTATCGAAAGCGTCGCTGGTTCGATCCCGCAAGTGCGCCGAAACGCAGCTTCGCAAGAATGAGTAGAGACAGAGCAACAATCATTAATCCCCAATGCGAGACCGTTGGAATTGCCAGAAAGCAGTCATCAGGAACACCGTCGCCATTCAAGTCGCGTGAATCCCCGCTCTCGATGTCGCAACTGTCCGGAACGCCGTTTTCGTTGCAATCGGCGCAACCTCGATCACCGCTGCAAGAAACTAGCTCACAGGCGTCGGGAATCCCGTCAACATCGCAGTCCGGGTCACAGTCGTCAGCAGTTCCGTTCCCATCGCAGTCGGGTTCACACCCATCGGGAATTCCGT
>JAJDDZ010000383.1 GCA_029260025.1 Phycisphaerae bacterium | reverse complement strand
CCTTCCTCAGTTCATCGTCGAAGGCAACGACGTCTGCGAACCAATCGGCGCTATGCCCGGCAGATCGCGTCTCTCCGTTGACAACACCATCAAGGAAATCAAAGAAGCAATCGCACTGGGCGTCGGATCGTTCGCACTCTTCCCGCACGTCGATGCCTCGAAAAAAACCAACGACGGCGCAGAATCACTCAACCCCGACAACCTCCTCTGTCGCAGCGTTCGCGCAATCAAAGAGGTCTGCCCAACCGCCTGCCTAGTCACCGACATCGCACTAGACCCGTATTCGAACGTAGGTCACGACGGAATCGTCAGTAAATCGGGCGTCGTACTAAACGACCAGACCGTAGATGTACTCGCGAAAATGGCGGTCGTCCACGCCAAAGCCGGCGCAGACATCGTCGCACCATCCGACATGATGGACGGCCGAGTCGCCGCCATGCGAGAAGCCATGGACGACGCGGGCTTTATAGAAACCGCCATCCTCAGCTACACCGCGAAATACGCCTCAGCGTTCTACGGCCCATTCCGCGAAGCACTACACTCCGCACCAGTAGACGCGCCCAACGTCCCCAAGGACAAAAAGACCTATCAGATGGACCCCGCCAACTCACGCGAAGCGATGCTCGAAGCAGCACTCGACGAATCAGAAGGCGCAGACATCATGATGGTCAAACCCGGACTCCCCTACCTCGACATCATCAGCATGCTACGCCAAAGAAGCGATCTTCCCATCGCCGCCTATCACGTCAGCGGCGAATACGCGATGATCAAAGCCGCCGCAAAACTTGGCTGGCTCGATGAAAGGGAGTGCATGTGCGAGTCGCTGGTTTCACTCGCAAGGGCAGGGGCAGACGTCATTTTCACCTACGCCGCGTTAGACTACGCACGCTGGTGGCGAGAATCGCTCGCGTAAGACGCAATCGCAATCGCTAGAGACTCAAACGATGGCTCCGGGGCTTCAATAGCAGGCAAAATCCCCCATTCGCCAAGCGCCTTCGACGTCGTCGGTCCAATGCTGGCGAACGGAAGATCAACGCGACCAATCACGCGCACAGCCGAGGGACTCGCCACCGCGACCATCTGTACACCTTCGATCACCCCCCGATCAAACTCACGCGCGGTCGTGTCATAAAGAACCGGACAAGCAACTGAAACGTCCCCCCAAGATGATTGCGCCTCAGCTTGCTCCGACCGCGGATAGCATACCCGACCCGTGTGAAACATCCGACGCAGATCAGCGAACAAACTCCGCACACTTCCCTCGCTGGAAACAAGAACAACCCGAAACCCCGCCGCCTCCGCAACCGTTCGCGAAACATCACCAACAACCGCAACCCCCATCGCCCGATGACCAGTTAGAGACGCGATAAGTTCTATCGCATACGCGCTCGTCAGCACGAGAAGATCTGTCGCCCCAAGTGAATCAACGAGATCGGACTTCCAATCCGGCGAAGGGCATCGCGAAATGACAGGCTCACAACAAACATCCAACCCCGCCCGCAAGAGCGCCGCCGATAGCGGACCGCCGGGCTTCTCGTCGCGCGTAACCCAAACCTTCATGCGTTAACCCAACTCACTCAACAAGCTCGCCCCCAATAGGTTTCCGATCGCAAGCGAGTCATCTCCGAGCTCGAATCCCTCGGCCAATCGAGAATAATCTTCAGAAAACAGCTGCGCGTGCAGTAATAGAGAATCGTCTTGCATTTCGCAATACGCGCCAACCGGAACATGACAACCCGCACCTATCGCCGCCAAAAACGCTCGCTCCGCATCAATCCGTCTGCGAGTGGGCACATGATCGAGCACACCAATCAGCGACCGAGCGTCTCCCTCCTCGCGTGTCTGAATCGCAAGCGCCCCTTGCGCCGGCGCAGGAACAAACCGATCAACAGAAAGATCAATCCGATGCTGTGGCGTTATTCCCAACCTCTTCAAACCCGCTGCAGCAAGCACAACACCGTCGAATTCACCAGTCTCAAGTTTCTTGACCCGCGTAGGTACATTACCACGCAGCTCAACAATCTCGACATCACCAAGTCGAAGAAACTGCGCAATCCGCCGCGGACTACTCGTCCCAACCCGAAACCCGCTCCCGATATCTTCCAACCGTATAGCTTCGCGCGTCACCAACACATCGTGAACAACCTCGCGCTCCGGAGTCGCCGCAATCACCAACCCTTCCGTTTGCGCCGTCTGCATATCTTTGTAGCTATGAACCGCAAAATCAATTTCGTTGCCAGAGAGCGCCTTCTCAATCGCACCAACAAAACCGCCAACAGGCCAATCAGCGTCAAACCGCTGTGAAACAGCAAGATCCCCATGCGTCTTGATGATAATCCGTTCGATCTCCAGTCCCGGATGCGCCTCGCAAAGTCGCTCGCTCACCCACTTCGTCTGCCAAAGAGCAAGATCACTACCTCGCGTACCAACGCGCAACTTAGCCATCACGCAACCTCCTTGAAACTCTCCGCAGCCGCTTCGACAACCGCCCCTATCGCAGCACCGTCGTGTGCCGCAGATATAAACATCGCCTCGTATCCAGAAGGCGGCAACCACACGCCGCGCTTCAGCATCGCCCGAAAGAACTTCGCAAACCGATCGTGATCGCAAGCCTTCGCGTCTTCAAAATTACAAACCGGTCGCTCCGAAAAACTCATTCCAAGCATCCCGCCGCAGACCCCAGTCTGTAAGAAAACCCCCGCACCTCGCGCCGCCTCCCCAAGTCCCTCAGCAAGCGCCGTCGCTTTCTCTTCAAGATCAGCATAGAACCCTTCTTGCTTACACAAACTAAGAGTCGCCAAACCGGAGGCCATCCCGATCGGATTACCGCTAAGCGTACCCGCCTGATACATCGGACCAAGCGGACTAACATGCTGCATCAACGCCCGCGAACCACCATAAGCAGCCACCGGCATCCCGCCGCCGATCACTTTCCCCATACAAGTCACGTCCGGTCGAACACCGCACAAATTTTGATACCCACCCCACGCAGTTCGAAATCCAGTCATCACCTCATCAAAAACCAACAAACACCCATGCTTGTCGCAAAGCAAGCGAAGCCCCGCCAAGAACCCATCCGCTGGCTTCACGAAACCCATATTTCCAGCGATCGGCTCAACAAAAACAGCAGCGACATCATCCCCGTCTTCCTTGAGAACGCGCTCGACCGCATCAAGATCATTGTAAGGAGCGAGAAGTGTAGACGCCGCAAACGCCTCCGGAACACCGGCAGAATCTGGCGACCCAAAAGTCGCTGCCCCAGAACCCGCAGCCACTAAGAGAGAATCAACATGCCCATGATAGCAACCAAGAAACTTAACCACCTTCGTCCGCCCCGTCGCCGCCCTCGCAAGACGAATAGCACTCATCGTCGCTTCGGTCCCGCTATTAACAAAACGAACCATCTCAACCGAAGGCAACGCCCCAACCAGAACCTCAGCAAGCTCAGCCTCAAGCCCACAACAAGCGCCAAAGCTTACCCCCTTCTCCGCCGCCTACGTCACAGCAGCGATCACAGTCGGGTGGGCATGACCAACAATCGCAGGACCCCAACTCCCAACCAGATCGACGTAACGATTCTCGTCAACGTCGAAAATGTAAGCACCCTCAGCCCGCCCAACAAAAACCGGATGACCCCCAACCGCCTTAAACGCCCGAACCGGACTGTTCACTCCGCCGGGCATGACCAACTGCGCAAGCGCAAAAAGCCTCGAAGATTCCGCCGTTTCCCGCTGTTGTCCTAGCTGCATATTGTCCACCTAAAAACGAATGGTCTGCCATTGATCTGGCACTACGATGCTCCGCCGCCAAAGTGTACCGCACGCGTACCCACCGCAACAGAGATCCTCAGCCCACCTACATAGATGCCTTGCAAGCCCCGTACCAGACAAAGCCCCCCCCACATCGCCGAAAAACGCCCATCCAGCCCTGAAACGTAGCGATTTCTTACAAAGAACAAGCACCTCGTAAGATCCTACTGATACTTGTTGTACAGGGCATTCGATCATCGTAATCATGAAACACCCCCGTGGGGCCTCGACGAACTTGAAAACTCAGGAGACAGACAGACCAATGGATCCCAGACCAAGACGACAGCAAATAGCACTCGCAATCACCGCGATCTTGTTCTCATCAAGCGCCCATGCGCAATTCGTGTCGGACGAACTCCTCCTACAAGTCGCCGATTGGGCGGTATGTCTAAACGGACCAATCGGCGGCTTACCTCAACCACTCTGCGAAGCATACGACGCAAACGCAGACATCGAAATCGACCTCAGAGATTTCGCCGCGTTCCAAGCTCAGTTCTTGCAACAGACCGGATGTTTTGACAATGGGGACGCCACCAACTCGCTAGACGCCTCACTCACCATCAACCGCAACGCTTCAACCACCTACCCAGAAACAATCGTCATTGGCGAACTCGACATCAATCTCCTGGTCATCGAAGGAGCGCCCCTCGCTCCCTACCAGCTTAGCGCCTGCAACTTCACAACAGGCACAAGCCAAGTCCTTCGATCAGGCAACCTCAACGAACTAGGACGCGATGAAGTCGTCATCTCGCCACTGCAATTCGCCGCCGGCGACGTACTCGTCTTCCAGGCAACTGTCGCAGACGCCGTCTCCCCAACCACCCAACACAAGAGCATGGCCACCCGAGCCCAAGTCGTCCGAACCATGGCTTCAAGTGTCGCCTGGATCATGCCAATAGGAAGTCTCGCCGACATCCGTGGACCGGTCATGGGCTTAACCGACAACTCGATCAACGTAGGCAACCTAGTCTTCCAGACAGGGCCCGAAACCGTGTTCGCCAACGTAGGTAGCCTCGCAGAACTCGCCCTCGGCGACTGGGTAGTCATCGACGGCGAATTCAGAAGCGGCGGTGGATTCACCGCCTTCGAGATCGGACTCGAAGACTCCAAACCAGAGGTGCGCCTATCAGGTCGCGT
Source organism: Phycisphaerae bacterium (assembly GCA_029260025.1). Taxonomy (GTDB): domain Bacteria; phylum Planctomycetota; class Phycisphaerae; order UBA1845; family UBA1845; genus JAJRUK01. Next base: position 11,148 of record JAJDDZ010000383.1, on the reverse strand, counting down.
CCAAGGCATCGGCCCAGCCGGTGTCGTGATGCTCGGCGTATCAATCTTCACAAACTCATCAACGACGTTCTACGATCTGGCAACCAACGAATGGGTCACACTCGACGCAATCGAACCCGGCATGCCCATCGAAGTCAACGTCGCTGTCGAAACACCATTCCCCAGCGCAACAACCGTGTTCCTAAACATCCCAGTCGAACTCGAACCAGAGCCCGAACCAGAAGAAGAACCAGAAGAAGAATCCGAAGACCCACCCCCAGCACCACCGTTCTGCTCATAGAACGCAAAAAAAACAATCCAACGCTTCACGAATCAGCGCCTCCGCGGGTTCCGCCTTCTTGGAGGGGGGGCGGACCCGCCACCACCACCAAACGTGCTCTTCGTGCGCAGCGTATGATGATAATGCTGGGCAAATCGATGAGCTTCATCGCGCATCGCTTGAAGCAACTTCAGCGCAGGGTTATTTCGCGGAAGACGGATCGGTGCTGACTTAGCCTGAACAAAAATCTCTTCCTCGCGCTTAGCAATCGAAATCACCATCGGAGGACGAACATCCATCGCGGAAAACGCCTCCATCCCCGCATGCAGCTGACCCAATCCCCCGTCGATCAAAATCACATCGGGATAAAGCTCCTCACCATCAGCCGCATACCGATACCGCCGCGCAATCACCTCGCGGATAGACGCGTAATCATCGATCCCCTCGACCGTTTTGATCTTAAACTTTCGATACCCCGGCTTGAAAGGCTTACCGTCGATAAAACAAATCAGCGACCCAACCGTCGCCTCGCCCTGCAAGTGCGCAATGTCCATACACTCCATACTCCGAGGCGGCGACTCTAACGCAAGAATCTCGCCCAGCTTCTCCAACCCCTTCGCCGGATCAACAAAAAAAGCCTCAGGTTGAATATGCTCGCCAGGATTCCCCGATATCGAAAGTGACTCGATCGCCTTAAGGCGATCACGCAGCGTCGCAGCCTCCTCAAAGCGAAGCTCCTCAGACGCCTCAACCATCTCTCTTTTCATTTCGCGAATAAGCGCCGTCCGCTTGCTCGCCATGAAGTTCTTCAGGCGATCGACATCTTTGCGATAGGCGCCCTTCGTAACAAGGTCCGCGCACGGAGCAGTACATTGATTGATCGCATGAAGTAGGCAAGGTCGAAAAAAACGCCGCGACTCATCCCCATCCCGGATGTCAAGCTCACACGTACGAAACTTAAACACCTTCTGAAGCGCGTTCATCGCATCGCGAATCGCCGTCACCGAAAGAAACGGACCATACAGCTTGCTACCCGTCAATCTCGGAGACCGTGTAACGTAAACACCAGGAAAATCGTCACGCGTGGTTACTTCGATGTAGGGAAAAGTCTTATCATCTTTCAGCATCGCGTTGTGCGGTGGCTGAACGTCCTTGATGAGGCGACTCTCCTTGATAATCGCATCGACTTCCGATTCACACTCCAGAAAATCAATACCGTCCACACTCTCGACCATCCGCGCGATGTCCGGTCCCCGCGTATTCAAGAGATCCGCCGATGGTTGAAAGTAGCTAGAAACGCGGGCGCGCAGATCCTTGGCCTTCCCAATATACAGCACGCGACCATCCCGATCCTTCATCAGATAAACGCCAGGCGTCTTGGGAAACGTGGCGATGCGCGCGCGAATCTTATCCAACTGAACTTGATCCATTTCGATACATTATAGAGCAAAAGCCCGCCCAATGCCCACACAAACCTCACCCCAGAAGCCCCCCGCCAAACGCCTCCGCGCGCCGCTTGTCAACCGAAGCGCCCGGCGGTAAAAGTATCGTTTCACCTCGTGCGTAGGCGACCGAGTCGTAGACCACGCGCGACGTTACCGAGGGCACACATTTCGCCCTCAAAACAAACCTGGCAAACTCCTTTGAAGAAAGGGACTACAATGGATCCAAGAAAAAAGGCCTTCCCGCTCAGTAGACATGGCGCAACCTACGTCGCTGCCTTGGCGTTCGTGCTCGGCACAGTCACCAGTCCCTCTCGCGCAGACGGCGACGCACCATTCAAGTATCCCAAACCAACCAAGGGAACCGTCACCGACGACTACCACGGCACAAAAATCCCCGATCCATACCGCGCCCTGGAAGATCCCGATTCCCCAGAAACCCGCGCCTGGGTCGAAGCGGAAAACAAAGTCACCATGCCCTATCTCGCGCAAATCCCCGAGCGACAAGCAATCCGCGATTCGCTAGAAAAATACTGGGACTACGAAAAATACGGAATCCCGCGAAAACGCGGTGGAAAATACTTCTACCAGCGAAACGACGGACTACAAAACCAATACGTCCTTTACACGATGGACGCCCTCGATGCGGACGAACGTGTCCTACTAGACCCAAACAAACTCTCGAAAGACGGAACCGTCGCACTCACAGACTACGCCATCAGCGAAGATGGAAAATGGATGGCCTACGGACTTTCCAAGTCGGGATCCGATTGGAAAGAGTACAAGATCAAGAACATCAAAACCGGCGAAGACCTCAACGACACCGTCGAGTGGATCAAGTTCTCCGGCGCGTCTTGGACAAAAGACAGCAAGGGGTTCTTCTACAGCCGGTACGACGAACCAACAAAAGGCGCCGAACTTCAACAACAAAACTACTACCAAAAACTCTATTACCACAAAATCAACACTCCACAGTCAAAAGACGAGCTAGTCTATCAGCGCCCGGACGAAAAAGAGTGGGGTTTTGGCAGCGAAGTAACAGACGATGGAAGGTTTCTAATCATCAACGTCTGGAAGGGTACCGAACCCAAAAACCTCATCTTCTACAAAGACCTGACCAAGGAAGACTCCCAAATCGTCGAGCTCATTTCGGTCTTCGAAGCAGAGTTCAACTTCGTAGATAATGTCGGTGAGGTATTCTGGTTCAAGACAGATTTCCACACCCCCCGTAGTAGACTACTCGCCATCAGCGTCGAAAATCCGCGCGAACAAAAATGGAAAGAAATCATCCCCCAAGTCACCGCAACGCTACAAAGCGTTTCCTCCGTCGGCGAAAAGCTAATCGCAACCTACCTCACCGACGCGAAATCGAAGGTCGCCATATTCTCAACTATGCATCCGATGGAGGCGGCCCACCTTGATGGAACCGTAGACCTTCCCGGGATAGGGTCGGCACGCGGATTCGCAGGACGCCGCGATGACACCGAGACTTTCTATTCGTTCTCGAGCTTCGCCGACCCGGGCACAATCTACCGACTAGACGTCGCTTCGGGTGAAAAAAGAGAATTCCGAAAACCAATGCTTGGGTTCGATCCAGAAAAATTCGAAACCAAACAAGTCTTCTACAATAGTAAAGACGGCACCCGCATCCCGATGTTCATCACCCACAAAAAAGGGTTAACCTTCAACAGCCAAAACCCAACACTCCTCTACGGATACGGCGGATTCAACATTTCCATGACCCCACGATTCTCAGTGTCAAACATCGTATGGATGAACATGGGCGGCGTCTTCGCACAAGCATGCCTGCGCGGCGGAGGCGAGTATGGTCAAGAATGGCACGACGCAGGTAGACTGCTAAACAAACAAAACGTTTTCGATGATTTCATCGCCGCCGCAGAGTACCTGATCAAGAGTAAGTACACCGTCACAGAGAAACTCGCGATCGCCGGAGGTAGCAACGGCGGCCTACTTGTTGGCGCATGCATCACCCAAAGACCCGACCTATTCGCCGCAGCCCTTCCCGCCGTCGGCGTCATGGACATGCTTCGCTTTCCAAAGTTTACAATCGGATGGGCATGGACCAGCGACTACGGCGACCCGGTCAAAGAAGAAAAACACTTCAAAAACTTGCTTGGTTACTCGCCCTACCACAATCTAAAACCAGGAACCGCCTACCCCGCAACAATGATCACCACCGCTGACCATGACGATAGAGTCGTCCCAGCCCACAGCTTCAAGTTCGCAGCCCGCCTTCAAGAAATGCACTCAGGCGCAGCCCCCGTCATGATCCGCATCGAAACAAAAGCAGGCCATGGTGCAGGCAAGCCGACCTCCAAAAGAATCGACGAAGCAGCAGACAAGTGGGCGTTCCTCGCCAAAAACCTAAAGATGACCAACGTCAAAGAACACCTAGGACAGTAGTAGCACCAAAAGATTGCTTCTAAGGCAATTAGCATTCGACGCCCGTGCGCAACAGCGTGCGGGCGTCTTCTCTTTGACTAAGCGTTTCGAATCGCCGAGATTCTCTCACGCAGTGCCCCCAAAGAAAGACAATTCGCCACGTCGTTCCGCGTAGCCCGAGCCCGACGGGAAGTCGTTACCCCAAACGACATCTGCGCAAATTGATCAAAGTGATGAGCATCCGTGTTAATCGTAATCATAACCCCCGCCCCAAGGGCTTGCATAATATGCAAGTCCTTCAAGTCCAGTCGCTGCCAACTCGCGTTCACCTCCAGCAGCGTCTTGGTACGCGCTGCCACCTCAACAACCTGACTCATATCGAGTTCCATCGCAGGGCGACGATTGATCAACCGCCCCGTAGGATGACCAATCGCACAAACGTACTTGTTCTCAATCGCGGCGATCGTCCGCTCAGTCCCACTAAGTTTCTGCGACTTACTCTCCCCCATCCCCGAGTGAATGCTGCCCACGACCCAATCACACTGCGAAAGAAGATCGTTGGGATAGTCCATTTCACCATTCGCCAGAATATCGCACTCGGTCCCGACAAGAATCTCAATCCCATCAATCTCGTCGTTAGCAGCGCGAATGTCGTCGATTTGTTGCACCATTCGCGCAATAGACAAACCGTTCGCGATCACGCTACTCTTCGAATGATCGCAAATCGCGATATATTCGTACCCAAGCCTTTTCGCAGCATTCGCCATCTCAAGAATGCTACACTTACCGTCACTCGCCGTCGTATGCATATGGAGATCACCGCGAATATCCGAAAGCTCAACCAACTCAGGCAGATCGTCGCCCAGTTCAAGCTCACCTCGGTCCTCGCGCAGTTCCGGCGGAATCCAACGAAGACCTAACTTCGCGTAGATACTCTCTTCCGAATCCCCGGCGATTTTCGTATCCCCATCATGCAACCCGTACTCGTTAAGTCGCCATTTCTTCTCGATCGCCCGCTCACGAAGAAGAACATTATGCTCTTTCGATCCGCTGAAATATTGCAACGCCGCCCCAAACGACTCTTTCTCAACCACACGAAGATCAACCTGCAGCTCCCGCCCATCACCTAAGTCAACGGTAACAGACCCCTTCGTCTCTCCCCGCGCAAGCACCCGCGTCACCCCAACAAACGTCGCAAACGCATTAACAACCGCCCCGCCATCCGCCGCCTCGCACAATATATCAACATCCCCAACCGTCTCCTTACCGCGACGAAGCGACCCAGCAATCTCAACTCGCGTAACACCAGGCAAGCTCGCTATCATCTCAGAAAACAAAGTCGCAACAGGAAGCGCCCGACCCATCGCTGTCCGCCCCCCGCTCTTTTCCATAAACGCAATGCCTTCAGCGATTTTCTTGACAGAAGTCACCCCCAATCCCGGCAGCTTCGCAAGCTCCCCCGAGGCGATCACCTTCTTAAGATCAGAGATGCTCCCAACCTCAAGATCACGATACGCCTGCGAAACTTTCTTAGGCCCCATCCCCTGAATCTCAAGAAGTTGCGGCAATCCAGGCGGAAACTTCGCCTGCAGTTCGTCAAGAACATCGATCCGACCAGTTTCCAAAAACTGTCTAATCCGGTCCGCCGTCCCCTTCCCGATCCCAGGAAGATCAGTCAACTTCCCAGCTTCGTTGAGCTTCGTCAGCGCATCCGGAACTTCCTTGATCGTCCGCGCAGCCTTCTTGTAAGAGTTGACCCGAAACCGATCCGCCCCATCAATCTCTAAGAGGTCCGCAATTCGCTGAAACGCTCGGATAACATCTGCATTTGACATGACGCCCATTGTACTGAGCACCGATATTCGGGCAAAACGCCCAAACACCGCAATCTACCCGCCGACTTCCGAATCCAACAAATCAGAAACAAACATATGACCCGGCTCATGCACAATCGCGAGGTCAAGCTTCGCCCGAAACAGCGCCTCCAACGGCGTCACACCACAAGCCCAAAAAACCGGAACCTCCCCATCACCAATCGTCACCGCATCCCCATAGTCAGGACGATCAATATCAACAATCCCAAGCGCCTCCGGATCACCCACATGAATAGGCCCCCCATGCGCCTGCGGGTTTTTCGCAGTTAAAAGCGCAACCGCTTCCGCCTGCTCCGGGCTCATCGGACGCATCGAAACAACCAAGGGTCCATCAAAAACCCCAGCCCCATGACAAGAAACATTCGTTCGATACATCGGAACGTTCTTCCCCTCCTCAACATGTCGAACCGGCAGCCCAGCCGCCAACATCCCCGCCTCAAAAGAAAAAGAACACCCCAAAAGAAACGCAACAAACGGATCACCAGACGCCTTCGCCTCATCCCACAATGACGCAACCGACAGCGCCCGCTCAACTACAACTCCATCCCGCAAGACACGATATCGAGGAAGGTCCGTCCGAACATCGCTACCGACCGCTAACCGCTTCGCCTCAAAACACCCCGGCTCTGTGACCTCAAGAACCGGACAAGGCCTAGGATTCAGCTCGCAAAACCGGCGAAAATCAATCGCGGCGCTAGCCCGCACAACAACTAGATTCGCCTGCACATACCCAAGCGCAAGACCAGCTGTCGCCCCCGTCCATTCACCGCGCCGACACCGCCCACGAATCTCCGCCCCCGTAAGGCCAGCCACCAATGACAAACGAACCGCACCCCGCAACCCTTCAACGATCTCCACCGTCTCCTCAACACCAAGCCCGTCAACCGTAACCGTTTTCGCAAGAGTCCGCCCATCAACCGCACCGCCCAAATTCACCACATCTTCAATCTGCCCAACAATCGTAGCCGAAGCTGGAAGAAGATCCTCTTTGCAAATAGCAGACATCGCCCCAACCAGCCCGTAAGCCCCCCAGTTAGAAACGCCGGCCACAATACAAAAATCCGTCGAAACAACACTCGCAATATCCGCCCCGTCAACAACACGCCCCGTCGCACTCGAAAAAACGTTCCCCATCCCGATCTCGTTTCCCCCGTCACCAATCCCGATCGTCAAAACGCCACCCCTCGGCGCATCAAGAAAAAGTTGATCAAGCGGCGCAGTCCAATCCGTAATATCCTCACCGCGCATGTTGCGATAGCGACCGTCAGCCGTCCGCCCAACCCGCTCGATCGCCACAAGATGCGTAGGCCTCACCTCAGATAGATAATCCGACCAATCAACAAGAGGCGAAACTCCAAGCGCCCTGAGAATCGGAGCATTGCATTCGTCCGTCAGATAATCGACAGCGACCCCCCGCCGTAAGAGCGCCTGCCCCAACACAACCGCACCCGGAGGCCCATCTGTCTCGCCCGCGCCAGCGGCCCGCACAAAAAAACCCGTGACAATCCCAACCCGCCGCGCAGATAAAAGAGACTCCGCGGCAAGCCCAAGCTGACCACGAATCATCAGCGAAGAAACATTTCGACCGCCCGGATCACGAGCAATCAAGGTCTCCATACGTCCAATCCGCGAATTCATCGAGAACCCTCGCAATCAACAATCGCCTCGCCCCAACCCCCACCGCCCGGAGTCTCAATTCGCAATCGATCACCACGCTCAACGCAGACCGAAACAATCGACCCAAGCACTTCCTCGTACCCATCCGCGCGAATCAACACATTCGCCCCAGAAGCACCGCAACCACCACCTCGCAATCCATAAGGCCCCATCGTCCGCCGCTGACTAATCACCGAAACCTCCAGCGATGCAAGAAATTCAATCTCGCGAATCACCCCACACCCCCCCCGATACAAACCATCCCCGCCCGACCCTTTCCGAATAGAGAATCGAACCAACCGAACCGGATATCGCGACTCAAGAACCTCCGGATCAGTCATGCGAGTATTCGTCATGTGCGTATGAACCGCATCCGCACCATCAAAACCATCCCCCGCACCCACACCACCACAAATCGTCTCGTAGTACCCAAACCCGTCATTCCCCAATAGCAAATTATTCATCGTCCCCTGACTCGCGGCCACCGCTTGCAGCGCACCAAACACGCAATCAGTCACCCGCTGCGAAGTCTCAACATTACCGCCGGCCACCGCCGGACACTCCGCAGCATTAACCCCCGCCGGCGGATTCAGAAAACACGCAGGCAGCGTAATCGTGACCGGCGCAAGAACCCCGCTATTAAGCGGAATGTCCTCATCAATCAAACAACGAATACAATACAAGACCGCACTCGTTACAATCGCCCGATTCGCATTCAGATTCCCCGGCAACACCGGATCCGTCCCAGAAAAATCAAAGTTGGCACTCTCCCCATCGATCGAAACACGAAGACGAATCATAGAACCATCATCAAGCCCATCCTCGAAGCAATGAACTCCGTCAGCAAGTCTCGCAATCGCCGCTCGCGCCTTCTTCTCCGCTGCCGCTTGAATATGACCCATATAAGCATGAACCACACCAACCCCATACCGATTCCCCATCGCCAGTAGCTCCCGCACCCCTGTCTGATTCGCAGCAACCTGCGCAACAACGTCCGCAATATTCTCATCCGGCGACCGCGACGGGTACGCACCACACAAGAGCAACGACCGAAACGCCGCAACACGAGGCTCGCCGCGATCCATCCACGCAAAGGCGCGAATCAACACACCTTCGTCAGCAAGACAAGCCGAATCCGGCGGCATCGATCCTGGCTTCATCCCGCCGATCTCCGCATGATGCGCCCGACTCGCAACTATGAAAATCAAACCACCCCGATCATTGTGAACAGGCGTAACCACCGTGACATCATTCAAATGCGACCCGCCACGATAAGGATCGTTCGTGATATAAACATCCCCGGGTCCAAACTCCCCAACATCCTCCATCAGCGCCTGAACGCACTCACCCATCGCCCCAAGATGAACAGGAATATGCGGCGCATTCACAACGAGATCGCCGCTCGGCGAAAACACCGCACATGAAAAGTCCAACCGCTCCTTCACATTCGTAGAAAGCGCAGTCCGACGCAACGTCATCCCCATCTGCTCAGCGATCGACGCGAACTGGTTGTTAAACAGCTCAAGCTCGACCGGATCCACAACCTCAGAAACCTTCTTATTCCTCACCCCCCCAGAACCGTCGGACAACACAATATCGCCAGCCCCCGTCACCTCACCGCGCCAACCCGAATCAACAACAATCGTGCTAGTATCTTCGATCACAACAGCAGGCCCAACGACAACATCCCCAACCGCCAGCCCGCCCCGATCATACATAGGAACATCACACATCATTCCCGAAACAACCATCCCGACAGTCTGTTTCGCGAAAACTCCACCACCATTCGCCGCCGCCCCACCGAACGCCACATCCCGCTTCTTCCCCGAAATCTCGACACGAACCCCTCGAACCTCAACCAACCGGCCCGCGTGCGTATATCCATAGAGTCGCAAATGCTTCGCCTCAAACTCCGCCATCATCGCAGGAAAACCGCCCAACTTCGCCGAAATCAAACTCGATTGCCCCGCATAGCAGAGATCAACCGTCATGTCCGGCGCTCCAAGATCCTCAGTCACCTCACCGTCACCAACGATCGCCCGCGTGGCACAAGCGATGACATCATCAAACACCTCAGCCAACCGTCCCAAGATTCCATCATCAAGAGCATCGTCAACGCTTCGCTCAACAATACGCTTCGCAGAAGCAACCCCAATCCCCAGCGCACTGAGAACCCCCGCAAACCGATTACAAAGAACCCGCCGAATCCCAAGCTCTCGCGCAATCGCGCAAGCATGCTGACCACCCGCCCCGCCAAACGTCGTCAACACATAGTCCGAAACATCAAACCCCTTCGCAATCGAAATCCGGCGAATCGCCGAACTCATATGCAAAACCGCGATCTCCAAGAAACCCTCCGCCAGCGCAATCGGAGTCAGCGACGAACCAGTCGCAAGGTTCACTTCCTTCGCCAAAGCAGAAAGCTTCCGCTCAACAATGCCTCGATCCAAGGGAAAAGGAAACCGCCCGACAACAACCCGCCCAAGAGCAACATTCATATCCGTCACAGTAAGCGGACCACCCCGACCATAACAAGCAGGCCCGGGATCCGACCCAGCGCTATGCGGACCAACAACCAACTTCTGCCCATCGAACAAACAAAGACTACCCCCGCCCGCTGCCACCGTCTCAATCGCAACCATCGGCGTCTGAATCCGAACCCCAGCTTTCACCGTCTCATGCTGATACTCAAACGGCGACGCAGACGAAGCTTCCACACGCGACACATCCGTACTGGTCCCCCCCATATCAAAACCGATCGCACGATCAAATCCCGCCCCCCGAGTTACAAAACAACAACCGACCACACCACCAGCAGGACCACTAAGAACCGTATCCTTACCTGTCACATTCCCAGCATCAATCAATCCCCCACTACTCGTCATCAACTTCATCCAAGCATCAGGCAGCGATAGACGCAAAGAAGAAACATACCCGCCAATCACCCCACCAAGATAAGCATCTGCAACCGTCGTATCCCCGCGCGAAACAATCTTCTCCACCCGCGACAACCGCGAAGAAACCGAAATCTGAGAAAACCCCACATCCGCAGCAATCTCCGCAAGTCGCTCCTCGTGCTCAGGGTTAACATGGGCATGAAGCAAACAGATCGCAACCGCTTCGATCCCGCCCTCGCGCAACTCCGTCAGCGCCCCGCGAGCCCCGTCTTCGTCAAGAGATAAAAGAACGTCACCGCGAGCACTCATCCGCTCGTCGATCTCAACACAGCACTCCGCAAGCTCATCTCGCTTCCGAACGTTAAGCGCAAAAAGCTCCGGACGATCCTGATTCCCAATCTTAAGTAGATCCCCGAACCCACGCGTCGTCACAAAACCGACGCGACCCCCCTTCCGCTCAAGCAAGGCATTAGTCGCCCGAGTCGTCCCCAGCCGAACATCAACCTCCCCGATTTCCTCACCAAGCGACAAACCCATTAACCGACGAATCGCAACAACCGGAGCTTCCTCACCCGATGACAAAGCAAAACCGCAACCGACCTTAACACCCCCCGACA
>JAJDDZ010000382.1 GCA_029260025.1 Phycisphaerae bacterium | reverse complement strand
GACCCTACAGCTACGAATCGCATCGACCGACGGGTCATCCGATACCGCAATCACCAACAACCCAGTTTTCAATTGGTGTCCCTACTGGTCGAAGAACGGAAAGAGCTTCATCTTCACCCAGGCTGACCACGAAGCATTCGCCAAAGGCGGCCGCCCCAACTACGACCTCTTCATGATGGACCTAGAGGGAAAGAACACCACGCGCATCACGTTCGACGGAAACTTCGACGGCCTCCCAGTATTCAGCCCGGACGGCAAGAAGCTGTTATGGACAAGTCAGCGCGGTAATCTTGAGGAAGCCCATCTGTTCATCGCGGACTTCGTCCCGCCAGCGATCTTTAGATACTAGATTGGCCTAGAAAGGTAAGACGTACTCAAAAACGGTTACTCGTGTTCAACGCTACAAGTGTATCCACGCGAAAGCACACGCTTGCTCCCCGAAGATTCATTTTCCAAAGGACAGTTTGACTCGTCTGCAAGATATCGCTGCGAGCGAATCATCTCAGGCACGGTGTGGATCGCCAACATCAACTCGACCTGGAGACTTCGATCAATTCCTGGCGAATCGGCGCGATCGATGTGACCATACCCAAGCGTGTGCCCGACCTCGTGGGCGATGACGTTCGCAAACATGTTCACCCATTCATCGAATGAATAGGGACCGCCGAGCGATAGGACTTCATCGCCAAAAATAATCGCTTCGTTCCTATGCGTCACATTGCATGGGTCGTAATCCCCCTCGCCAATCTGACCGGGCGCGTTCGGAGATGTTGTTTGAGCGACATAGACGCTCGTGACGTGACCCGCTCGCGCCGCCTCGCCGTTTTCGACATGAACCGCTGCGGCTGGAAGCGAACAAAGAATCGACGAGACCTCGTCGCGGACAGCCGAAACAAACTCGTCCGACTCTTCCGCTAGTGTCCCGCCATCTGGTAGCTCAAAAGCAGCGAAGTCGAGTCCATCAACGTATGCGCCATCTGACAAGTCGCTAACGCCTCCCGACCAATCGATCACAACCCGATCGGTTGCAGGCTGACCCGATAGATCACTGTCTTCGCAGCTGACAGTGTAGGCAGCACTTAGAAACAGCGCGTCACCCGCCTGCGATCCGCAACCGCTGACGATCAACAGGCTGACCCCGAATAGAGTTATTGCCAACCACTCGATGGGCAGTCGGCCCCCCATATTTCGCTTCAACTTCCCACCTCCTAAGGCGGAACTTCGCACCAGATTAAATTCAGGCGACGATCAAGGGCAAGAGCGCAAACCGCACGACCCGCTCACCACCACGAAAGGACACCCCCATACTGTTGTTGACCGCCAATCAGCGGAAATCAACAGATCGCCGTCGCCGCAGCCGGGGCGAGCACGATTATCGCACCTAGCCCTTACCGACAGAGGCCCGAATGACTATAATTCCCGACCGGGTTGCGGACCTGATGGATCATAGATGGACCGGATTAGACCGAATGTTGCGATATAACCACGTGCGCCTTGAGGGATTCGGAGTCGCGCTCCCGGAAGAGGTAGTGCCATCCGTTGACATTGAACGACAGCTCGCCCCGATCTATGAACGCTTCGGTCTTCATGAAGGTCGCTTGGAAATGATGACGGGCATTCGCGAACGCCGATTCTGGAAAGAAGGCACCCTTCCAAGCGATGGCGCCACCAACGCCGGACGAAAAGCCCTCGAGGTTACCGGTGTCGACCCGGACCAGATCGAGTGCTTACTCAACACGTCCGTCTCGCGCGATTGCCTAGAGCCAGCCACCGCATCCGTGGTCCACGACAATCTTGGTCTGCCGCTAAAGTCGATCATGTACGACATCTCAAACGCCTGTCTCGGATTTCTCAACGGAATCTCATCCCTTTCCAACATGATCGAACTGGGTCAAGTCAAGAGGGGCTTGGTCGTCGCGGGCGAGAGTAGTCGGATGCTCGTACAAACAACGATCAAACAGCTTCTCGCCAAAGGCCCGAAGCTGACGAAAAAAGAATTCAAAGCAGCGTTCACCTCGCTGACCATCGGGTCCGGCGCGGTGGCATGCGTCCTAGCCCACGACTCAGTCGCGCAAGCTGACCATCGTGTTCTTGGCGGCTCGATCCTTTCGGCGACAGAACATAACCATCTCTGTCGCGGGAGTGCGGATACCGGTTTCTCGCCCGATGCTGAAATCAGCATGCAAACCGACGCCGAGCTTCTGCTCAATGGCGGATGCGAACTCGCCGCCAAGACTTGGGAAGCGTTCAAGGAGTCGATGAACTGGAAGAACGATGACATCACGCGAACCTACTGCCATCAAGTCGGATCGATGCATCGCGACCGACTCTACGAGGCAATCAATCGCGACTCGGCGAACGATTACTCGACATTCGATTTTCTTGGGAACGTCGGATCCGTTTCTGCACCGCTGACGATGGCCATGGGAATCGAGAACGACCCACCTGCCCCTGACACCAACATCGCGATGCTCGGAATTGGAAGCGGACTTAGTTGCGTTATGCTTGGTGTTCGCTGGTAACCTATCGCCATGACCAACGCAGCAAGCATCCTCCGCAAAACCTACCCCTTTACGTCTCGTTACTTCGACATTGACGGGCAGCGCATGCATTACGTTGACGAAGGCGAGGGGCCTATGGTTGTTTGTGCGCATGGGAACCCTACCTGGTCATTCTACTATCGCGACTTGATCGCGGGACTGCGCGATCGTTGCCGTGTTGTTGCGATGGATCACATCGGGTGCGGATTATCTGATAAGCCGCAAGATTATGCCTATACGCTTGAGACACACGCTCGTAACTTTGGTCGGTTGATGGATCATATTGGTGCCAAAGACGCGACGATTGTATGTCATGACTGGGGCGGACCTATTTCGCTTTCCTGGGCAGTGAATCATCCGGAACGGGTTGCTAGGGTTGCTGTTTGCAACACGGCTGCGTTTTTCGGTGGCGTGATGCCATTCTCGATTCGCTGCTGCCGTTGGCCTATCTTTGGGGCGTTTGCGGTTCGACAGCTTAACCTCTTTGTGCTTGCAGCCGTTGCTCGCGCTTCGATGAAACCTGAACGGATGAGTGATGCTATTACTCGTGGGTACTTGCTTCCATATGATAGTTACGAAAACCGTATTGCGGTTCATCGTTTTGTTCAGGACATCCCGCTTTCACGCGGGAATGCTAGCTACGATGCGACGGTTGATCTTGAACGGAAACTTCCGGTGCTTGCTGATAAGCCGATGTTGATCTTCTGGGGTGAGAAGGATTTTTGTTTTACGACTCGATATCTTGATCAATGGATTGAGAAGTTTCCGGATGCGACTGTTCATCGATATGCTGATGCTGGACACTATGTTGTTGAGGATGCACACGAGCGGATGCTGCCGGTTTTACGCGAATTTATTGGCGCGTAAAAACTCCGCAGCTTGAGGGCTGCGGAGTCGAATTTTTTTTTCATCAGCCCGACGCTCTTGTTACTGACCGGCGTAGGGGATGAGTGCCATTAGGCGGGCTCGCTTGACGGCTCGCTTTAGGGCTGCTTGTTCTTGAGCGCTGGTGCCGGCGCGACGGCGCGACATCAACTTGCTGGTTGGGGACATAAACTTCCGCAGAAGTTCTACCTCTTTGTAATCTACCACGTCACCCACCCAGTCTTTTCCGGCGCGTTCTGTGAAGCGGGTCGATGTGTGAAAGCTCTTGTCGTTTTCTTCTCTTCTTGCCATGCAAACCTCGAAAGACTAGTCGTTAACTCTTTGACTGATTCGCGTCAGCCATCGCTTTTTCAAACTCATTTTGATCGGCGACCTGTGACTCGTCGATCAACATGATCGGGATTCCGTCGCGGATCGGATACTTTCGGCGCGTTTGAGCGTCTGTTGAAAACAACCAGTCGCCTACCTGCACCAACGGCGCGTGAGCCACGGGACACTCCATGATCTTCAGCAATTCTGCGTCAACCTGAGCCATGTCCGCGAAACCTCCACTTCGTTTCGACTCGCGCGAAGCACATGCACCACTCGAAGTCGAGCACAGGATTATACAAGCAGCTGACACCCATGCAACCAAACGGGGCTGGTTGTGGCGGCTGCGATGTGGGGTGGCGATTCGGCTGTACGCTTTTGACTGACAATAGTTACGGACATTTCGGAGCGGCCAAAGTCCTTGTAACGAAGGGGCGAGGAAGGGCGCGGTTTCTCTGGTTCTTGTTCGGTTCGGTTCGGGTCTGATGCGCTCAATTTGAAGACAAGTAATGGGTTGCGATGGGTCTGTTTCGTGGCGAATCGTTGATTGGAGTCCGTGAGAGGCGATAATGGGTTCGTTTGTATTTTTTTTTTTGTGGAAGGGACCGGGGACATTCGGGATTTGGTCATTGGATGGGTCGGGGCTTGGATTGTTGCCGGCATGTTGGGTTTCATGGTTGCTTGTTTCTTTTCCGCGCGGCTTTGCCGGGCTTGCTACGGTAATAACTTGACGGGTGATCGGTTAAGGAAATCTCTTAATCGATCAGCGGGTTAGGTGCGTAGAATGAGGATTTCGGGGTGATCGGATTTGTGGTCGTCGGATTCCGCTGTAGAAGTAGAAGTCATTATTGAATTCCCGTATAGGTTGAGCCCCTTGGGACGTTTGTAATGGAATGACCCCTTGGAGATTCGGTCCATGGGAATTGTCGGTCGGGGACGGTTTCATGTGCCCTTGGCTCCTGTACGGGGGTCGTCGGGTGAGTTTTTGACTTGTTTTGGGTACCTAGGTGAGATTTCAATTTCCACTGAAAGTTCGGTTGGCGTTGCATTTTCTACGTCGTTTGGGTTAACCTCATGTAGGAAACAGTGGAACTGGGCACGGGGAAGGAGCATGGGGTGGTTAAGGATTCAACGCCGGGTCGGTCCAGAGCATTTGTTCGAAGATGGTCCCGTGACGTGGTTCAAGAGCACCCGGGGAAACTATCTGACCCGTCTGGCGGCGCGCGATCAATTGCATGCGTCGTGCTGATCCGATTGGTTCGGGCATTTTACTCTCAATCGAAACGGGCGACCCCCGTTCATCTGTCTTTGGTAAGGAGGGGACGGAAGAGTAGATCGCAACGGTTGACTGGTAATTGCGAAAGCATTGTAGCGGTCGGGTTGGTCGGGTTGGTCGGGTTGCTTGCATTTTCTGCTGGACGAGCACGAGGCCAATGCGAAGTCCAACGAATCGATCCGCCTGAGCCCTCTGCTGTTGATCATTCCTGGATTTCCGTATCGCTCGATGCTTCTTCGCTGATAGCCGGTGCGATCCGCCAGGACGATCCTGGGGTGGCCTTCATCTACGACTTCGACGGAACTGGGTGGGTGTCACCTCAGCGATTGGTTGGATCGCAGTCATTGGATGGGGATGATTTTGGTTGGGCGGTTGCGATTCGCTCTGATTTGGCGCTTGTCGGTGCACCGTTTTCTGATTGCGAATCTGGGGTTGGTTGTGGAGATGCTTACGTCTTCCGCCGCGAGCAGGGCCAATGGACCGAAACCCAAAGACTCGTCGCCCCTGACCCGCAAGCGTTTGATATCTTCGGTGTCACGGTCGCGATCGGAGACGGTTTTTTACTGGTTGGATCCACAAGCTCGTTTGGACGGGTGTATGTTTACCGCGAATCTATGATTGGCTGGGCGCTTGAACAGACGCTGGTTGCGCCCGAGGGAAGCGACTTTGACAGTTTTGGTTCTTCGTTGGCGGTCTTCGGGGACGTCGTCGTCATTGGGGCGTCAGGTGACGATGGCGAATGTCCGGAGGTCATCAGCTGTAATTCTGGCTCTGCTTATGTATATCAATTCGAGTCTGGTCTATGGTTATTACAGCAGAAGCTGACGGCGCTGGATGCGGGTGCTGGTGATATTTTTGGGCGTTCGGTTGGCATCGTCGAGAATGAAATCATTGTGAGCGCACCTGGGAATGACTGCGTGGACGGGGAGGTTTGTCCGAAGGTCTATGTCTTCCAGTTTAACGGCGTCCAGTGGGTGCAGGTGCAGGGTATCTCCGGGCGAGGATCCAATGCGTCGCAGGCGTTCGGCACATCTGTTGCAACCTGGGGCGACTCACTTGTGGTGGGCGCACCTTTTGATTTTCAACGGCGTGTGGGTGCTGCGTTTCTTTATCGTAAGTTGAATGGCACTTGGGAAAAAACGAAGAGACTGCTCCCATTTGGCTCTGCTGCGCCAACGCTTCTGGATGGAGTCGGCGCAACGGTAGCGACGCACGGGGGACTTCATGCAGTGGTCACGCGTAATGGGGCTGATCCGAGCGCCATTTACGTATTTGATTCAGTTATCGAGGACTGCGACGACAATGGTGTCGGTGACACACTCGACATCGAGTCTGGAGCGTATCAGGATTGTCAGGCTAACTGTCAGATCGACGATTGCGAGATAGTGACCGGAACCAGCACAGACTGTGACAACAATCAAGTGCCAGACGAATGCGACCCCGATTGCAATGGCAACGGTATTGCCGATGGTTGCGACATTGCCACCGAAACATCGGTCGATTGTCAGACCAACGGAGTGCCAGACGAATGCGACCTATCCTCCTTGTGGTCACAGGATCGAAACGATAACAAGACTCCTGACGAATGCGAGGGATGCGATACGATCATCGACCGTCTTGGTGCGAGGCTTTCGCTGGAGGCAGTAGCCATCAATGGCGAAGAGATTGCGGTAACGAATTGCCTTGACGTTCACCCGGGCGACCTGATCGAAACTGAGCTACGCGTATCTGACTGGGGCGGTTCGGTTGGATTGATGCGGGCACTACAGGCGGATCTGCTGATGCGAAGGGCCGTGACTAGCGGCGCCCGCGGAGTCGTTCTTCCGGTTGGGTGGGATGCGGAACTTAGTTCATCCCCCTGCGATACTGACGGTGATTGTTCCTTTGACATGGCGTGTGATGTTACATGCCAGGGGCCTTCGCACGATCCAAGTTTGGGCGCTTTTATTGATATCACCCGGGAAGATTTCCTGGGGGCTAACATCACGGTCGAGGCGGATGTTGTGAATTCTCTGCTGGGTCAATACCGATATTTTTTTGTTACAGATTACCCGGAAACAAGTGTGGCTGATCAGGGCGTTTCGAAGTACGTTGGGACTCTGTTGCTGTCTGTCTCGGAGATGGCGTGTGGGACATTCTACTTCGATTTTTGGGGTGATCCGCGTTCGACTTTTCTGGTTTCGGTCGCGCTTGATGAGTTTTTTCCTCACTCGGTCCCTCTTGTGATTCGGACTGCGACATGCGACTGCAACGACAACGGCGTTTTTGATGACGACGAACTCGCTTCGGGGGCGGCGACCGACTGC
>JAJDDZ010000381.1 GCA_029260025.1 Phycisphaerae bacterium | reverse complement strand
ACGATCTTGAACTACTCTGGGGCGACGCGCCGAAACTAGAGTGGGAAAGGTCGGAAACCGCGTAGTCCCCGCTGGCCCAGAACTAGACCAGATGCGTCCGACCGTATTCTCAACAGGAGCTTGCTTGAATTCCACACTGATTCAACTCACGGCCAGGATCGCCGACGCGCTCTCAAAGATCGACGCGACCGGAGCACCAATGCTTCAGCCATCGCAAGACCCAAAGTTCGGCGACTACCAGTGCAACGCAGCCATGGGTCTCGCCAAGAAACTCGGAAAAAAACCGCGTGAAGTCGCACAACAGATCGTCGACAACCTCAACGTCTCTGACCTATGCGAAACGCCCGAGATCGCAGGTCCGGGGTTCATCAACCTCCGACTAAAACCCGCGTTTGTAGCAGCATCACTAGCGGCGATCCCATCCGCGCCCGACGGAGCAACCGATCGTGTAGGCTTCGACCCCGTCGACAACGCGGAAGTCGTCGCCGTCGATCTGTCGAGTCCCAACCTCGCGAAAGAAATGCATGTTGGTCACTTGCGAAGTACCGTCATTGGCGATTGCGTCGCCCGCGTGCTTGAATTCCAAGGGCACACCGTCCACCGCGAAAACCACGTCGGAGACTGGGGCACACAGTTCGGCATGCTCGTTGCTTATCT
Organism: Phycisphaerae bacterium; assembly: GCA_029260025.1. GTDB lineage: Bacteria > Planctomycetota > Phycisphaerae > UBA1845 > UBA1845 > JAJRUK01. The sequence continues at coordinate 9,805 of JAJDDZ010000381.1, read as the reverse complement.
TAGACATACCCAGCCCGACGTCATCAAGGACCCTGACAGTCTTGAAATCGGCGACCTGGAATCATTCTACGTCGCGGCCAAAGCTCGCTTCGACGCTGACGAAGAATTCAAAACCGAGTCCCGCGAGACCGTCGTCGCCCTCCAGCAGGGCGACCCGGTCATAAGAAAAATCTGGCAAGCTTTCTGCAACGAATCGCTACGACATTGCCACGAAATCTATGATCTTCTCAAAGTCGATCTCATCGACCGCGGCGAGAGTTTCTACGCGGCCGGTATGGAAGACGTCTGCGATCGCCTCGAAAAAATGCGCAACAGCGGCGAAAGCGATGCCGTACAAGACAGCGACGGCGCGCTCTGCGTCTTCCCAGGTGGATTCACAACGCGAGACGGCGACCCACTCCCCATGATCGTCCGAAAAACAGACGGTGGCCACAACTATGCAACGTCAGACCTGGCAACGATTCTGCACCGCGTCGAAAAAATGAACGCTACCCGACTCGTCTACGTCGTGGGCATCACCCAGAAGCAACACTTCGAGATGCTCTTCGCGAGCGCTCGAAAAATCGGTTGGGTCGGCGAAAACGTCCGCCTCGAGCATCTCGCGTTCGGAAGTTTACTCAGCAAGACCGGTCGCCCTTTCAAGACGCGCGAAGGGGGTACGGTCAAACTGAGAACGCTGCTCGACGAAGCGATCGCCCGAGCGCGAGGCGTCATCGACAAGTCCGACGACGCCTCAAAATATGACGACGCTCTTTCGCCGGATGAAATCGACCGCATCGCGAACGTCGTTGGTCTCGGTGCCGTCAAATACTTCGACTTATCGCACGCGCTCGCAAGCGACTACAAATTTGATCTCGACCACATGCTCAACCTCGAAGGCAACACCGCCCCCTACATGATGTACGCCTACGCACGAGTTCGCTCGATTGGACGAAAAGCAGAAGTCGATTTCGCAAAACTCCCCGCAAGCGCCCCCATCATCCTCGAGCATGCAACCGAGCTCGCGCTCGCCAAGAAAATACTGCGATTCGCTGAGATTCTCGATACCGTCGCACGCGACCTGCGACCAAATGTATTGACTGACTACCTCTACGAACTCTCGCGAACGTTTAGCAGGTTCTACGACAAGAAACTCGGCGTTCGCGTCATCAACGCTGAAACAGCCGAGCTTCGAACATCACGACTGCGTTTGTGCGATCTGACCGCTCGCGTGCTTAAGCTAGGCTTGGACCTCCTGGGTATCGAAACCATCGAAAAAATGTAGGCTGGCAACCGACATGAAGAAAACCATCGACAACATCGACGCAAGCGGCCAGAGAATCCTCGTCCGCTTGGACCTCAACGTCCCACTCGATGGATGCGGAAATATCACCGACGACCGCCGCATCCGTTCCGCCCTGCCCACCATAAAGAAGTTAGTTGATAACGGCGGACGTCTCATCTTAATAACTCACCTCGGCAGACCCAAAGAAGAGGCCGACCGCAAAAAACTCTCACTCGCACCCGTCGCAAAACGCCTCTCCGAGCTATTGGGCAAACCCGTCCCTCTCGCAAATGACAGTAGCGGCTACGCTACGACCGCTCTCGCAAACGCTTTGACCGACGGTGAGGTCTGCCTACTCGAAAACCTCCGCTTCAACCCCGCCGAAACAATCAAAGATAAGCAAGCTGCGAACGACCCAGCCTTAGCTGAGCAAAAACAAACATTCGCCCAACAACTCGCAGACCTCGCAGATGTCTACGTCAACGACGCCTTCGGAACCTGTCACCGCGACAACGCCAGTATGCTGACGGTCCCCAAGCTTATGAAGGGCAAACCCCGCGTCGCAGGTTACCTCGTACAACGCGAGCTGGGATTCCTCGGCGGCGCGGTCACGGCCCCAAAACGCCCCTTTGTCTGCATCCTCGGCGGCGCGAAAGTATCCGACAAACTCGGCGTCATCCGATCGCTTCTAGAAAAATGCGACACGATCCTAATCGGCGGTGCGATGGCTTACACTTTCTTAGCAGCGGACGGGATCGACGTCGCCAACAGTCTCACCGAACCCGATCTGTTCGACACCGCCCGCTCACTCCGCAAAGACGCCGGAGACCGACTCCGCCTACCCGTCGATTCGATTGCCGCAACCAATATCGCGAATGACGCCGAAACTCAATCCTGCGGCGAAACAATCCCAAAGGGAATGATGGGCCTGGATATCGGACCAAAGACAGTCGCCGCCTACCGCGATGTGATCCTCGCCGCCAAAACCGTTGTCTGGAATGGTCCCATGGGCGTCTTCGAGATTCCCCCCTTCGATGCGGGAACCATCGCCATTGCGGAAACCGTAGCAGACGCGACAGATGCTGGTGCGATCACGATCATCGGCGGTGGAGACAGCGCAGCCGCAATCGACCAGGCCCATCTTTCCGCTAGAATGACGCACATATCAACAGGCGGAGGCGCTTCGCTGGAATTCCTTGAAGGCAAACCCTTCGCCGCAATCGACGCGTTAGACGACGCGTAGTCGCAGGGAAACGCTGCTTGCTGGGTGGCACCGATTTATGCCCGGTGCATTCAAGTAACGCGGCCATAAGGCAGGACGAATAGTGACACCAGCTACCACGACTCAGGAAGAATCAGTGACTACAAGACCCGACTTCGCACTCAGAAACCCCGGAATACGAATGGCCCCCTCGCTTCTCTCCGTTGATTTCGCCAACGCGGAACGCGGCGTCGCTGCCATTGAAAAAGCAGGCGCACCAATCCTCCACCTAGACGTCATGGACGGACACTTCGTCCCCAACATCAGTTTCGGCGCTCCGATCATCAAGTCGCTTCGTCGTCGCTCGAAGATGTACTTCGACGCCCACCTGATGATCGAGGAACCCAAAAAGTACGCTGAATCTTTCGTCGAGGCGGGTTGCGATCTCATTACGTTTCATATTGAAGTGGCCAAAGACCCCGCCGACATCGTCGACCACATTCATAGCTTGGGTGCATCCGTCGGTGTTTCGCTCAATCCGACAACCCCCGCCTCTGAAATCGAAGCGATCATCGAAAAAGTAGACATGGTCCTCATCATGAGCGTGTGGCCCGGGTTCGGCGGTCAGAAGTTTATCGCCGACGTGCTACCCAAGGTGGCAGAGATCAAGAGTCGCCTCGCGCCGCATCAAAGACTGCAAATCGACGGCGGAATCGACCCGACCACAATCGCCGGCGCCGCGGCTGCTGGTGCGGACACGTTTGTCGCAGGAACCGCGATCTTCCGCCAGGACGATCCACCTGCCGCCATGAAAAACCTGCACGACCTCGCCCAAGCGGCGGTAACTGGCGCATCCTAGCCAGCAAGGTCGATCCTTTACCAAACGGACCCGTTTCGAGTACCCTATTGCAGACGTGAGGCATTGAAATAAGTGGTTGATATGGCAGCAAGCGAAGAGAAAACCGGCGTTCCAGCGGGCCTTTGGACCCGCTGCGAAATCTGCGAGCACATGATCTACGAAAAAGAGCTTGCCGAGTCGCTACACGTCTGTCCAGAATGTGGCCACCATCGCCGAGTCGCAGCGCGAACCCGTATCACACAACTAGTCGACCCCGACACCTTCGAAGAATTTGCCGCAGACCTTCGCGCGACGGACCCGCTCAATTTCAAAGACAGAATCCCCTATCCAGAGCGAATCGCGAGGGAACAAGAAAAGACGGGCGAGAAAGACGCCATCATCGTCGGCAAGGCGTTCATTCGCGGAAGGGCTGTCGTACTCGGGGTCATGAATCCCGCGTTTATCATGGCATCGATGGGCGCGGTGGTCGGCGAGAAAGTCACGCGAGCCATCGAAAAAGCAATCGACGAAAACCTCCCGCTCGTCTTGGTCACTGCGTCAGGTGGTGCTCGAATGCAAGAGGGTATGATCTCGCTGGTACAGATGGCCAAGACATCTTCGGCGCTCGCGAGGCTGGACGATGCGGGTGGACTTTATGTCGTCGTGGCGACCGACCCCACCACGGCGGGGGTTGCGGCAAGTTTCGCCAGTCTTGGCGACGTAATTATTGCAGAACCCAAAGCCATGATCGGATTCGCCGGACCGCGCGTCATCGCCAATACGATCAACGCCGAGCTACCCGAGGGGTTCCAAACCGCTGAATTTATGCTGGAACATGGCTTTGTCGATCGCATCGTCCCCCGCGCCGATCTTCGCCGCGAGCTTGCCCGCATCATCGATTTCTGCGGGAAATAGCATCTTCACTAAGGCCGCAATTTCGCCAAAGTTCGCGCCGGTCCTGCGCCGATGATACAATGGTTAGGTTAAGTCAGCCCCGCAAAGTCGGAACCCGGCAAGAGGGGCATATGGCGACACACCTCATCGACTCTGTGCGGTGGAACCGCATTTACTTTGACATAATTGGAATCAACTTCTACCCATTCGCGCGGGAAATATGGACCAGCGTAAGCGCCTATTCTTTGTTCTCACCTCCCTGGCGGGTGCGATGACCTCGACGGCGAGCTTGCTCGCATGGATGGCTCCCACTCTGCCAGCGGCGACCCAAAAAGACGCCACCAACATGCTCGGCATCGCCAGATCGCTTGTTACCGAAGACGTTCCCGTTCAGGAGAATCAGTGGCAGCGGATTGATATCGTTCCCGAACCAGCGGCGCAATCGTCAGGAGTCGTACTCGCATCAAGTCGCGACAATGGCGCCTATCATTTTTTCATTGACGATCGCGGAAGCTTGTCGCGAGCGAGCAGCTGGCGAGGGCAGACCCCCGCCGGCATTGACCCCGAAGCAGTTCGAGTTCGCCTTGCACACTCACCCGCCAACGAACCGATCTCCGCAAGACAAAGTCGCGCCCTAGGTGCGCTGCTGAGAGCTCTTGACGAAAGGGTCTCGCCAATGGGAGAATCTCTCCCGGTTCGACTCGACCCAGTCTTCGCCCCGCTAAAGTTAACAACGGCAGCCAGGCTATCCGCCAACCCAATGCTCTCGCGCCTCTCCGGGTAACCCCTGGACCTGACGCCCACCTATACTCCCCAGTCTTACTTTTTCCTCGAATATGGCCCGTGTGAAATGTTTCACTTTTCACCGCCCTGGGTCCGGGTCGATAAATGTAATGCCCAAAACCATAATCGGCGTTGAATCATCCACGCAGTTTTGACCCAACAGGAGGCAGCTCATGGCAACCGAAAGCTCAAAACAAAAACGACCAGGCGGACTCCACGGCAAGGCAAGACAAAACAAAGTCAAGAACCGCGCCTGGCGATTGCAGTCCCAGCAGATGATCGAGGAGTTCGTCCATCCCCAGCAGAGAAGCACGAATGATATGCGGCAGATCCCGATCAATCGGCGGGGTGAATTCTCTCCCACAGCACCGGTCATGGGAAGCATATACGGCGTCGGCACTGAACAAGAATTAGAGCTAGTCTACTCCACCGAAATGCAAGAAGAAGAAAAAGACTCGGGCTTGTTCAACGAAGCTTTTGCTCTTGTCTCTCCGAGCACCTCAGAAGAATCAGCCATTACTTTCTCCGCGCCCACAAGCGCCGCCCAGCGGGATAAGAAAAATGGAAACGTCGAGCACCAAGAACGCAAAGCTCTATTCGACAAACAGCAAGAACAAACCACCTCACTCGGCGCCGAGACAGAGACATTGGAGAATTTCACGGCAGGGGGGTTTGTGTTTGGCTGCGCGCTCGGGACCGCCGCCGCAGCCGTCTTACTAATGATGGTTCGAGTGACTTTCCTCTAGCGGCGCCGCTTACAGATTCTCGAGTCGCTGCTCTTTATCGCGGGCCTGCATCGCCTCAACCAGACCGTCGAGCTCACCCTGCATGATCTTGTCGAGCGAGTGAAGATCGAGTCCAATCCGATGGTCCGTTACGCGGTTTTGGGGGAAGTTATAAGTCCGAATGCGCTGCGACCGATCCCCGCTCCCGATCATTGTCTTACGTGCACTGTCGCGTTCGCTGTTAATCTGCTGCTGCTGATGATCGTACAATCGCGTCATCATGATCCGCCGACCCTTCGCGCGATTCTTATGCTGACTCTTCTCGTCACGCATCGAAACCGTTATCCCGGTCTCTTTGTGACAAAGGCGAATCGCAGAGGAGACCTTATTTACGTTCTGACCGCCCGGACCACCAGCCCGCGAGACGAACTCCTCAACATCTGTATCCCAGTTGACCTCGATGTTAATCTCTTCTGGCTCTGGTAAGACAGCCACGGTCGCAGCTGAGGTGTGAATCCGCCCCTGCGTTTCGGTCGTTGGAACCCGCTGCACGCGATGTCCGCCGCTCTCATAACCGAGCAAGCGATAGACCTCAGCCCCTTTGACGCTCAAGACCATGTCCTTAAACCCACCGCTGTCCGATCCGCTCTGATCCAGAACCTCCACTGTCAGACCCCGCTTTCCGCAGAACCGATTGTACATCTCGTACAAGTCGCGCACGAAAAGGGCGGCTTCATCGCCGCCAGTCCCCGCCCGAATTTCCAGAATCACAGACTCTATAGCAGCATCGTCGTCCGTAACAAGCGCCGCCTTGAGTTGCTCTAAGATCGCCTCGCGCTTCGGTGCAAGTTCGGGGATCTCGGATTCGGCAAGTTCGCGCATATCAGGATCTTGCGAAGCGTCCCCCGCAATTGCCCGCGCCTCTTCAAGATTCGAATTGACCGCACGAAACTCGCGGTACGGTTCGACTAGCCGGCGCAACCGCCCAAGCTCTTTTGAAATGCTAATCAGCTTAGGCGTATTAGACGCCACGGCCGGATCCGCAAGACTCTCGGTGAGCTGATCCGAACGCACCGATAGCTCTTCGAGCTTTGCAATAAGACGATCTTCAACAGTCGTAGCCATTAATATCTCCGGACGAAAAAAAACCACGCGCGTTGCTGCATCCAAGCACAACGCGCGCGGGCAATGATTTATCAGATTGAAAAGCTAACCGCGAAGAGGCTTGCGACCCTTCTTTGCTTCCTGGGCTTTCTTCGCCTTGGAAAAATAGTCGCCGCCGAACTTCTCTTGGAACCGACCAACACGCCCCATCGCATCCATCAGGTGGTTCTCACCGCCCTTGAAGAAAGGATGACACTCTGAGCAAACTTCGATCTTGATCGAGGGAATCGTGCTGCGGGTATCCCATTCATTACCACAACCGCAGTGGACTTTGCAATCGACGTATTTCGGATGAATTTCTTTTTTCATGTCTGGTTTCCTTGCCTCTGGATCGACGACTTCCGCCGAGCCTCGCATTCTAGCATCTCCGCCAACCGAGACAAGCGGCCAACCCCGGCTACCCCTCTTTCGCCCACCAGCAAAGGCTCAAGAGAGCGAAAAGAACGTCCGAATGGTCCGTTCTCCCGGTCAGATGGGCTTCATACAGCCGCGTTACCCCCTCAAAATCTAGCCCACCGAGCGATTCCACCGCATCCCGCGTTACGGTCTCCCGAAACATCTCAGCCACCTGACCCCCACGCAAAAACTCACCAATCGGCACCTCAAACCCCTTTTTGGACCGATCCAGAACCCCGTCCGGCAGACGCCCCCGATACGCGTCCACCAAGACCTGCTTTCGGCGCCCACGATCGATCTTCTGCCCAGACGGTAGCCCCCGGACATAAGAAACCACCCCCGGATCAAGAAACGGAACCCGGACCTCCAGCGAAAACATCATGCTCGCCAGATCCACCTTTTGCAACATGTCCGCCGGTAGCTGATGCTGCAGATCGAACGAAAGAATCCGATTTAGCGGATCGCCCGAAGACAAGTTCTTCGTCATCGCCCTCGCCTTCGCTGCTACAACGCGATCGAAGGCCTCTACGATTCCCGGATCTGCAAAAATTCCCGCGGACGCGGGCGAGAGAATCCGCGACCAGGCAACGTGATTAGAAATCTCATCCTGACTTATGTCACCGCCTGCGCGTAGTAACTTTTGAAATTGACGTGCCCGATTCCCAAGGGTACTCGTCTGAGACGCACCCAGTGAACTGATCACAGGTTCTATAAAGAATCTTCGCATCAAGCTCGGGATTTTTCGATACGTCGCCAGCGCCTCATGCCCCAGATACCGCCAATAACCTCCAAACAATTCATCTCCGCCGTCACCGCTCAGCGCCACGGTCACATGTTGCGACACAAACTCAGATAGAAGCGCCGTGGGAATAATAGAACTATCCCCCACAGGTTCCCCGAGATGGTCCAGCACCCGAGGAATCATTGAAACGGCATCGCGTTCAGTGATAACCAACTCACGATGCTCCGTCCCAAACCGCATCGCGACCGATCGTGCAAAACTGCGCTCGTCGTACGAAGCATGCCCTTCATATCCAACCGCGAAGGTCTGAACGCGCTTCCCAGTAGCTTCGGCAAGGTGCGAAACAATAATCGACGAATCAAGACCGCCCGAAAGAAACGCTCCGATCGGGACATCTGAAATCCGCCGCCCCACAACGGCGTTTCTGAGACGAGAACGAACCTCACCGCACACTTGGCCATACTCATTGCCCCCGCCGGCAGTATCAACCGTCGCAAGGTCGTAGTACGCTCTGGGCTCATTCACACCGCTCGCATCGAATGCCAGAAGATGACCCGGCGGAAGTCGCTTCGCCCCGGAGTAAATTGTTCGTGGATGGGTGATATACCCAAACGCGAGATGCTCGACCAACGAATCACGGTCAATCCCTCGATCGAACTCGCCTAGCAATTTCAAAGACCGCAGCTCACTGGAAAAAAAAAGACGCCGTCCAACCTGGGCATAGAAAAGCGGTTTAATCCCAAACCGATCGCGAGAAAGAAACCCGCACTTTCGCTCGCTATCATAAAACGCAAGCGCCCACATCCCATTGAACTTCTCGACCGCTTTCTCGCGCCACTCCGCACACGCCGCTAGCACGACTTCCGTATCGGAGTTGGTGGAGAACGCCCGCCCCAACGACGAAAGCTCACCGCGAACCTCTTGATAGTTGTAGATTTCCCCGTTGAACGCCAGGTGATACCGACCGTCCGTGGAGTGCATTGGCTGATGGCCCGAGGGGAGCGGATCTAGAATCGCAAGCCGTGTCGCCCCCAACCCCACCGACAACTCCGACCCACCCGAACCCTCATCAAACCAAGTCCCCGTGTGATCAGGTCCCCGATGCTCCAGGGCAGCGCAACCGCGCCCAACCGCATCCCGATCAACCGGTTGTCCGTCAAAGGCTACCGACCCGCAGATTCCACACATCAGCGAATGCTACTGCGAACCCAGAGCTTGTCGAGCAAGTTGCGGCGTTGCCCCGCGAATCGCGAGCTGCTCACCAACCCAAGGGTTTTTGGGATCAAGCTTGTACGCCGCCTGTAAGTGATGAAGTGCTGCCACCTCGTTCTCGTGTCGCAACAAAAACTCCGCGATCGCAACATGCGGCTCGGGGTTGCTTGGTTCCATCGCAACAGCCTGTCGGTAACGCAAGAGCGCCCCGTCAACGTCGCCGCGCTCCTCAAGCTCCCGTGCGAGATAAACATGCTGTTTCGCCGATGGACCAACAAACCTCGCCGCCCACCTAACTTCGTTCAGCGCCTCATCGAACTGGCCCTTTAGCTCAAGCGCCGTATTGAGGCCCTCCCGAGAGGCGTGGTTACCCGGATCGGCATCAAGCGCCGCCCGGTAGTACCCGATCGCCCGATCCAGCTGATCGAACGCCGCTGCGTGGTTCATCTGAGCGAAACGCTCCTTCGCTAGAATCTCGCAACAAACGCCCAGGTCATGAAGATTCCCAACATGCCTTGGCTTCCGTTTTTCCGCCTCGATCAGGTAATACTTGGCAGGGCCCACGTCGCCGCGAAGCATCGCCCGT